>CANKMT010000084.1 GCA_947482825.1 Betaproteobacteria bacterium | reverse complement strand
CCCATCGCTACCTCGCTGAGGCCCAATATCGATTCAACCGTCGCTTCAATCTGCGTTCCATCTTGGCTCGCCTGTTACGCGCCGCGTGCCTCACAAGCCCAACCCCTGCCTTCGCCATTCGTGTGGCTGAGGCAAGTCGCTAATCAGGAGCGCCATTGTGCGCCGTCAAACCAGTGCAGGGGAGACTGCGGGGGAATGGGCAAATCGTGCGGCGCAGAGCCGCCAAGGGCGGACAAATCGTGCGGCGCAGAGCCGCCAGGGGCGGATAGATTCTCCTATCCGTTTGAGCATGTGCAGCACTTTCGCGCATTGAGTGAGACGGTGCAAGATGCACTTTCGGCCTCCCCGATCGGGATGCGTGACGCAACCGTTCAAAGGAAACGCTCATGTTCAAGTACGTTCTGCTCGTTCTGGCGGGAGTGTTCCTGCTGCCCGCGCACGCGCAGGACTGGCCGGTCCGCCCGCTGCGCTTCGTCGTCACCTTTCCGCCCGGCGGAACCTCGGACATCGTCGCCCGGCTGATCAGCGAGCACTTGGGTGCCCGCCTGGGGCAGCCCGTGGTGGTCGAGAACCGGCCGGGTGTCGCCGGGATTCTCGCCACCGACATCGCGGCGAAAGCCGCGGCGGATGGCTACACGATGCTGCTGACGAGCGTCGCGCTGATCGCGTTTGCGCCCGCGACACCTCGCAAGCTCGAGTACGATCCGCTGAAGGATTTCGCGCACGTCGCGATCATGGCGGCGACGCCGCTCGTGTTCGCCGTGTCCAACGAGCAGGCGGCCAAGAGCGTTGCCGAAGTCATTGCCGCCGCGCGTGCCGCGCCTGGCAAATTGAACTTCAGCTCCAGCGGCAACGCCTCGCCGAGCCACGTCATGCTCGAGCGCTTCAAGGCATCCACCGGCACGCAGATCACGCACGTGCCATACAAGGGTTCCGCGCCCGCGCTCATCGACATCATGGCGAACCGCATCGACGGCACCATCGACACCATGCCGGCGGTGATTTCGCAGATCCGTTCGGACAAGATGCGGGCGCTCGCCGTCACCGGTCCACGGCGGGTACCGCAGCTGCCCGATGTACCCACGCTCGCCGAATCGGGGCATGCGGATCTCGTCGCTACCTCGTGGTTCGGTATTGCGCTGCCGGCGGCAACGCCGCCGGCGGTCATCCAGAGGCTCAACCGCGAGATCTACGCGGTGGTCGATCTTCCTGAGGTGAAGGCGCGTTTCGACGAGCTGTCGCTGGCGCCGGTGCCGATGACGGCCGCCGAGACGCAGCGCTATATCCAGAACGAGATCGAACGCTGGCGGCCCGTGGTGCAGGCCGCCGGGATCAGCTTTCAATAGACAGGAACAAAGGAAATTCATGATGGAGATCAACCTGCCGGAGCCGCTGGAGGAACTGGGCAAGGCGTTCGAGCGCTATGAACGCGCGCTGATGGAGAACGACCCGGCGACGCTCGAGGAGCTGTTCTGGAAATCGCCGCACACGCTGCGTTACGGGATCGCCGAGAACCTGTACAGCTGGGACGAGATCTGCGCCTACCGCCGGCACCGTGCGGGCGAAGGCGGGGCCCCGGAGCGCAAGATCACCCGCAAGGTGCTCACCACGTACGGCCGCGACTTCGGCACGGTGAACATCGAGTACCTGCGGGTGGGAACCGGCAAGACCGGGCGGCAGTCGCAAACCTGGATGTGCACACCCGAGGGGTGGCGCGTCGTGGCGGCCCACGTGTCCATGGCGCAAGTCACGGACGAGGCCGGCAGCAACAAACCGAGGAGCTGAGCCATGGCGTTGGAATGCAGTGCCCACAAATTCCTCATGGCCGGCCCCGACGACATGTCGGGCCTTGAAGCCGCGTTTCGCGACGGCACACTGCGCGCCGAGGACGTCGTCGGCATCATCGCCAAGACCGAGGGCAACGGCAAGGTGAACGACTTCTCGCGCCCGTTCGCACACCGCTGCTTCATGGAGCTGCTCGCGCAGTGGACCAAGCGTCCGGCCGCGGAGATCGAGGAGCGCGTTGCGTTCGTCATGTCGGGCGGCTGCGAAGGCGTGATCTCCCCTCACGCCACCGTGTTCACGCGCAGGAAGGTCGATGCGGCGCCGGTCCCCGGGCAGAAGCGCCTCTCGGTATCGATCGCCAGCACGCGCGCGCTGCTGCCGGAAGAAGTCGGCGCCATGCCGCAGGTCGAGCTCGTCGCGCAAGCGGTGCGCGAGGCGCTCGCGGCGGCCGACCTCGATTCGCTCGACGACGTTTACTACGTGCAGGTGAAGTGCCCGCTGCTCACCACCGAAAGGATCAACGACGCGAAGGCGCGGGGAAAGGCCGTGGCCATCGAGGACACCGCGCGCTCGATGGGCCTCGCCAACGGCGCATCGGCGCTCGGCGTCGCGCTCGGACTGGGCGAGATCAAGGGGCCGCTGGATCCGCGCGCCATCGGCAACGACCACGATCTTTATACGTTGCGCGGCGCGGCGTCCTCGGGCATCGAGATGCTGCGCTGCCAGGTCCTGCTGCTGGGCAACTCCGCGAACGCGGTCGGCAACTACGTGTGCAGCCATTACATGATGGACGACCTGATCGACGCTGAAGGCGTGCGCAAGGCGCTGCGCGCCGCCGGTATACCAGTCGTGGGATCGGTGAGCGAGGCGGACCGTGCCCGCATCGTCAACGTCTTCGCCAAGGGGCAGATCCCAGTGCATGGACGCGTGCGCGGTCGCCGCACCACGCTGCTGACCGATACCGACCTCAATACGCGCCCGTCTCGCGCGGTCCTCGGCGCAGTGGTTGCCTCCGTTGTCGGCGATCCCGCGATCTACGCTTCGGCAGGCATGAGCTATCACCAGGGCCCGGTCGGCGCCGGCGTCGCTGCCGTCGTCGCCCGCGTCTGAGTCCGCGAAGCCCGGTGATCGACAAGGCCTTCGTGCTGGAAGCGGCGAAACTCGCCGGGCTTGAGCTGGACGAGGCGGCAGTGCCCGGCGTGATCGCCAACCTCGAGCGCATCGCGGAGTTCGCCCGGTTGCTGGAGCAGGTCCCGCTCGTCGCTGAGGACGAAGCGGCACCCGTGTGGCGTCCGTAGTCGACGCGATCGCGGCGACGCTCGGCGCGATCGTCGAACGCGACCGGGACATCAATGCGTTCACCGGGGTGAACCACGAGCGGGCGCTTGCGCAGGCGAGGCGCATCGAGACGGGCGCAATCGCGGGGCCTCTCGCCGGCGTGCCTTTCGCGGTGAAGAACCTGTTCGATGTCCAGGGCGTCACGACGCTCGCCGGCTCGAAGATCAATCGCGATCTGCCTCCCGCGGCGCGCGATGCAACGCTCATCACGCGCCTCGAGGCGGCCGGCGCGGTGCTGGTCGGCACTCTCAACATGGACGAGTACGCCTCGGGCTTCACGACCGAGAACACGCACTACGGTCCGACCCGCAATCCGCATGACCGCGAGCGCGTCTCGGGCGGTTCCTCCGGCGGGTCCGCAGCCGCGGTCGCGGCCGGAACGGTGCCGCTCACGCTCGGCTCGGATACCAATGGATCGATCCGGGTTCCGGCGTCGTATTGCGGAGTCTGGGGCCTGAAGCCCACCTACGGCCGGCTGTCGCGCGCCGGCACGTTCCCGTTCGTCGCCTCCCTGGATCATGTCGGGCCCATCGCCAGGGACCTGGACCTGCTCGCCGCAGCCTACGACGCGATGCAGGGGTTCGATCCACGCGACCCGGCATGCAGTGATAGAGCGCCGCAACCGGTGGGTGGCCTTCGGGGCATCGACGGGTTGCGCATTGCGCGAGCAGCCGGTTTCTTCGAAGAGAACTGCGAACCCGGGATCTTCGCGATGGTCGGCGAGGCCTCGGCACGGCTGGGCGCCTTGCCGACGGTGGAACTTCCGCTCGCTGCAGCCGCGCGCGCCGCGTCGATCGTAATCACGGCGGTCGAAGGTGCGCAGCTGCACCTGCCCGACGTTCGCACACGGCCCCGGGATTTCGAGCCACTGATCATCGACCGGCTGCGCGCAGGTGCGCTCGTGCCTGCGGCGTGGCTCGTGCAGGCGCAGCGCGTCAGGCGGCGCGCCTGGCGCGAGACAATGAGACTCTTCGAATCAGTGGACGTGATCCTCGCGCCGGCGACGCCGGTCACCGCGCAGCGGATCGGCGCACACGTCTTCACTGTACGCGGCGTCGAGATGCCGGCCCGTCCGAACACCGGGATGCTGACGCAACCCGTCTCTTGCCTCGGCCTGCCCGCCATCTGCGCCCCGGTCGGCAAGCTCGAAGGCCTGCCGGTCGGCATGCAGATCATCGCCGCGCCGTGGCGCGAAGACCTCTGCTTCCGGGTGGCTCGAGCGATCGAGCCTTACTGCCTGAAACCGCTCGCGCCCCGCGCGGCCTAGGCCTTCGGCGGCCTGATTTCATCGGCCCGACATGCGAAAAAGAAAGGATTGAATTTCTTATCGCTCGGCGTCAACCGTGGAGTTCAACATGACCGATGGCCGCAGATCGGGCGAACAGGCAAGTCCCGTTCAGTCCATGGATCCGGCGACAACCTACCGGCACCGGGTTCCGGCGGATAAGCTGGTCACCGGGATTACGCCGAATTCCGATATTTTCGTGTTGGCCCACTTCGGCGTTCCGCGCATCGAGCTACGCCAATGGCGGCTGCAGATTTCGGGAATGGTCGATCGTCCCGCGACACTTACGTTCGAAGACCTGCTGGGGTTCGCGAAGGTCGAGATTCAATCGTTCATCAATTGCGCGGGATTTCCCGCGAATCCGAAGATTGCGACCCGAAACGTCTCGAACGCGGTGTGGGCAGGCGCGGATCTGGCAGAAGTTCTCGACAGTGTGGGCGTGCAGCCGAGCGCCTCCTTTATCTGGTCCTACGGACCTGATCACGGCACCTACCAGAAATGGCGGGCCGACTGTTATGTGAAGGACTTGCCGATGGAACGCCTGCGGTCCGGCAAGGTGCTTCTTGCCTATGAAATGAACGGGGAGCCGCTTTCGCGCGCGCACGGATATCCGTTGCGCCTTTTCATACCGGGTTTCTACGGCACCAACTCGGTCAAATGGCTTTCCCGTATCGAACTGTCGGACCGGCGCGCTCCGGGGATATTCACGACTGAACTGTACAACGATCCGGTTCCGGCTGGTTCGACGGGGCTCTCTCGCGGAACGGCACCGGTATGGGAAGTGCCGCCGGAGGCACTTATCGTGAGTCCGGCCGCGAACGCAAAAGTACCGGTTGGGCCAATTCCCATTTGGGGCTGGGCTTGGGGCATGCGTCAGATCGCGTTCGTTGAAATCAGCTTGGACAAAGGGCCGTCCTGGCACCGCGTCGACGCTGGACAGAGAACCGAAAATTCCTGGCAGCGGTTCGATTTCACATGGAATCAGAAAACGCCCGGAGCGTTCTCGGTCATGGCGCGCGCGACGGATCTGGACGGCAAGACCCAGCCGGACCTGGACGCCCGAAACGCAGTCCACCGAATCGATATCGAGGTGCAGCGTCCGCCCGGCTGCTGGAGCGGGTCACCTGTCAGTTAGTGTATCGATATAGGTACATTCGACACCCTCCAAAGGAGCCGCATCACTCTTTCCACGGATTCACGATCTCCACCTCGAACAGCCTGAAATCGGCGACGTTGCGCGTCGCGAGCTTCAGGCCGTGGACGAGCGCCGTCGCGGCAATTAGTCCATCGGCCATCGAGGTCGGCGCGCCGCGGCGCGCGAGCTCACCCGAGAGACGTCCCCATTTGCGCGCCACTGCCGCGTCGACCGGGAGGATGCGCGCCTCATAGCGGGCGAGAAGTCCTTCGAACCAGGCCTCGAGCCGCACGCGCCGCTTGCCGGCGGGCAGACGCCAGATCCCGTTCATGACCTCGCCCAGCGCAATCGTGGAAAGAAAACAGGTGTCCTCGGGCGTGTCCCCGGTCCACGCGAGGACAACCGGGTCGGGAGCAGGCTTGATCAGTTCGGAGATGACGCAGGTATCGAGCAGGATGCTCAAAGTTTGACCAGGCGGCCGGAGGAGCGATTTCGCTCGATTCGCAGCCGTACGCCTTTCGTCGGGGCCGCGCGCAAGTATTGCCACAGCGATGCGCCGGCGCCGCTCAGCCGGTCGAACTCGCGCGCCGAAACGATGACCGCGACGCGTTTGCCGTGGCGGGTGACCACCTGCGGCCCGCCCTTCGTCGCCCGATCGATCACCTCGCTCAGCTTGTTCTTCGCTTCCTGCAGGGGCCAGACGACTGCCATGGCGTGCTCCGAAAATCTGGATGAACTGGCTGAATTATACCTCGAGCGAAAAAGAAGGCTTCAGTGCCTCTTCCCCGCTTTCAGACCAGGTCGGTGCTGCCCGTGGCGGGGCCGGGCTGTACCACGGCGCCGCTGATCACTGCTCCGGACACCTCATGGGCTTCCCGCCAGCGTTTCACGTTGCGTATTGCCAGAAGCGCGTTCGCAGGCTACGTTGCACGCCCCCTCGTCCAGGCGCACCCTCTCCGCTTGAACCCGACTCATCGCGCTGGATACTTCGTCGTTGCCGCCTCGTTCTTGATCCAGGCCGTGACGATCGGCGGCATGTTCGCCTATGGGGTGCTGTTCGCCGAAATGATCACGACCTTCGGCTGGTCGCGCGCCACGATCTCGGGTGTGATTTCGGCGGCCACTTTGACGATGGGGATTGCCGGCATGCTTGCAGGCCGCCTGAACGACCGGTTCGGTCCGCGCGGGGTGATGTCCGTGTCGGCGATTTTCTACGGCGCGGGGTTCGCGCTCATGTCGACCATGACTACGCCGTGGCAGCTTTACCTTTTCTGGGGCGTGATGGTCGGCATCGGCCTGAGCACGCACGACGTGATTACGCTGTCGACCGTGGCACGCTGGTTTCCGCGCCGCCGCGGACTGATGTCGGGCATCGTCAAGGTCGGCACCGGATGCGGACAGCTGATCGTGCCGATCCTCGTTGCAGCACTGGTCGCTTCCTACGACTGGCGCATCGCCTGCCAGATTTTTGGTGCCGGCGCTTTCGTCATTCTGATGCTCGCAGCCCAGGTGATGCGCCGCGATCCGGGCGGCGCGGCAGCCAGCCTCGTTCTATCGCCCGCGACTGGCACGCAGATGCCAGGCGCGAGTGTGATGCCCGACGCGACTTACCGCACTGCTCTGCGCTCACCGGCTTTGTGGCTGCTGTGTGCCTCCCAGGCCATGGTCATCGGATGTCTTGCGACCGTCACGGTGCACATCGTTCCCCATGCGATCGACCTGGGCCTCTCGCGGACGGCTGCGGCAAGCCTGCTTGCCGGCATCGGCGGCATCAGCCTGCTGGGGCGCTTGATGGTTGGCGGCACGATCGACCGGATCGGCGGCCGCCGCGCACTTCTCGCCTGCTATTGCCTGTTGTTCGCCAGCCTGGTCTGGCTGCAGTTCGCCCACGCACCGTGGATGCTGTTCGTGTTCGCCACGGCCTACGGCATTGCGCACGGCGGATTTTTTACGGTGATGTCGCCGACCGTGGCCGAACTGTTTGGGACGCGCGCACATGGTGCGCTGTTCGGCACCGTGCTTTTCTTCGGATCGCTCGGCGGCGCGATCGGGCCGCTCGCCGCAGGGGCGGCCTTCGATGCGCTCGGCAGTTATCGCCTCGCGTTCGGCGCCCTGTGCCTGCTGGCGGTGGCGGGCTTCATTCTCGTGTGTCGGCTTGCGCGGCACCGCCCGGGTCTTTCGCACTCGGTGGCGCCATAGAGAGGCATCCCTTTTTCAGCCGACGACTCAGTTCACGACGATATTCCGATCTCGGATCAGGCGGCGGCACCGGCTCAGCGCCCTTCCGGCTCGTTCGGTTCCATGCTCCCGCCCTCGCGGTTGCGGATCGCGGCCAGCGTGGCAAGCGTTCGACGCGCGCGGTACACGATCGGGTAGTCGACGAACACGCCATCGACCTGGATGGCGGCAAGCCCGGCGGACTCGGCCTCGGTAAAAGCGTCGACCACGCGCTGGGCGCGCTCGGCTTCCTCTTTAGAGGGCGTGAAGATCTGGTTCACGAGGCTCACCTGGTCCGGGTGGATGCACAGGCGCCCCTGGAATCCCATGCGCAGGCTGCGCAGCACGGACTTCTTCAGGGCATCGGTATCCCTGAGATGGATCCAGACCGTATCGATCGGCTGCTCGAGCCCTGAAGCGCGTGAGGCAACGATCATCCGCACGCGCAATTCGGCGAGCTCCTCCTCGCCCGGCGTCCAGGTCATGCCGACGTCGTTGGTGAAATCCCCGGCGCCGAAACTGATTCTTTTTACGCGCCACGGGCCGGGATAGTCCTGCAGCGAGCGCGCGCCGAGGATCCGGTCGAGGCGTGAAAAACCGGCGGCCGTTTCGATGATCGGCATGAGGTCGATGCCGCCCACGGGCAGGCCGCGCTCGCGCTCGAGGTTCGTGATCAGCCAGTCGGCCGTGCGCAGATCGGCCGCCGACTCGACCTTGGGCAGCACGATGCCGTCGATGCCGGGGCGGACCACCTCCATGAGATCGCCCAAACACCATTGCGTGCCGAGCGCGTTGACGCGCACATAGCCCTTGCAACGCCGGGGCCGCGACAGGGCTTCGACCACGGTCTTGCGCGTGGCGATTTTTTCGGCGACCGCGACGGCATCCTCGAGATCGAGGATCACGGCATCGGCCCCGAGGCCGAGCGCCTTTTCGACGCGGCGCGGATGATTGCCCGGCGCGAACAGGAAGGTGCGCAACACGGGAGGGAAGGGGTTGGTCATGGGCGGAGGATTCTCAAGGTACGGCGCCGAGACGCCGGCCGCCGATTGTCGCCGGCTCGATCTTCTGTTTCTGCGGCAGCGTTGTCATCTGCGGCACCGCGGGTACCTGGCAACCCGTATCGCAGCAGCGCCCGGGCTGGCGGTTGCGGGTGATCTTGCGGGTCTGATCGCGCACCTCATCGGTCAGAATTCCCCGTTCGAGCAGGCGCTCGACGAGGTCGACCTTGTTGCCCAGCGGATAGTTGCGCCAGATTTCCATCTTCATCGCCTCGGGCGACCCGCCGCCGTGCAGGCTGATGACCGAATACCAGCCGGCCTGGTAGCTCGCGGTGAGGTCTTCGACGAAGCGCGCCACCTCGATGCGCTTTTCGTATGGGATGTCCGAGCGCGCGGCCAGCACTTCGGAGAGCTTGCCGGCCGTGGCCGGGTTGTGGTCCTCGTCGGGCCCGGGCAGCGTCACGATCAATCCGCCCGACACATGGTGCGCGATGCGGTGCATGTCGTAGATCTGGGTGGCCAGCAGCAGCTTGCCGATATTGGCAAACACGGGCTCGGGCACCGCCACGCCGGCCCGCGCATCCGGCGTGCAATAGACCGAGGCCGCCACCCCGCAGGCATAGAAGCCCTCGACGATCTTGATGAGTTCGACCATCTGCTCGCGCAGGTTGCTCGCGCCGTCGAGGTCGATGCCGTTGGCCTCCGTCATCAGCGCGCCCGCGCCGATCAGCAGGTCGCCGAAGCCCGCGCGGGCGGCGATGCAGGTATGCCGGTGATGCGCGGTGTAGTCGTACACGAGTTGTCCCGCGTGCTCCCATTCGCCGGCGAGAAACACCCTCTCCCAGGGAACGAATACGCGCTCGAAGATCACCACGCCGGTCGACTGGCCGTACTTCGCGCTGAACAGAGCCGCCTTCTCGCCGGGACGGCCCGCGGGCCGCGCCACGATCGTCACGCCCGGCGCATCGATGGGCACCGCGCAGCAGACCGCGAACGCCTGGTCATGCTCGCTCATGTTGCGGCAAGGCATCACCAGGAGTTCGTGCACGTACGGCGCGCCGGTCACGATGGCCTTCACGCCCGAGAGCACCACCCCGTCGGGACGCCGCTCGGCGATGTGCAGATAGGTGTCGGGGTTGGGCTGCTCGTAGGGCCGCTTGGTGCGCTCGCCCTTGGCGTCGGTCATCGCCACGCCAAGGGCGAGGTCTTCGGCGTACACGCGCTCGAGGTACGCCTTCAGCCGGGGAACGTATTCGGTGTTGTGCGCGGCATCCACGCGATGCGCGGACTGCCAGATCGCCGAGAGTCCGTCGCCGCCAAGATAGCGCTGGGCGCAGCCGGTCTCCTGGCACACCAGGCGCACGGCCTCGAGTTTGTTGAGCAGGTCCTGGCCGGTGGAGGGGATTGCCATCATCCGGTTTACATCGGACGCGCCGGTTGCTGCGACGCCGGCGCGCATGACCGGCTTGAACTGCTCCCTCAGCGCAAAGTCGTAGGTCAGCGCGATCGCGTTGATCCCCGGTGCGAGCGATGCCTCGTCGACCACCGACTCGACCTGGTGGCCCTCGACGTACACGCGCGGCTTGGAGCGGCGCAGCGATTCACGAAACCCGTTTCCGGACAACAGCATGATGGTTCCCCTTCGGTCAGATGGCGCCGTTCTTGCGCAGCGCCTCGATTTCGGCCTGGCTCAGCCCGATCCAGTCCTTGAGTACCTCTTCAGTATGCGCCCCGAGCAGCGGCCCGAGCCAGTTGATGCCGCCCGGCGTGCCGGTCAGCCGCGGCACCACGTTGGGGACCGCGAACTCGTTGTTCCCCGTCACCCGCGGCTCCTTCACGAACGCGATGTTCCCGCGCGCGCGATAGTGCGGATCCTCGAAGATCTCGTCGATCGAATACAACGGTCCGCACGGCACTTCGCCGGCGCTGCACAGACCGAGCACCTCCTCGCGCGTGTGCCGGCCGGTCCACGCACCGACGAACGCGTCGACGGCCTCGCGGTCGGCTTCGCGTTGCGCGACCGTGCCCCATTTCCCGCTGCCCGCCATATCGGGGCTGCCCATGACCTCGGCGAGGCGGGCAAAAATCTTGTCGCTCGTGCAGGCGATCGCGATCCAGCGCTCGTCGCTGGTGGGGTAATGGCTGTGCGGCACCACGTTGACCGTGCCCGGGCCCATGCGCTGGCGCACGTACCCCTTGTAATGGTAAGCAGGCGCGAGCTCATCGAGTATTCTGAAGACCGATTCGTACAGGCCGATGTCGACCACCTGCCCCTCGCCTGTGCGCTCGCGCGCGCGCAGCGCCACCAGCGCGCCCATTGCGCCGTACATGCCCGAAAGATAGTCCGGCAGTGTCGCCGAGCCGGGCGTCACCGGCGGGCGGTCCGGATAGCCCGCAAGGAACGAAATTCCGCCGAAGGCATTGGCGATGCGCCCGAATCCGGGGCGCGGGCTGTAAGGCCCGGTCTGGCCATAGGCCGAGATGCGCACCATCACCAAACCCGGATTGTGCTTTTTAAGGTCCTCCCAGCCCAGTCCCCAGCTCTCCATCGTGCCAGGCTGAAAGTTCTCCACCAGCACGTCGGCCTTCTCCACGAGCTTCCTGAGCAGCGCAGCGCCGTCGGCGTTCTTGAAATTGATCGTGAGCGACTTCTTGTTGCGCCCCTCGGACAGCCAGACGAGAGAATCCCCGCAGGTCGTGGGCGTACCGAACTTTCGCGTCGGATCCCCCGGTCCGGGCATTTCGACCTTCACGACTTCGGCGCCGAACTCGGCGAGGAAGGTGGCGCAGTACGGCCCGGCGATGAAGGTGGCGCAATCGAGCACGCGGATGCCCGCGAGCGCTCCCGGACCGGGCGGCGGTGCGTCCTGCCGTTGCGCGTCAGTCATTGGGTTTCCGATTGCATGAATTGCGCTTCGAGTTCCGGCGGCAGCTCGCCCAGGTAGGCGCGCTTGACCTGCTCATCGGCGCGCAGCACGCTCGCCGCGCCCCTGAAGGCGACGCGTCCGAGGTGCATCACGTAGCCCCAATCCGAAATCTCGAGCGCACGCGAGGCCTTCTGCTCGACCATCACGATGGTGTACCCGGCGCTCTTGAGCTCGAGCAGCTTGGCGAACACCATTTCGACGAACTTCGGCGACAGACCGAGCGAAGGCTCGTCCAGCGCGATCACGCGCGGCGCGCTCATGAGGGCGCGGCCGATGGCGAGCATCTGCTGCTCGCCGCCTGACAGGGTGCCCGCGGGCTGGGCCCGCCGCTCCGCGAGGCGCGGAAACATCCCGAACACGCCCTCGAGGAGCTGCGCGAGCTTCGCGCGCTGCCGCGCGAGCGTGAACCCGCCGAGTTCGAGGTTCTCCAGCACGGTCATTTCAGGGAACACGATGCGCCCCTGCGGAACGTAGGCGAGGCCTTCGCGCACCCTGAGGTGGGCAGGCATGCGCGTGATCGCGCGGCCTTCGAGCCGCACTGTGCCCTGCCACGCCGGCAGCAGGCCGACAAGGGCCTTCACCACGGTGGACTTGCCTGCGCCGTTGGTGCCGATGATCGAGGTGATCGCGCCTTGCGCGAAGCTCACGTCGACATCGCGCACAATCGGGATCTCGTCGTACCCGGTGGTCAGGCCGCGCGCTTCGAACACGGCCTGTGCGGCCGCGTCCGGGGAGCCGTCCGGCTGCGCTGTGTCAGCCACGCCGCGCCCCCGGCGCTGCCGGCATCACGGCCGCTTGTCCCATGCCGGGTAAGGCAGCACGGTCTTGGCCGTCTTGAATTTTTCCGGCCAGATGACTTCGCGCTTGCCGCCCAGGATCTCCACGATCACCGCTTTGGCCGCGATCTGTTCACCGGTCTGCGGGTCGACCTTGTAGGGCCCGAACGCGGTCTCGGTTTCCAGCTTGGAGAGCGTGTCGCGCAGTTTGTCCTGGTCGAGCGAGCCGGTCTTCTTCACGGCCTCCTCGAGCACCTTGCAGGCCCCGTAGCCGAACGCGGCATAGTAGCCGGGGAGATATTTGTACTTCAGCACCCAGGCCTTGACGAACTCCTTGTTGCCGCGCGTCGGCAGCGTATGCTCATACGGCGACATCCCCATCGAATATTCGGCGTCCTTGCCCAGCGCCTGCAGGAAGTCCTCCTGTGACACGCCCTGCGAGACGAACATCCTGGGCGCGTAGCCGGCGGCCTTGAACTGCTTGACCATCTCGACCGACTCGTTCGGATAGGCAATCGAGATCCACGCATCGGGGTTCTGCGCCTTGGCCTTGGCGATGTAGTTGGAATAGTCCGAGGTTCCCGCCGGGTAAAAGTCGATCGACTTGATTTCGATGCCCTGCCTGGGCGCGTTCACTTTCCAGAAATCGACCATATCGCGCGAAGCGGCGTAGTCGCGCGTGACAATCATCATCGACTTGTAGCCCTGCTGATGCATGAGCGGAACCACGCCCGCGCCGTATTCGGTGATGGGGGGGAGCACCTGGAAGATGTACTTGAAGCCGCGCTTGTGGATCGACTGGGAGGCCCCGGCGACGTTCATGAACACGCGCTTGTGCTTCTCGGCCACCGCCGTGGCCGTCGAGGTCGAGGCCGAGCCGAACGGCCCCAGCAACAGATCGACCTTGTCCTGCGTGATCAGCCGCTCGTACAGCCTGGCGGCGGTGGCGCCGTCGGAACGGTCGTCGTAGATCTTGACCTCGACCGGGTGCCCGAGCAGGCCGCCTTTTGCGTTCACTTCCTCCTGCCAGAGGACAAATGCCTTGCGCACGTGCTCCCCGGAATCGGCGAGGTTGCCCGTCAGCGCGAGCGCCGCGCCGATGACGATGGGCTTTTTCTGCGCCGCCGCGGGGGAGGCCATCAGCGCTGCGGCAAGCAGCGCCAGGATGGTGCATGCGATTCGTTTCATGTTGCTCTCCTTGTTTTATCGAACATGACCCTTGACGATGGATTCGTCTCTTGGGTTCTAGTGGGGATGCGAAAACGCGCGGCCGGCGGTGCGCGCGAGCAGTTCCTCGCGCGTGCCGCAGCGCGAGAGGTGCGAAAGCGGTTCCATGCCGAGCAGCGCGGCGACGCGGCGCGAGCATTCGAGCACGCGCACGGTATCCAGGCCGGTATCGATGCCCGAGGCGTTCAGCAGGTGCACGATGTCCTCCGTCGGCAGATTGCCCACCGCGCCCATGTTCTCGGGCATCGCGATCCCGCCGCCGACGCCGCAGATCGAGCCCTCGACGAACGCCGCGCCCGCATCCAGCGCAGCGAGCAGGTTGGCCACGCCGAACCCCGGAACGTTGTGCACATGGTAGCCGAGCTCGATGCCGGGATGGCGCTCGACGGCCATGCGAAACAGGGTATGCACATGGCGCGGGTCCTCCATGCCGACGCTGCCGGCGAAATAGAATCGCCGCAGGCCAGCCGCCCAGAACCGACCGAGCACGGCGAGCGCTTTTTCCTCCGGCACGCGGCCTTCGTAGGGACACCACATCGCCATGCCCAGGGCCATGGTGAAACCGATGCCGGCGCGGCCCGCGATCTCGAAGGCGCGCACGCCCTCGTCGATCGCGCGATCGAGCGTCATATTCTGGTTGTGCGCCAGGTAGGACTCGCTCACCGTGATCAGGCCGAGCACCTCGTCCACCAGAGCGCTGGCCGCCGCGCGCTCGGCACCTTTGGCGTTCGGCACCAGCGCACGGTAGAGCGTTCCCGGGCGGCGGCGGATGCGCGCCAGCACCAGTTCGGCGTCCTTCAGCATCGGCACCACGCTGGGGCGCGCGAAGCTGGTCACCTCGATGGTGCCGAATCCGGCGTCGCTAAGCGCATCGATCATCGCCACCTTGGTGTCGGTCTCGACCCAGTGCGCAAAGCTCTGCAATCCGTCGCGCGGCCCGACTTCGACCACCCTGATTTTGTCCGGCAGATTCAGCATGCGGGCTCCTAGAAATAGGCTTCGATGACGCGCGGGTCGCTGCGCACGGCCTGCGGCGGCCCGTTCATGACGATTCGCCCTTCGGCCAGCACCCAGACGCTGTCGCACACGTCGAGGATGATGCGCATTTCGTGGTCGATGATGAACAGCGTCATGCCCTCGCCGCGCAGCTTTTGCAGATACCCGACGATGCGGTTCTGCAGGCGCGGATTGATGCCGGCAAACGGCTCGTCGAGCAGCATCAGTTTGGGCTCCAGCATCAGCGTGCGGCCGATTTCGACCAGCTTTCTCTGCCCGTAGGACAAATCACCGGCCGGCCGGTGCATGAGTTCCGGGATCTCGAGCAGCTCCATCGCATGGATCGCCCGCTCGACGGCCTGCCGGTCGCTGAAGGTATGCGCCACGGCGACGAGGTTCTCGAGCACCGTCATGTCGCGAAACAGGCGGGTCAGCTGAAACGTGCGCGCCACCCCGCGTTCGCAGATCGCGTGCGGCGCCAGCCGGTCTATGCGCGCGCCCCGCAGATACACCGCGCCCGAGTCGAGCGCCTCGGCGCCCGCGATGCAGTTGAACAGCGTGCTCTTGCCTGAGCCGTTCGGGCCGATCATTCCGGTGATCGATCCGGTCGCGACCGAACAATGCGCGCCGTCGAGCGCGGTGCGGCCGCCGAAGCGTTTCACGGCATCCTCCACATGCAGGAGCGGCTGGGTCATGGCGCGCGCCCGGAGCGTGCCGCGATGCGCCTGAACGCGCCGCGCCCCGGGGCGATCAGCCGCGAGCGCACCAGCAGCGAGACGATGCCGCGCGGCATGAACAGCACGCACGCGATGACCACCAGGCCGACCAGGCCGTAGTACAGGTCGGGAAAGCGCGACCACAGCAGTTCGTTCAGCACCGCGAAGGTTACCGCGCCGATCGCGGGACCGAGGATCGTGCCGAGGCCGCCGAGCAGCACCATGGCGATGGTGGTCACCTCCATCACCGGGGCGAACGCCGTGGGCGGGTCGATAAACGCCAGGTGCGCGGCGAACAAGGCCCCGCACGCCGCGGCCGGCACCGCCGACAGCGAAAACGCGGTGACCTTGAGGCGCGTGGTGCGTATGCCCAGCGCTTCGGCCGCACCCTCGTCGTCGCGAATCGCCTGCAGCTGCAGGCCGAAGCGGGAGTTGTCGATCCAGTAGGTCAGCATGAGCATGCCGAGGCAAAGCAGTGCCAGGGCCAGATACAGCATCCTCTGGTCGTTGATCGGCGGCAGGTACAGGCCGGTGCCGCCGCCGGTCAGTGCGTCCCATTCGAAGGACACCGCCTCGAAAACGCGCGTGAGGCCGAACAGGCTGATCGCGAAGAAGGGGCCTTTGAGGCGCAGCATGATCCATCCCAGCGGCACCGCGAGCGCCAGTCCGGCGCCACCGGCGGCGAGCGCGGCGCCAAGCCAGTGCCACTTCAGGTGCAGCATCAGCAGCACGCCGACATAGGCGCCGATGCCGAAGAAGCTCATCTGGCCGAAATGCGAGTAGCCGGTATAGCCGCCGATGATGTTCCACGCATACGCGAGCACCACGAAGACGAACAGCTGGATCGTGAACGTGAGCGCGTAGTCGTTGCCGAACAGGACAACGGCCGCTGCGAGCGCGGCGAAGGCAGCCAGGGCGAGGCGGAATTTCATGCGCGCACCCCGACGCCAAACAGCCCGCGCGGCCGCACGAGCAGGACCGCGATCATTACCAGGTACACCACCGCGGAGCCCGCCATCTGACCGAACGCATAGCCGCCAAGCACCTCGACCACGCCCAGCAGCAGCGCGCCGGCGATCGCCCCGCCATAGCTGCCCATGCCGCCGATCACGACCACGGCGAAAACCTTGATCAGGAAGCGCGAGCCCATTTGCGGGTCCGCGGCGTAGATCGGGGCGATCAGCACGCCGGCAAGGCCTGCCATGGCCGCGCCCAGCGCAAACGTGGCGTTGCGCACGCGCTCCACCGAAATGCCCGAAATCGAGGCGATCTCGGGTTCCTGGCTGACCGCGCGGATGGCCTTGCCGAACAGGCTTTTCTTCAGGAACGCGAACACCGCGAGGCTGACGCCAAGCGCGACGCCAAAGGCCACCAGGCGCGCCTCGGACAAGCCCACGCCCATCACCTGTACCGACCCGGTCAGCAGTCCGGGGATGCCTTTGAAACCGCCGCCGTAGATGTACAGGCCGATGTTGACCAGTACCGTCGACAACGCGTAGGTCAGCAGCAGGGACATGATCATCGGGGCGTTGATCACGCGCGCTATCAGGGTCACCTGCATCGCATAGCCGAGCACGGCCATGACCGCGGGCACCACCAGCAGGGCCATCCAGAACGGCAGCTTGAACGTGACGCACAGGCTGTAAGTGGCGAGCGCACCGATCGTGAGGAACTCGCCGTGTGCGAAATTGATCACGCGCATCACCCCGAAGATCAGGTTCAGGCCGCAGGCCATCAGCGCATACACTCCGCCGAGCAGGATGCCGTTGAGCAGCAGTTCGAGCAGGGTCTTCATTGCGCCGGTCCGGATCCGGCAGGCTTCATGGCCTGCCTCACGGCCTCGGGATCCAGGCCGAGGCGTTCGACCAGGATCTCGTGGTTGTGCTCGCCCACGCGCGGGCCCGCCCAGCGCACCGCGCCGGGCGTGGCGGAGAATTTGCCTGCCACGTTCTGCATGCGCAGCGCACCGCCGAGCTCCGCATCCTCGACCGAGGTGATGTTCTCGCGTGCGCGGAAATGCGCGTCCGCGGCGATCTGCGCAATGTCGTTCACGGGCGCGACGGCCGCATCGGCCGCGTCGAAGCGGCGCATCAGGTCATCCAGGTCGAAGCGCTCGATCGCCTTTTGCAGTTCGACGTCGAGTTCCCTGGCGTTGACGAGCCGTGCACGGTTGTCGCCAAAGCGCGGGTCCTTCACCAGGTGCGGAACCTCGAGCGCGGCCAGGATACGCAGGAAAATCGACTGCGCGCTGCCTGCGATCGACACCCAGCGCGCGTCGCGCGTGCGGTAGGTGTTGCGCGGCGCGGTGAATGGGAGCCGGCTGCCGTTTCTCTGCTGCACGAGTCCGAGCTGGTCGAAATCAACCACCTGTGGCCCGAGCAGCGTGAACAGCGTTTCGTAGATCGCGAGATCGACGACCTGGCCGCGTCCGCCGTTAGCGTCGCGCCCTTTCAAGGCGACCATCGCGAGGAACGCGCCCATGAGCCCGGTGGTCGAGTCGGCCAGCCCGAATCCGGGCAACAGCGGTGGACCGCCGGCTTCGCCGTTGATGTAGGCGAATCCCGCATAGGCTTCGGCGAGCGTCCCGAATCCGGGGCGATGGGCGTTCGGCCCGGTCTGCCCGAAGCCCGAGACGCGCAGCAGGACGAGTCCTGGATTCGCTTCCGCGAGAGCGGGATAGGCCAGGCCCCATTTCTCCAGCGTGCCCGGCCGGTAATTTTCGATCACCACGTCGGACTCCCGCGCGAGGCGCAATACCGCGTCGCGACCGAAGGGCGTGCGCAGATCGAGCGTGATCGATTTCTTGTTGCGGTTGATAACCTTGTAATACAGGCCGACGCCGTTCTTGTTGTTGCCCCACAGGCGCATCTCGTCTCCGTCGCCCGGGCGCTCGACCTTGATCACTTCGGCGCCAAAGTCGGCGAGGAACATCGCCGCCATCGGCGCGGCGAGGAAGTTCGAGATATCGAGGACGCGCACGCCCGCGAGCGGCAACTCCGGCGGCGGCTGATTTTGGTTCAACCTGGTGTCCAGTCCGTGGCTGATTGCAGGAACAGGCAAGGGCGGGGCGATTGCGTTTCAGAACGGCGCGGCGACCGCGGGATCGGGCAGGATCGTCGTGCGCTTCATGAGGCGCTGCTGCGTGCCGTCGAACGGTTCGCGGCGATGCATGGTACAGGCGTTATCCCACAGCAGTGCATCGCCCAGCTGCCACGTGTGCGTGTAGACGAAGCGCGGCTGCGTCGCCCAGGCGAACAGCTCGGCAAGCAGGTCCGCGCTTTCGTTTTCGTCCAGCTGCGCAATGCGCGTGGTCATGCCGGGACAAATGTACAGCGCTTTGCGTCCGGTGTAAGGATGGGTTCGTACGAGGGGATGCTCGATGTCCGGGGTCTTCCTGCGCTGCTCGTCGCTGGTCGGCACGCTGTAAGAGCGGTTGAAGGCTTCGTAGGACTGCACCGCCTTGCGGCCCTCGATACGCTCTTTCGTGCGCTCGGGCAACGCCGCATAGGCAGCGCTCATGTCGGCGAACGAGGTGGCGCCGCGATCCGGCGGAATGATCACTGAATAGAGCAGCGATCCAACGGCCGGTCGCGGCAGGTAGATCTGGTCGTAGTGCCAGCCCACCTCGGTGTCGGCCAGGATCCCGATCGGCCGACCTTCCTTCTTCAGGTTGGAGACATACAGGACTTCGGGATTCTCGGGCGACAGGTATTCGCGCCGCAAGTGGATTTCGAGCGGCCCGAAATTGCGCGAAAACTCGACCAGGTTTTTCTCCTCGAGCTTCTGGCCGCGGAACAGCAGCAGCTCGTGCGCAAGCCACAGGTCGCGGACTTCCTGCGCCGCCTTGGCGTCAAGGGGCATCGAGAGATCGACGCCGCTGACTTCGGCGCCAAAGGTCTTGCCCAGCGGTTTCGTTCCGAATGCCATGCTCGCTCCTGGGTTGGTCGTCATGAATGAATGCGCTCAGCCGGTGCGGACCGCGTCGAGCAGGGCCCGCAGCGAAACGGCGTCGTCCAGGCCGAGCACGGCCTCGACCACGCGTTCGGCGCGCGCCGCGCTCATCGCGCGTTCGGCATTGCCGCGAAACTTCGTCACGATCTCATCGGCGGTGAGCGGGCGCGCGTCCGATCCGCGGTTCTGCGCTTCGCGATGGCGCAGTTCGCGGCCGTCCTTGAGGCGCACCACGACCTCGCCCGAGTAGTAGCGCGGAAACGCCGACTCGGGATCGACTTCGTAGCCGGTTTTCTGCATCAGATCGAAGGTGCGCGGATCGCCCAGCGCCTCGTCTTCGAGTTCGGCGAGCGTGAAGCGTCCATGCACCAGCGCGCTGGCGATGATGTAGTGGACCGAGAACTGGGCGTCGTAGGCGTTTTGCGGGCGGCGCTTGTTTGCCTCCGGTTCGCACACCACCTGGGTTTGCCCGGCGCCGATGCGCGCCGTGATCGCGGCGATGTCCTCCAGTGCAAAAGCGTGGGTCCGGCGCAGTTCGAGCGCCGCGTCGGCGAACGCGTGGTTGAAGTGGCAGGCCGGGTACGGTTTCATGGCCACGTTGAGCATCTCCCAGGTTTCGCCCAGGCCCGCGGTGCACAGCGCGAGGTCGATGGAATGCCCGGCGCCGACGTAGGCGCTGAATAATCCGTAGCGCCCTTCGTAAGCGCGTTGCGGCCCGATGAACGCCGAGCGCGCAAGCGCGCAGGCGGTCACCGCGGAGGACGCCGCCCAGCCCGGATGCATGCGCTTGGTCCACGCACCGTCCTCGAGGAATTCCATGCTGCCCGAGGCCATGGACAGCGCGATGCCCTGCGCGTGCGCAAGCTGGCCGGCAGTCATGCCGGAAAGGCGTCCGGCGGCGAGCGTGGCGCCAAAAGCGCCGACCAGTCCGGTGGGATGAAACCCGCGCTGGTGAAAACCGTTCCTGGCAGCCTGGCCTATGCGGCTCGCGGTCTCGACCCCGACCAGGTAGGCGGCAAGCGCCTCGCGTCCGCTGGCATTTTCGCGCTGCCCGACGCCGAGCAGGACCGGCACCGCGCTGGCGGACGCATGGATCACGCCGCCCGAGTGGGTGTCGTCGAAATCCAGTCCGTGGATCAGGGTCCCGTTCACGAGCAGTGCGTCGCGCAGCGGCAGGCCGAGCGGCGTCCCCAGCACAGGGTAGGGCCCCTCGCCCGCGAGCCCGACGAGCCCATTGATGGTGCGCTGGCCGAATTCGAAGCCGCTTGAAGCCAGGCCGATGCCGATGCAGTCGAGCACGTGCAGCTTGGCGCGCTCGACAACCCTCGCCGGGATGTCCTCGTAGCGAAGGCCGGCGGCGAACCGCGCGAGCGTCTGCGAGATGAGGGCGGTGGGCGTGTCGGCGACGATCTCTTTTGCCTCGGTTGGCGCGTTCATGCGGCCTTGCGGATGGGTTGTGAAAGTCATGCCGTGCGTGCCTCCGCGTCGCGCCAGGAGAACCGCAGGGACATCGAATACGAAAAACGTCCCGCCGGGTACAGGCTCTCCGAGACCAGCAGCATCTTGTCGTCCTCGTCGAGGTAATGGCGTGCGATCGCCAGACCCGGGGAACCGGCGCGCACCTTGAGGATGCGTGCTTTCCTGGCCGGGATCGCGCAGGCGGCCATCACCTGCTGCACCTCGGCGATCCGTTGCCCGTAATGTTCTTCGATCAGCGTGTAGATCGGCACGCGCAGGTTTTGCAGTTCGTGCCCGATGGCCGCGTAAGCCTGCGGGATGTAGATCTCGCTCGCCACCATTGGCAGGGTCTCGGCGTTCAGGAAGCGCGTCACTTCGACCACCAGCCAGCGCTGGCCCGGCGCACAGCGCAGAAGCCCGCTATGGGCGGGCTCCGCCGTAAGATCGCGCCTGGAAACGATGGCGAGGCGCGTGTTCTTGACGTAGGTGAACAGGTCCGAGATCGAATCGATAGACTGCACGTAGCGCGAGTTACCCCGCTTCGCCTTGACGCGCGTGCCGATGCCCTGGTGGCGCGACACCAGGCCCATTTCGCGCAGGCGGCGCAGCGCCTCGCGCACCGTATGCCGCGAAACGGCAAACTGTTCGCACAGTTCGCCCTCGGTGGGCAGCATCGAGCCCACGGCATAGCGCCCTGCCTCTATGTCCCCGATGAGCGAGGCGGCAAGCAGCGAATAGCGCGACCCGCCGGCCGGCATGCCGCGCGATGGCGCCGGCAGGCGGCGACGGGTGGCTGGGGGAATTGCAGAGGTCACGGAATCTGCCCAGTCATCCTGTTGTCCGTACATAGTTTGCCAAACTGTCTTCGAACGTGTCAAGCTGCGCCGCTCAATCCGCCGGATTCCTGAAAATGGCTTTGCGGGACCCCGCTTCAAAGCGCGGCGGGCAGATGGGCAACCAGAGGGAGCGGAGCATGCATACTCAGACACAGGCTGCAACTCAGGCTGCAACCCAGGCGGCAACCCAGGCTGCAGCACCCGTGACCGATCCGGCGGCGTGGCGCAGTACCGATTTCGCGGGTCCTTCGAGCTGGGAGAGGCGCTGGAGCGCGGCAATGCTTGCCGAGATCCGCGCCGCGGTGGACCGTGTGCGCCACATGGCTCCGGAGGCGATCACGCGCGAAGACTTTCCGCTCGAGGAATCGAAGCCGCTG
>CANKMT010000083.1 GCA_947482825.1 Betaproteobacteria bacterium | reverse complement strand
GGAACGACAGCATGTTGCCCTTCTGGTCGGAGTAATAACCCGTCACCGTCGGCAGGTACGCGTTTGGATCGAACGGCTCCTTCGCGTCCGCCATCACCTTGGACACCGGCACGATGGCCCCCTTGGCGGCCATCATGGTCGCCGTGCCGACTTCGAACACCTGCAACATATGTGGCGCGCTGCCGGCGCGAAATGCGGCGATCGCGGCGGTCATGGACTCGCCATAACTGCCCTTGAACGAAGTGGCTATTTTGTATTCCTTCTGGCTGGCGTTGAACTTGTCGGCCAGGCCGTTGAGCGCCTCACCGAGCGCGCCTCCCATCGAATGCCACCACTGGATTTCGGTCTGGGCCTGGGCGCTTGCTGAGAACAGGCTGGCGGACGCAAAAGCCACCGCCAAGAATTTGATGCGCATTGAATTCTCCTCGTTTGTGAAAGACCTTCGCTGCGCGAGTCTACGCCCGGCTCATTGCGGTTTGGCTACAGTCCGAAATAGTACCAGCCCGTGGCTATTTCTTCTTGGCGCCCGGATCGGCCGCCGGCTTGGCCGCCTTTTTCGCCGGCGCCGCTGCGGAATGCCGCGCGGCGACGCGATTGGCCGCCTCGAACTGGCGCAGCACCACGTTGCCGCGCTCGACTGCGGCATCAAGCGCCTGCTTGGGCGTTTTGGTGAACGCCCAGACCTGATCGAGTTCCTCGTCGATGATCGTACGGATTCTCACGAAGTCGCCCAGGCGGATGCCTTTCGAGTCGCTGGTCGGGTTCTTGAGCAACAACTGGCGGATGGCGAGCTCGTGGCCGGGATTCTTGTCGTAAAACCCCGACTTCTTGGTGAGCTCGTAGGCCGCCAGGGTGGTCGGCACGTAGCCGGTCTTCTGGTGCCAATCGGCCTGCACTTCGGGTTTCGCGAGGTAGGCGAGGAATTTCGCCACGCCTTGGTACTCGGGCTTCTTGTGCCCGCCAATGACCCACAGGCCGCCGCCGCCGATCAGCGTGTTCTGCGGCGCACCCTTCACATCGTCGTAGTACGGCAACGGCGAGACGCCGAAGTCGAACTTTGCCGCCTCGCGCAATTCGGCATAGGTCGATGATGAAGCGGTGAGCAGCGCGCAGGCGCCGGTGGTGAAGCGCGCCTCGGCGTCGTCGCGCCGGCCGGTGGGGGTGAAGTACTCCGCCTTGACCCACGAGGCGAGGGTCGAGATATGCCGCATCATCAGGTGCGTGTTGAACGAGAGCTTCGCGTCCAGGCCGGCCAACCCGTTATGCCTGGTGGCGAATTCCTGGTTGTGCCAGGCGCTGGCGTTCTCGAGATGAACCCACGACTGCCACGAAGTCACGTATCCACAGGGCAGGCCGGCGACATCCTTGAGCGCAGCGATGGTCGGCACGAATTCGTACCAGGTCTTCGGCGGCTTGTCCGGATCGAGCTTCGCGGCGCGGAATGCGTCCTTGTTGTAGAACAGCATCGGCGTCGAGGAATTGAAAGGCAGCGCTTCGAGCCGGCCCTGCGCATCCGAGAAATAGCTGGCGACCGCCGGCACGAAGGCTTTCGCATCCAGCTTCTCGCCGGCTTCCGCCATCACCTGCCACACCGGGCGCACGACGTTGTTTGGCGCCGCCATCATGTTGGCCGTGGCCAGTTCGTAGACTTGTACGACATGCGGTTGTACGACATGCGGGGCTTTGCCCGCGCGAAAAGCATTCACCGCGGCGGACATCGTCTCGTCGTAGTTGCCTTTGTAGGCGGTGGCCACGACGTAGTCCTTCTGCGAGGCGTTGAAGCGCTGCGCAATCGCTTCGACCTGGTCGCCGAGCGGGCCGCCCATTGCGTGCCAGAACTGGATTTCGGTGGGCGCCGCCTGGACGGCGGCGCTGCAAAGGAGTGCTAGACCAACAAGGACATGACGCAAATCGAATTCTCCTTTGAAAACGCGGCGCAGTATATCGCGCAGGGCGGCGCGGGTCTGTTCGAAAGGATCGCCAGAGGCGAAAGCCGGCGCGCCGGTTGGCGCTATGATTGGCGGCATGAGTGCAAACCCTGCTTCACCTCCTGTTTCCCGCGCCGACGAGGCCCCGCCGGCCCTGAGCGCTTCCGCGCTTTGCGCAGCCTACGCTGCGCGACGGCTTTCGCCGGTCGAGGTTGCAAAGGCTGCGCTGGAGCGCATCGCGCGCTGGGAGCCCAGCCTGAATGCGATGTTCCTCGTGCAGGCCGAGTCCGCGCTCGGGCAGGCCCGGGCCTCCGAAGAACGCTGGCGCGCCGGCTTGCCGCTCTCGGCGCTCGATGGCGTGCCGGTGACGATCAAGGAAAACATCTACACCAAAGGCGATGCGGCGCCGATCGGCACGCGCGCCAACGAAGGCCTGGCGCCGGCCGAGTTCGACGCCCCGCCCGCGGCCCGCGTGCGCGAAGCCGGATGCGTGATCCTCGGCAAGACCACGATGCCCGACTACGGCATGCTTTCGTCGGGACTTTCGTCGATCCACGGCATCACGCGCAATCCGTGGCGTCTCGATCGCAACACTTCCGGATCGAGCTCCGGCGCGGGCGCGGCAGCTGCGGCCGGGTACGCGCCGCTAAACCTCGGCACCGACATCGGCGGCTCGGTGCGTCTTCCCGCGACCCATTGCGGGATCTTCGCCCTCAAGCCGAGCGGCGGCCGGGTGCCGGTGTACCCGCCCTACCTCGGCCGCGTCACCGGCCCGATGACGCGCACGGTGCGCGATGCGGCGATGCTCATGAACGTGCTGAGCAACCCGGATGCACGCGACTTCGCGAGCCTGCCCTACGAGGCGCGCGACTATTGCGCCGGGCTGGAGAGCCTCGACCCAAAGAGCCTGCGCATCGGCTACCTGCCCGACATGAAAACCGGCCTGCCTGTGAATCCGGAAGTCGCGGCGGCGGCCAAGGCGTGCGCGGGTGCACTGGCGCACGCCGGCGCGATCGTCGAGGAGATGCCCACCTTCCTCAGCGGGGCCATGCTCGAGGGGATGACGCAGTTCTTCGAGGCCCGTTCGCACAACGATTTCCAACAGCTGACCGAAGAGCGCCGGCGCCAGGTCCTGCCTTTCATCGCCGAGTGGTGCACCTGGCGCGCGGCAGGGTTCACGGGCCGCGACGTCATGGCCGCCTACGGCCAGGTGATGTCCATGCGCGAGGCGGCGGTGAACGCCTGCCAGCCCTTCGACTTCGTGATCTCGCCGACTTCGCCGATCCTCCCGTACGAAGCCGAACTCGCCTGCCCCGGCAACGACCCGCGCAACGCGCTGCCGCACATTGCATTCACGGTCCCCTACAACATGTCAGAGCAGCCCGCCGCATCGATCAACTGGTGTGCAAGCGCCGAAGGACTTCCGATCGGCGTGCAGGTCGTCGGCCGAAGATTCGACGACGCCGGCGTGCTGCGGATGTCGCGCCTCATCGAGAAGCTGAGGCCCGCGCAGAAACCCTGGCCGGAGCCCGCATGAAGCGCTTTGCCCTGAAATATGTCCTGTTCCCGTTCGCAGCTGCGCTTTGCGCGCTGCAACCGGCCGCCGCGCAAAACGCGTCCGACCTCCGGGTGCTGCGCATGGTGCCGCACTCGAACCTCGTGATCCTCGACCCGACCTGGACCACGGCCTACATGAGCCGCAACCACGGCTACATGATCTACGACACGCTCTTCGGCACCGACGAAAAGAACCAGATCAAGCCGCAGATGGTCGATACGTGGAGCGTGAGCCCCGACAAGCGGCTGTGGACTTTCAAGCTGCGATCCGGCCTGGAATTCCACGACGGCAAGCCGGTAACCAGTGAAGACGTGACCGCGTCGCTTGCGCGCTGGGGCAAGCGCGATTCGATGGGCGCGGCGCTGATGACTTTCGTCGAGCGCATGGACGCGCCTTCGGCCGACACCTTCCGCATCTTCCTGAGGGAATCTTGCGGCTTCGTGCTCGAGGCGCTCGGCAAGCCTTCGTCGAACGTGCCTTTCGTAATGCCCAGGCGCGTGGCCGAGACCGATGCCTTCAAGCAGATCGACGACGCCACCGGGTCCGGCCCCTTTATCTTCAAGCGCGACGAGTTCAAGCCCGGCGACAAGGCCGTGTACCTGCGCAACCCGAAATACGTGCCGAGGAAGGAGCCGCCCTCGGGCAGCACCGGCGGCAAGGTCGTGCACTTCGACCGCGTCGAGTGGAACCTCGCGATGCGCGACCCGCAGACGCAGGTCAATGCGCTCGCGCGCGGCGAGACCGACCTCATCGAGCAGGTCGCCTTCGACCAGTACGAGGCGGTCAGGGCGCTCAAGGACGTGAAGGTGTTCTTCTATACGCCGCTCGGCCGCCAGTTCATGGCGCGCTTCAACCACCTGCAAAAGCCTTTCGACACGCCCGCAGTGCGCCGCGCCGCGATCGCCGCCTTCAGCCAGGAACCCTTCCTGCGCGCGCAGGTGGGCTCGAAAGACCTCTATTCGACGTGCCCCTCGATGTTCACCTGCGGCACACCCTACTCGAACACCGCCGGCAGCGAGATCCAGGCCAAGTCGAGCCTGAAGAAAGCGCAGGAACTGCTCAAGGCCTCCGGCTACGACGGCACGCCGGTCGTGCTGTTGAAGCCCACCGACATCTTCTCGATCAACAAGCTGCCCGACGTCGGCGCGCAGGTGCTGCGCCAGGCCGGCTTCAAGGTCGACCTGCAGGTGATGGACTGGCAGACCATGCTCGGGCGGCGCGCGAAGAAGGAAGGCTGGAACCTGATCTTCGCGGCCTGGGATTCGCCCGACATCTGGAACCCGATCAACAACGCGGCGCTCGATGCGCGCGGCGAAAAGTCGGCCGGCGTGGGCTGGCCCACGGACGAGAAGCTCGAGACGCTCCGCGCGCAGTTCCTGCGCGAGACGGACGATGCGAAAAAGAAAAAGCTCGCCGAAGCGATCCAGGCGCGCGCCTTCGAAGTCGGGACCCATGCGCCGATCGGCGAGTACCGCCAGCCGGGCGCGATGCAGAAGAACGTGAGCGGCATCGTCACCGGCCCGGGCAACTTCTACTGGAACGTTCGCAAGAACTGAACACCAGCGGTGGCCACGGAAGAGCTCAGCCTGAGGACGGCGGCCGAACTGCGCGCGATGATCGCCGCGCGCACTGTTTCGCCGGTGGAAATCGTCGATGCGGTGCTCGCCCGAGTCGAGCGCCTGCAGCCCGAACTGAATTGCTTCATCACCATCTGCGCCGACCAGGCGCGCGCCGCAGCGCGCGTCTCGGAACACAGGATCGCCGCCACGCCGCGCGGCGAACCCCTGCGCCTGCTAGAGGGCATCCCGTACACCGCCAAGGATCTCATCGACACCGAAGGCGTACGCACCACCTTCGGCTCGCGCATTCTTGAAAACAACGTCCCCAAGGCCGACGCGGTCGCAATTGCGCGCATGAAAGCCGCCGGCGCGATCCTGATCGGCAAGACCACCACACCCGAGTACGGCCACAAGGCCTTCACCGATGCGCCGCTGTACGGGCGCACCCGCAATGCCTGGAGCGCGGAACGCTCGTGTGCCGGGTCGAGCGGCGGGGCTGCGTGCGCGGTAGCGAGCGGCCTGGCGCCGCTGGCGTTGGCGACCGACGGGGGCGGCTCAACGCGCATCCCTGCGGCAGCCAACGGCGTGGTCGGCATCAAGCAGACCATCGGCGTGATCCCGCACAGTCAGGCGCCGGACCTGTTCGGGGGCTACACCTATGTGACGCCGACCACGCGCACCGTCGGCGATACCGCGCTGATGATGCAGGCGTTGGCAGGCCTCTACGACGGCGACCCATGGTCGTTTGCGCCGGTGGAGGACTTCAGCGCCGCTGGCGCGCGGGAAAAGCTCACCGGCCTGCGCATCGGCCTCCTGCCGCGATTCGGCAACAGCGTCGTGTCGCGCGAAGTCCTTGCAACGCTCGACCGGGCTGCGAAGCTGCTCAGCGAAGCCGGCGCGGCTGTGGAGCCGCTGGAGGCGCAGATTGAACCCATCGAGCCGCTGTGGCGCGTCATCAACCATTCGACTTGGCGCGCGCGCTTCGCGGTCATGGTGGAAAAGCACCGCGACATCATGACCCCGACGCTGGTGCGCCAGGTGGACGAGGCCGAAGCCTTCTCGGCAACCGACTACCAGCTCGCGGCATTCAAGCGCGGCTTACTGTTCCGGACCGTGCAGGGCTGGCTGGCGAAATACGACGCTCTCCTGATGCCGACTCTCACGCGCACCGCGCTGCCAATCGGCAACAACCTCTACGATCCGATCGATATCGACGGCCTGTCGCTGCCCGAAGTGCGCGCCGCGTGGTTCCCCTACACGATGGCATTCAACCTCACCGGGCACCCGGCAATCACTTTGCCGACCGAGCTCGCCAGCGACGGCCTGCCGCTCGCGCTGCAACTGGTCGGGCGGTTCCGCCAGGACGCGAACCTCTTGCGGCTCGCCGCAACGCTTGAAGCGCTGTGCGGCTGGAACGGGCGCATTGCGGGAGAAAAGGCGTGAACCGGAACCTTGACCGGGAGTAACCGGGCATTGCTGCCATTTTTTGCTTGAGGCCCGCGTGGATATTGGGTCTCCGGTGGAAATGCTGCCATCGACCTATTTGGATTAAGCGTGCCAACGCTTTGGCTGTACAGGGCCGGGTACGTTCCATCGGCGAGCTCGGATTGACTCTGACGGTTTGCCAGTCATACCATGGTAGTACTTCGTCCAGGAACGCCCCCATGCCCGCCGTCACCCTGAAGCTGCCGGAAGAACTGAAAACGCGCATCAACGACCTCGCCGTAGCAAGCGGAAAATCGCCGCACGCGTTCATGGTCGATGCCCTTACCGCCCAGATCGCCCGGGAGGAGAAACGCAGCGAGTTCGTATCGTCGGCGCTCCTCGCACGGGAGGAAGTCGCGAAATACGGCTTGGTGATGGAAGCGGCCGATGTGCACAAGTGGATGCTCGCACGCGCGAAAGGCGGCAAGCCGGCCCGTCCCCGGGCCCGAAAGCTCGTAAAGTAAATTTGACTCGCCTCACTTATTCGCCTCGCGCGATTCTCGACCTCGAACGGTTTTTCGAATTCGTCGCGCGGGAGGATCCGGAAGCAGCGACGGCCTCGGTCGAAGCCATCACGCATGGCGTACTGGTTCTGGAACGACATCCACTGATGGGCCGCACGGCCGAGGAAGGGTCGCGTGAACTGATCATCTCGCACGGACGAACGGGATATGTGGCGTTGTACGACTATCTTGCCGCGATCGACACCGTGGTCATCCTTGCGGTGCGGCATCAGCGCGAAACGGGCTATCAATAGCGCGAATTCAATCCCGGTACCCCGCTTCGCGCTGGTGACGAACGCGAAGGATCCGAACAAGATCAAGCGCCGCGTCGTAAACATACAGCCCCAGATAGCCCGAATTCCCGCGCGACACGACCAACTCGCGCAATTGCCCTTCGACGCGGCGTCCGATCTGGGGGTGGCTGGCCTGGACGCCGGTCGCATCGAGCACGTGCGCGATCGTTTCGGCGGCGGCGGCGGGCGACTGCTCCAGCAGGAAAGCCGCCAGGCGCTCCAAATTGGCAAGCGCCTCGGCCGAGAAGACTACTTGCGCCACTTCACCGGTTTCGGACGCTGGCCCTTTTCGCCACGGGCTTTCGCGAGGATGTAGCCATGCACATCCCGGGCGTCGTAGCCCTCGCCGCTTTCCAGCATCGCGGCATTCGCGCGCCGGGCATCGTCCAGAAAACCCCGGTACCGCTTGGCCGCGGCCACATGCTCGCTCAACGCGCGCACCATGACCGCGTGCGTGGATTGCCCCGACTGGCGGGCCAGCTTGTCCAACTCGGCCTTGAGCGCGGCGGGCAGTATGAGGCTGGTGGCGGAGACGGCCATTAGTTTGTAACCTCTGAAAATCCTTTCGGTAGTCAGATGCTACTACCGCGACGAGACGACGATCCGAACTCCGAGCCGGAAGCCTTGGCGCACGAGCCGGGAGCGTTTTGGGGCGCGGAGGGCCGCCTCGACTTCTCATGCGCATTACGACGGCTTCGGTGGAGACGCAGCGCGTCACCGATGCAATGAAGAGCGCGGCGCGCTGAGGGCTATCATAGGCGCATCCGCCACGGAGGCAATGATGACCCGACAGACTTTGACTGCAATCCTCGAGCGCGAAGGCGACGTCTACGTCGCGCTCTGCCCCGAGGTCGATGTGGCGAGCCAGGGCGGCACTGTGGAGGAAGCGACAAACAATTTGCGCGAGGCTGTGGAATTGTTCTTCGAGTCGGCCAGCCCGGAGGAAATCAAGCAACGGGTCAAGGGCGAGGTGTACGTCACCCGCCTTGAGGTCGCGGTTTCCTGAACTCATGGTGTTTTTGGTGCAGGCGCTGTGCGCCGTGCATGCGATGGAGAACGGGGGGCGTAGAAGGCAATTGCTGCCATGAGGTGGAGTCGGAGTCGCCTTAGCTCCGCGTACCGTTCGCCCTCGTCTGCGCTAATATCAATTCACAGCGTTTCAGGAGCACTCCGATGACCGAAGCCGCAGCAAAACTTTCCGCCGCCGCAAAAGACCTCTCCCCGGCCGGGCGCCTGGCGGTCGTGGATGCCATCTTGAGCAGCCTCGATGCCCCCGATCCGAAGATCGATGCCCTTTGGGCCGCCGAAGCCGAAGACAGGCTCGCCGCATACCGGCGCGGCGAAATCCGCTCGGTCACGCTTGCGGAGATATTGAGCAAATACAGGAATGCATGAGGGTCCGGTTGCTCGAGCCGGACGGCTGGAGCTCGATGAGGCGATTGCTTGGTATGGCGCACTGGCGCCCGGCCCGGGTAATGCGTTCCTGATTCCAGCCGTACCCGCTTCGCCGACTACCAGGAATAGGTGGTCGACCTGCTAATGCGCATCACGACCGTTTCGTTCGAGACGCAACGCATCACCGACGCGATGAAGCTCGCGGAGCGCCGAATAACAATACTGCCATTTTTAGCCTGACCCCCGCGTGCCCATTGACTCTCCAGCCTAAATACTGCCATCGTCCACTTCCTACAACAAGATCCGGAACCGCTTTCTCCCCTTGATCCGGTACACCGAGAAATCCCGCTGGTCGATGGTGGCGATCGCGACCACGCCGGTCTTCTCGGCCAGGGCTATCAACGTGGCGTCGGCATAATCGCAAGGCAGGCTCGCATACTTCTCCAGGATCGCCGCCAGAACCGCATGGTCGGCCACCGGCATCACCTCCAGCAGGCCGGCGGTCCGGGCGCGCTGCACCCACCGCAACGCAGCCCGCTGGTGCGCCGGGCTTGCGGCGAGGACATAGGCGGTCTCGGTGATCACGGCCTCGGTGGTCAGCAGGCCGCCTCGAACGGAAGCGAACCAGGCAGCGGCGGTAGCGTGGTGCCGGTCCGAACGGTTGAAGAGCGCGACGAGCGCCCCTGTATCAACGAGAGCGCGTGGCACGCATCCCCTTGCGCGCGAGCGCCCGGGCGTTGTCCGACTGGAGTGTGTCCGCACCCTCTTCGGGCACAAGGTCCGCCGCGAGAGTCCAGGCGTTGACTCCGTCCGCCGCGGCATCCAGGTATTGGTCGAGGGCGCGCACCACCGCATCGGAGCGCGTTACGCCGCGCTTGACGCAGTACTCGGCGAGCTTTTGCTCGAGGTGCGGCGAGATGCGCGCATTGACGGTGGGGGGCATGGGGACAGAATGTATTACGACGGGATAAAATTGTATCACGGATGCGATCCGCGTCATCGCTTCAGGTGTGACGACAACATCCCCCTTGCCGCATTCGCCATTTGCCGAAATTCCTCGGGACATCGTTGTGCCCGGGCCGCCGGCAGTTTCGCGTCTTGCGCCAGCGCCGCGTACCGGGCCGGATCGCTCCCATAGATCCAGCAGGCGAGGTCGAGTTGCCTCTGCGGATCTGGCTGCGGCTCGGCGGAGAAATGGCCTGGGGCGTAGAAGAGGCGCCGATTGCTGACGAACCAGTGCGCCCCTGAAGCCCAGGACGGGGCAGCTTCCCGGTTCTTGTCGGCCATGTCCGTCAGCAAGAGCATGGCAATCTGGTCCGCCGCATCTTCTTCGCGTCCCTGCACCGGGAGACGGTGCAAGTGGATGGCCGCATGCCCCAGTTCATGTGCGAAGAGAAAGAAGAACGCGCCGGCAGCGAACTGCGGCTGGGCATTGGCGCCCGATCCCGCCTCACGCGCAATGCGCTCGAGCACTACCCTGCCGAGTTCATAGCAGACGAATATCGTGCCCTTGGTCCGATCGAAAAAGGCGCCCGGCTCGCCGCACTCGACGGCGATCATCGGCAGCATCTTCGCAAACGCGACCCTCTCGTTGGCGAAGCCGGCGAACGTGCGAAGAAGCCTGCCTTCGCACATCAACTCGGCAGCGACTTTGAGCTCCGGACTCTTGAACACGGCACAGAAAGGCTGCACGACCGGGTCGCTGCCGATCATCTGAGCCCGCGCGGGCTGAGCCATTGTGGCGATCAGGACTGCCAGGAAGACGAGCCTAATACCCTTCCCCAACCACTTGTTCATACCCGCAGCAGGCCGCCGGCCTAGAGAGCCCGCAATCGAACCTTGAGTGCGGACGGCGCGACCGCGACGAGCGCTGCGCGCTGCGATCGCGTCAGAAAGAGCGGCGCCAGCTCGGGCACTTCGCCCAGCGTATACCCGTAGCGCGGCGTGCCTTCGATCGACAGCCCCGCAGCGCGCAACCGCTCGATATCGCGATAGATCGTGCGCTTGCCGGCGCCGGTGGCTTGCGAAAGCGCGTCGGCCGTCTGGACGATGCCGTCGGCGAGCATGAGGTAGATCGTTGCCAGCCGCATCGGCCGGGCAGTGTTGCTTCCGTATTCGTCTTCGGAGGCCATGGGCGCGCACCTTTCAGTGAGAATTGGCGCCACTATACGCCCGCCCCGCCGGCGCTTCGCTTGCCGCTCCCCCGCGTCTGGTCTATCTTGCACTCACAACGACTCCAAGGGGGCTCACGATGAAAATGCTTCGCCTTACGGCCGCTTCGCTCTGCGTCGCGTCCTGGCTTGTGTTCCCGGCCGCGGCCGGTGCGCAGGGCACGGTGTTGCGCACCGTCCCGCACTCCAACCTCGCGGTGCTCGATCCGATCTGGACCACCGCCTACATGAGCCGCAACCACGGCTACATGATCTACGACACCCTCTTCGGCACCGACGAGAAAGGCCAGATCAAGCCGCAGATGGTCGAGGAGTGGTCGGTGTCGCCCGACAAGCGCCTGTGGACCTTCAAGCTGAGGAAAGGCCTCGAGTTCCACGACGGCAAGCCGGTCACGAGCGAGGACGTGGTGCCCTCGATCGCGCGCTGGGCCAAGCGCGACACGCTGGGGCAGGTGCTCGATGGATTCATCGAGCGCATGGACGCGCCCGCGCCGGACACTTTCAGGCTGTTCCTCAAGGAGCCGTGCGGTTTCGTGCTCGAAGCGCTCGGCAAGCCTTCGTCCAACGTGCCTTTCATCATGCCAAAGCGCATTGCCGAAACGGACGCTTTCAAGCAGATCGAGGAGCACATCGGCTCGGGCCCGTACGTCTTCAAGCGCGACGAGTTCAAGCCCGGCGCGCTGGCCGTCTACCTCAAGAACGCAAAGTACGTGCCTCGCAAGGAACCACCGTCCGGCACGACCGGCGGCAAACGGGTGTTCATCGACCGGATCGAATGGGTACTCGCGCTGCGAGACGCTCAGACGCAGGTAATCGCGCTGCAGAAGGGCGAGATCGACATGATCGAGCGCGTGCCGTTCGAGCAGATCGTGCCGCTGCGCGCCGAGAAATCGATCGACCTCGTGATCAAGGACCCGATCGGGTTCCAGTACATCGGCCGGTTCAACCACTTGCACCCGCCGTTCAACAATCCCAAGGTGCGCCTGGCGGCGATCGCGGCGTTCTGGGACCAGGAGGCCTTCCTCAAAGCGCAGATCGGCGTGAAGGACCTCTACAAGACCTGCGCGTCGATGTTCACCTGCGGCACGACCTATGCAACCACCGCCGGCAGCGAGATCCAGTCCAAGTCCAACATGAGGAAAGCGCAGACGCTGCTGAAGGAATCCGGTTACGACGGCACCCCCGTGGTCATCCTCAAGCCCACCGACATCGCGACCATCAACAAGCTGCCCGACGTCGGCGCCCAGCTCCTGCGCCAGGCGGGCTTCAAGGTGGATGTGCAGGCGATGGACTGGCAGACGATGGTCGGGCGGCGCGCGAAGAAGGATGCGCCGGACAAGGGCGGCTGGAACCTCTTCTTCACGGCCGTTGTCGCGCCGGACACCTGGAATCCGATCGCCAATTTCGGCCTATCGGGCGCCTGCGACAAGGCCTGGTTCGGCTGGGCCTGCGACGAAAAGCTCGAGCAGCTGCGCGCGAAATTCGCGCGCTCGACGGATGAAGCGGAAAAGAAAAAGCTCGCCAGCGAACTCCAGGCCCGCGGATTCGAGATCGGCACCCACATGCCGGTAGGGGAATACGTGGCGCCCTCGGCGGTGCGCAAGGGCGTCAAGGGGCTGGTCGTCGGCCCCGGCGACTTCTACTGGAACATCCGCAAGGAAAACTAGGAACAGGGGACCCGAGGTTCCCCCGTTACCCCCTCCTATGGCCGAGGTTCCCCCGTTCACCGTCCTGCCGCGGGCTTGCCGGCCTGCGGGGCTTGGGCTAACCTGAGCCGGACTGAATTCCAACGAGGGAAATCCCAATGAAAGCTCGTCGCATCGCTGCCGCATTTTCGCTCGCCGCATTGGCGAGCTTGCTCGGCCCGAACGCAATCGCGCAGGCGCAGTCCGCCGATCGTGTGCTGCGCGTCGTGCCGCACTCCAACCTCGCGATCCTCGACCCGATCTGGACCACCGCGTACATGAGCCGCAACCACGGCTACATGATCTACGACACGCTCTTCGGCACCGATGAGAAGGCGCAGGTCAAGCCGCAGATGGTCGAGGAGTGGAGCGCGAACGCCGACAAGCGCCTGTGGACCTTCAAGCTCAGGAAGGGGCTCGAGTTCCACGACGGCAAGCCGGTGACCAGCGAAGACGTCGTAGCCTCGATTGCGCGCTGGGGCAAGCGTGATGCGATGGGCTCGGCGCTCATGACCTTCGTCGATCGCATGGACACCCCGGCACCGGACACTTTCCGCATCTTCCTGCGGGAACCGTGCGGGTTCCTGCTCGAGGCGCTGGGCAAGCCCTCGTCGAACGTTCTGTTCATCATGCCCAAGCGCATGGCCGACACCGACGCGTTCAAGCAGATCGAGGAGCACATCGGCTCGGGTCCCTACGTGTTCAAGCGCGACGAGTTCAAGCCGGGCGACAAGTCGGTGTACCTCAAGAACACCAAGTACGTGCCGCGCAAGGAACCGGCCTCGGGCAGCACCGGCGGCAAGAACGTCTATGTCGATCGGGTCGAGTGGAACCTCGCGCTGCGCGACGCGCAGGCGCAGGTCAACGCGCTGCAAAAGGGCGAAGTCGATATCCTAGAGGCGCTTGCCTTCGACCACTACGAATCAGTGAAGAAGGACACGACCCTGCAGATTCCCGCCACCGCGCCCGCCGGTCTGCAGTACATGGCGCGCTTCAACCACCTGCACAAGCCCTTCGACAACGCGAAGGTGCGCCAGGCCGTGCTCGCGGCGTTCTCGCAGCAGCCGTTCCTGCAGGCGCAGGTCGGGGTCAAGGAGCTGTACCGCGTATGCCCCTCCATGTTCACCTGCGGCACGCCCTACGGCAGCCCGTTCGGCAGCGAGATCCAGTCCAAGTCCAACATGAAGAAGGCGCAGGAGCTGGTGAAGGCCTCGGGCTACGACGGCACGCCGATCGTGATCATGAAGCCGACCGACCTCGCCTCGATCCAGAAGCTTCCCGACGTGGCCGCGCAGCTCTTGCGCCAGGCCGGCTTCAAGGTCGACCTGCAGGCCATGGACTGGCAGACGCTGGTCGGCCGGCGCGCCAAGAAGGACGCGCCCGAGAAGGGCGGCTGGCACATGTTCCTGACCGCCTGGCAGGCGCACGACATCTGGAACCCGATCGCCAACGCGGCGCTGGATGCGCGCGGCGAACAGTCGGGCTGGTTCGGCTGGGGCAAGGACGACAAGCTGGTCGAACTGCGCAACCAGTTCATGCGCGAAGTCGACGACGCGAAGAAGAAGAAGCTCGCCGATGCGATCCAGGCGCGCGCCTTCGAGGTCGGCACGCACGTCCCGCTCGGCGAGTATGTCCAGCCGGTGGCGGCCCGCAAGAACATCAGCGGCTTCTTCGTCTCCAACGGCAACCTCTACTGGAACCTGAAGAAGAACTGAGCGCGCTCAGAATCACGCGCGGAGGTTCTGATTTATAAGTTCCTCGCTCGGAGGTTGCTCGCCACGATCCCGGTGCTCGCGATCGTGGCAGTGCTCGTTTTCCTGATGCTGCGGCTCACGCCGGGCGACCCCGCCGCGATCCTGGCCGGCGACGCGGCGAACACCGAGCAGATCGCCAAGATCCGCGAGGGCCTGGGCCTGGACCGCCCGCTGATCGTGCAGTTCGGGATCTGGGCCAGGGACATCGTCTCGGGCGACCTCGGCGAATCGTTCTATTTCAAGATGAAGGTCACCGCCCTGATCGGGCAGCGGCTGGAGGCGACCCTGTCGCTAGCCACGCTGACGATCCTCTTCGCGGTGTCCACCGCGGTGCCGCTAGGCGTGCTGGCAGCGTGGCGCTTCGGCGGATGGTTCGACCGCATGCTGATGGGGTTCTCGGTCATGGGGTTCTCGATCCCGGTGTTCGTGCTGGCCTACATCCTGATCTGGGTTGTGTCGCTCAAGCTGGGCTGGCTGCCGGTGCAGGGCTACAAGCCGATCTCGGAGGGCTTCTGGCCTTTCCTGAGGCACCTGATCCTCCCGTCGATCACGCTCGCGGTGATCTACGTCGCGCTGATAGCGAGGGTCACGCGGGCCTCGGTGCTTGAGGCCCTGGGCGAGGATTACATCCGCACCGCCCGTGCCAAGGGCCTGCCGGAATCGCGCGTGCTGATCCGCCACGCGCTGGCAAACGCCGCAATACCGATCGTCACGGTCATCGGCATCGGCATCGGGCTGCTCATCGGCGGCGTGGTGGTGACCGAGTCGGTCTATGCGATCCCCGGCCTCGGGCGGCTCACGGTCGATGCCGTGCTCGCGCGCGACTTCCCCACCATCCAGGGCGTGATCCTGTTCTTCTCGGTGGTCTATGTGGTGGTCAACCTGCTCGTGGACCTCTCCTACGTGTTCTTCGACCCGCGCATCCGTTACTGATGGCCACCGACAAGACTGCGGACAACGCCGACGACGCGCTTTCGACCGAGTCCGCGGACGTCATGCGCTATGAGAGCGCATGGCAACGCGTGCGGCGCAGCTGGTCGGTGCGCATCGGCGGATGCGTGCTGCTCGTTCTCCTGTTCATCGCAGTGGCCGCGCCGTGGCTTGGCACCGTCGACCCGACGCTTTTCGACGCCGGCAGCCGCGACCTCAAGCCGGGCCAGCCGGGCGAAATCATCACGCTCGACGGCGACACGATCAAGCACACTTTCATCATGGGTTCCGACAGTTTCGGCCGCGATATCTACAGCCGCGTGATCTACGGCACCCGCGTCTCGCTGGTGGTCGGCGCGTTCTCGGCCGTGGTGGCGCTCGCGTTCGGCATCGTGCTGGGCCTCGTCTCCGGGTACATCCGCTGGCTCGACGGTCCGCTGATGCGCGTGATGGACGGCGTGATGGCCATCCCCGCGATCCTGATCGCGATCGCGCTGGTGGCGATGTTCCGCGCGAGCCTCCTGTCGGTGATCATCGCGATCGCGATCCCCGAGATCCCGCGCGTCACGCGCCTGGTGAGGTCCCTCGTGCTCACGATCCGCGAGGAGCCATACGTCGAGGCCGCGGTGTCCCTTGGCACGCCGACGTGGAAGATCATGTTCTCGCACATCCTGCCGAACACCGTCGCGCCGCTGCTGGTGCAAGGCACGTACATCTGCGCCTTCGGGATCCTGGTGGAAGCGATTCTGTCGTTTCTCGGCGTGGGCCTGCCGCCGGACATCCCGACCTGGGGCAACATCATGTCCGAAGGACGCTCGCAGTTCGTGACCTTCCCGCACAACGTGTTCTTCCCCGGCCTGTTCCTTGCGGCGACGGTCCTGGCGGTGAACATCCTCGGCGACGGGCTGCGCGACACGCTCGACCCGAAGATGGCGCGACGGGCGTGAGCGTGGCGGCAAAACCGGCGGCCGGCGCCGGGCCGGTGCTCGAAGTGCGCGGTCTCATCATCGAGCTGCCCAAGGGCAGCGACCGCAAGCTTGCGGTCGACAATGCCTCCTTCAGCGTCGGGCGCGGCGAAATCGTCTGCCTGGTCGGCGAGTCGGGGTCGGGCAAGTCGGTGATCGCGCAAAGCGTGATGGGCCTGCTGCCCAAGCAACTCCCGGTCGCGGGCGGCTCGATCCTGCTCGAAGGCGAAGACATCACGCATGCCCCGCTCTCCCGGCTTCGCCAATTGCGCGCAACGCGCATGTCGATGGTGTTCCAGGAGCCGATGACCGCGCTCAACCCGGTGATGAGCTGCGGCGAGCAGGTCGACGAGGTGCTGGAGGAGCACACCACGCTCTCGCCCGCCGAGCGGCGCGCCAAGATCCTCGAGACGATCCGCGAGGTGCGCCTGCCCGAGCCCGAGCGCATCTATGCCTCGTACCCTCACCAACTCTCCGGCGGCCAGCGCCAGCGCATCGTCATCGCGATGGCGCTGATCCTCGACCCGGCGCTGATCATCGCGGATGAGCCGACCACCGCGCTCGATGTGACCACGCAAGCGCAGATCCTGCAGTTGATCCGCGACCTGCAGGCGCGCCATGGCACCGGCGTGCTTTTCATCACGCACGATTTCGGCGTGGTGGCCGAGATCGCGCAACGGGTGGCAGTCCTGCGCCTGGGCAACCTGGTGGAATTCGGCGCGCGCGACGAAGTGCTCAAGCGCCCGAGCCACGACTACACGAAGATGCTGATCCGCGCGGTGCCGACGCTGGCACCGGTGGGCCGCGCCGCCGACCCCGGCGCGCCCGTCGTCCTCCAAATCAGGAACCTCTCGAAGACCTACATCGATCGGGGGTGGCTGACCAAACGGCGCGAAGTGCATGCCGCCACGGCAGTCAATCTCGAAGTCCGCCGCGGACAGACGCTCGGCATCGTCGGCGAATCGGGTTCCGGCAAGTCCACCGTTGCGCGCTGCGTGGTGCGCCTGATCGACCCGACCTCGGGCGAAGTGCTCTTGGGCGGGCAGGACATCGCGACCCTGTCGGCCTCGAAGTTGAGGCCGTTGCGGCGCCGGGTGCAGATCGTATTCCAGGATCCCTATCGCTCGCTCAACCCGCGCAGGCGCGTGGGCGAGGCGATTATCGAGGGGCCGCTCAACTACGGCCTGTCGAGGTCGGAAGCCATCGTGCGCGCGCGCAAGCTCATGGAACTTGTGCGCATGGATCCGGCCTCCCTCGAGCGCTACCCGCACCAGTTCTCCGGCGGGCAGCGCCAGCGCATCTGCATCGCGCGGGCCCTGGCCATGGAGCCGGAGCTGCTGATCGCCGATGAGGCGGTTTCCGCGCTCGACGTTTCGGTGCAGGCGCAGGTGCTCGGGTTGCTCGAGGAAATCCGCGGCCGGCTGAACCTCGCCATGCTGTTCATTACCCACGACCTTCGGGTCGCCGCGCAGATCTGCGACCACGTGGCCGTCATGTCGCAGGGCCATGTGGTCGAATACGGCCCCGCGTCCGAAGTGTTTCTGCGTCCGCAACACGAGTACACCCGCGCGCTTTTCGCGGCGGCTCCCGGGCGGGATTTCGCCTTTTCGACGGATCCACGCTGATGCACAGGGACACGATCTGATGCGCAAGGAAGCGATCTGATGCGAGTCGCGATCGGCGGTTTCCAGCACGAGACCAACACTTTTGCGCCGAGCAAGGCCACCTACGCGAACTTCGAGCGCGCCAAAGGCTGGCCCGGCCTGCAGCGCGGCGGCGAGATGCTCGAGACCATGGTCGCGAGGAACCTGCCGATCGCAGGCTTCATCGAGCAGATGAAAGGCACGCGCCACACGCTCGTGCCCACGACGTGGGCGGCGGCCGAACCGTCGGCGCACGTGACCGAAGACGCGTTCGAAAGAATAGCGGCGATGATCGTGGATGGCATCCGTGACGCGCGGCCCGATGCGGTCTACCTCGACCTGCACGGCGCGATGGTCACCGAGCACCTGGACGACGGCGAGGGCGAGATCCTTGCGCGCGTGCGGCGCACGGTGGGCGAGTCGATCCCGGTCATGGCGAGCCTCGACCTCCACGCCAACGTGACGAAGAGGATGGTCGAGTGCGCCGATGCGCTGGTCGGCTATCGCACCTACCCCCACGTCGACATGGCCGACACCGGCGCACGCACCGCATTCCTCCTTTCGCAGCGGCTCGACGGCATGGCGCGGCCGCATGCCGCGATGCGCCGGATTCCGTTCCTGATCCCGCTGTCGGCGCAATGCACCGACCTCGAGCCTTCCAAGGCGCTGTACGCCGAACTTGCGGGCATGGAATCGCGGGACGTGCCGACCCTTTCGTTCACGCCCGGATTCCCGGCCGCTGATTTCCCGGAATGCGGGCCCGTTGTACTCGCCTACGGAACGAGCGCGGGAGCCGCAGCGCAGACCGCCGACGCGCTGGCCAACCGCATCACATCGATCGAAGGTGAATTCGACGCGCCGGTGTACGCCGCCGACGAAGCAGTCAAGCGCGCCATGGCGATCGCCGCGCGCGCAAGCCGCCCCGTGGTCATAGCCGATACGCAGGACAACCCCGGCGCGGGGGGCGATTCGGACACCACCGGCATGCTTCGCGCGCTGATCGCGAATCGCGTGAGCCGCGCCGCGCTAGGCGTGATGGTCGATCCGGCGGCCGCCGAGGCGGCGCATCGCGCCGGCGTCGGCGCCGAGATCGACATTGCGCTCGGCGGAAAATCCGGCATCGCGGGCGACGCCCCACTGCGCGCGAAATTCCGCGTCGAAGCGTTGTCGGAGGGCAAGCTCCACTGCAAGGGACCGTTCTACCGCGGCGCGCGCATGGAATTGGGCCTCTCGGCCTGCCTGTCGATCGACGGGGTGAAAATCGTTCTTGCCAGCAGGAAGACCCAACTCGCCGACCAGGAACTCTATCGATTCGTGGGCATCGAGCCGACCGCGCAGGCGATTCTCGTCAACAAGAGTTCGGTGCATTTCCGCGCCGATTTCACGCCGATTGCCGAGCAGATCCTGGTGGCCAAGGCGCCGGGCCCGATGATCGCCGACCCGAGCGAATTCCCGTGGACGCGCCTGGCGCGCGGCCTGCGCCTGAAACCCAACGGCCGGCCGTTCTGAAGTGACGAAGATCGACACGCTCGACGCCGCGACAATCGCCGGTGGCCTTGCGGCGCGGGGCGAAGCGATGGACGTGAAAGTCCTGGAGCGCTGCGCCTCCACCAACTCTGAACTCCTCGCGCGCGAGCGCACGGCAATCCCGGCGCTGATGATCGCGAACGAGCAGACGGCCGGCCGCGGGCGGCGCGGACGCCGCTGGCATGCGAGTCCCGGCACGGCGCTGATGTTTTCGCTGCGCTGGGAGTTCGAGGGAGACGCCGGCCGGTTGCGCGGACTCTCGCTTGCCGTGGGCGTGAGCATCGCAAGAACCTTGCGCGAACTGGGCGCGCATGGGGTTGCGCTCAAATGGCCCAACGACCTGCTGGCGTCCGTGGTGGATTCGTCCGGCCCGGGGGGCGCCAAGCTCGGCGGCATCCTGATCGAGACGCGCTCGGGCGGCGCTCTCCTCTCTGCGGTGATCGGCGTCGGCCTGAATTGCGTGCGCACGGCGGGCCTCGAAGAACGCCTGAAGAGAAAAGTCGCGGCGCTCGAAGACTCGATGGAACCGATGCCCTCGCGCAACGAGCTCGCGGTGCGCGTTGTCGCGGAACTCGCCGGGGCGTTGCGCGTGTTCGGCATTGCGGGCCTCGAAGCGTTCAGGGCGGAATGGGAAGCCCTGCACGCGCATCAGGGCGTTCGCCTGAAAGTGCGCACGAACGACGGCCGTGTGATCTCCGGGGTTGCCCGCGGGATCGCCGCCGACGGCGGGCTGCTGTTGCGCAACCGGCGCGGTCTTCACAGCATTCACAGCGGGACCGTGATGCGCGGCGCCGCGCCATGAACCTCACCATCGATGCCGGCAATTCGCGTGTGAAATGGGGCTGGCACGACGGCGCCGCATGGCACAGCCTTGCAACGGTCTCGCTGATCGAGTTCGCGGCGGCCAACCACGACATCAACCCGTTCGCGGCCACGCACGAGAATCCCGCCAAGATCATCATCTCGAACGTTGCGGGGGATGCGGCCCACCAGCTGATCGTCAACTGGACCAGCATCTTCGAGGCCGAGCCCCACTGGCTGCACGGAGAGTCGGCGCGTTGCGGCGTAACCAGCGCCTACGACCACCCCGAACAGCTCGGCCCCGACCGCTGGGCGGCGCTGGTCGCCGCGCGCGGCCTGCACAGCGGTCCCTGCCTGGTGATCAATTCCGGCACGGCGACCACCATCGACGTCCTTTCGGCCGGCGGCGTGTTCGAAGGCGGCCTGATCCTGCCCGGCGTCGAGTTGATGCGCTTCGTGCTGCACGAACATACCGGCCGGCTTCCGCTGCAGCCGGGCCACTACCTTGCGGCGCCGCGCAACACGCTGGACGCGATTGAAACCGGCTGCTGGCATGCACAGGCCGGCGCGGTGGAGCGCATGGCGCGCGCGATGCCACCCGGGACGCTTTGCATCGTCAGCGGCGGCGCCGGCCGCGTGCTGGCCGACAAGCTCCACGGCGTCGAATACCGCTACGTCGACAACCTCGTCCTCGAGGGCCTTGCGAGGATCGCGGCCTCGTGAGGGCATTCTTTCTCCTGCTGTTGCTTGCCAACCTCGGGTTTTTCGCCTGGGCCAATTTCTACTCCGAGGCGGACAAGGAGTCCGACCCGGCGCCGCTCACCCGTCAGGTGGCGCCCGAAAAACTGCGCGTCCTGCCGGCGATCGCTACCGCCAGGCCGCCGCAGGGGAAGCCCGCGGCAGAAGCAGCCGCCGCGCCGGCGCCCGGAGGCAACGCCTGCGCCGAGTGGGGCGCTTTCGCAGTCGCAGACGCCGCGCGTGCCGGCGAGGCCCTCGCCCCCCTCGCGCTCGGATCGCGCCTGGCGCAGCGCCAGGTCGAGGAGAGCGCAAGCTGGTGGGTGTACTTCCCGCCGCGACCCAACCGGCCGGAGGCTCAGAAGAAGGCCGACGAGGTCAAGCGGCTCGGCATCGAGGACTATTTCATCGTGCCGGACGAGGGGCCGTACAAGTTCGCCGTGTCACTCGGCGTGTTCAAGACCGAGGCGGCCGCCAACAACCGGCTCGAGGCGTTGCGCGCCAAGGGCGTGAAGGCTGCGCAGGTCGGCGCGCGGGAAACCGCGCTTCAGAAAACCCACTTCCAGGTGCGCGCGTCCGACGAGGCGCTGGTGTCGAAGCTGCGGGAGATCGCGAAAGGCTTCGCCGGCACCGAAGTGCGCGACTGCCCGAGCTGATCAGGAGCGGCCCAGGTTGCGGATGGCGTCGACGATCATGCGCGTGCCGGTCGCCAGGAGCAGAATGTCGTCGTTCACGCGCACGTAGCGGTAGCCGACGGGCGGCTGCCCGAGCTGGAACACCAACGGCGCCGGTACATCGTAATAGCGCACCGTACTCGGCAGCACATAGCCGACGTCCCACTTTTTCGCCTGGCCCGGCGGCATGCAGCCGTTTTGCTTCTTCGCCAGGCCCGGCGGGCATCCCTTGCCGGCACGGAACTGGCCGTCGTAGTAGTCGTGAACATAGGTGCGATGCGGGCCGCGGAAATGCTCGACCCGGGTTGCCCCGGCGCCCGGCCCTTTGCCGGCGTGATCCGCGTCTGCTCCCTTGCTGCCGCGGTCCATGCTTTGCCCCTTGTTCCCGCGGTCCATGTCGGCGCCGCGAGGGGCCTCCCGCTGCTCGCCCTTTTCGCTATGGCCTTTGCCGCCGCCTTTCTCGCCGCCCCCGGGCTTGTCGGCAAGCGCAGTGCCTGCGCCCAGAGCTGCTGCGAATGCGAACGCAAGGATGCGCGCGGTTGAAAAACTGGAATTGGACGCCATGACCGGTCACCGCAACAAGTTGATCGAAGCCGGAGTCTAGCGACCCGATCCGGCCGCATCGGTGCGCTGGCGCACGGTATACGGCGCCGCCAAAGGCCGGACCCGGCCACTGGGTCCTTACCCTATCGGATAAGCGCCGCCCGGGAGGTGCTCCGCGACGACCGCAAGGAGCTTGTCGGCGCGCACCGGCTTGGTGAGGTACCCGACCGCGCCCAGCTCCTTGCCGCGCGCGACGTCGTCCATCGAGGTGAGGAAGATTACCGGGATCATCGGAAGCGTCTTGTCCGACTTCAGGGCCTCGATGAACTCGTAGCCGTCCATGTTCGGCATGTTGACATCCGTAATAATGAGATCCGGAGGACTTCTCAATACCGCGTACCCGGCCTCGATGCCGTCGGCGGCGGTGTCCACGTAGTAGCCGGCATTCGAGAGATGCAGCTTCAGCAGCTCGCGCAGGCTCTGGTCATCGTCGACTACGAGGATGGATTTGGACATTGGATGAGACTTACTTCTAAGGGACAGGCGCCGCATTCTGCGCTCAGGGGCCACG
>CANKMT010000082.1 GCA_947482825.1 Betaproteobacteria bacterium | reverse complement strand
TGAAGAGCGCTTCCGGCAAGGCAGCGGCGTCCACGAGATCGACGCGACCGGGCACGGGCAGGCACTGGCCGGCAGGCGCGAGGCAATAGTCGGCATAGCCGCCGCCGGCCACGAGCGCGCAGACACGATCACCGATGGACCAACCCTCGACGCCTTCACCAAGCGCGCAGACCACGCCGGAGACTTCAAGCCCCAGCGTGCGCGGCACCCCCGGAGGCATCGGGTAATTGCCCTCGCGCTGCTTGCAGTCGGCGCGGTTGATGCCCGCTGCATGCACTTCGATCAGCAACTCGCCGGCGCCCGGCGCTTCGATCGGAATCTGCAGAAGCTTCAGCGCCTCGGGTCCGCCGGGAACCGGCGCCTGGATCGCGTTCGCAACCTTCATTGCCCACGCTCCGTCGCTGGGTTAGATTGGGACCACTTTTTCGGGAGGTGAGGCATGAACTTTCGGCTTGCCGCAGCGGCGCTGCTTATCGGATTGCTTGGCTCTGCCACCGCTTCCGCGCAGGATTTTCCGGTCCGTCCGATACGCCTGGTCGTCCCGTTCCCGCCAAGTGGAGGCCTGGACACTCTAGCACGCATCGTCGGGCCGAAATTGCAGGCGAGCCTCGGCCAGCCGGTGCTCGTCGAGAACAAAGTCGGCGCGGCCGGAACGATCGGCATCGACTTCGTGGCGAAAGCGGCGCCCGACGGCTATACGCTCGCGGTAGGGTCGCCGGGCAACATGTCGGTGACGCCGGCCCTCAACCCCAATTTGCCGTACAAGCCTCAAACGGATTTTGTCCCGATCTCGATGGGCGTGCGCATGCCGATGTTCCTGGTGGTGAACCCTTCGCTTCCGGCAAACTCGATCCAGCAGTTGATCGCGCTCGCAAAGGCGAATCCGGGCAAGTACACCTACTCCTCGGGCGGCCAAGGAAGCGCGCTGCACCTGGCCGGCGAACTGTTCAACATCCGGGCCGGCGTGGACATCCGCCACATCCCGTACAAGGGCACCGCCCCGGCGATCGCCGATCTGCTGGCCGGCCAGGTCGACATGACGATTGCGGACGCCTCCGTGTTGCAACACGTGAAATCCGGCAAGTTACGCGCGCTGGGGCAAACGACGCCTGCCCGCGCGCCGTCGTCGCCGGACATTCCCACGATCGCCGAGGGCGGCGTGCCCGGCTATTCGGCGACCAACTGGTACGGCTTCTTCGCACCGGCCGGCACGCCGAGCGCAGTCGCGCAAAAGCTGAACGCCGCCTTCGTGGCCGCGCTGAAGCAGCCCGATGTGGTCAACACTCTGCGTAACGGGGGCATGGACGTCGCACCATCCACCGGGCCGGAGCTCGGCGCTTTCCTCAAGGAAGACATGGAACGCTGGGCGCAGGTCATCAAGCAGGCCGGCATCGCGGACAAGTAGCCGGCATGCTGGTTTTGAACGAGAAGGACCTGCGCGCGGCCCTCGACATGCCCTCGTGCATCGCGGCCATGGAGCGCGCTTTCATCGATCTCGCCGACGACGCGTACTTCAACCCGATCCGGATGCGCGTGAAGCAGGACGAGTCGAGCCCGAACTGGATGACGCTGATGCCTTCGATGCGCACCAAGGGCACGCGGCGCTGGGCGCTCAAGCAGATGGTCGTCTGCCCGGCGAACCGCAAGACCGGCGGCGACCCGCTGCAGGGCTCGGTGATCTTGCAGGACGGCGACAACGGCCGCATCCTCGCGATGGCCGACGCGCCGACACTCACCGAGATCCGCACCGCGGCCGTTTCAGGCCTTGCGACCAAGGTCCTTGCGAACAAGGACGCCAGAGTCGTGGCAATCATCGGCGTCGGCATCCAGGCGCGCGCCCACGTGGGCGCGATGAAAACGGTGCTCCCGAACGCAAGAATCGTCGCCTGGGGACGCAATCCGGACAAGGCCAGGCACTTCGGCGAATCCAATGGCGTAGAGATCGCGGGATCGATCGAATCCGCTTTGCGCGATGCGGACGTGGTCTGCACCGTGACTTCGACTACCGACCCAATCGTCCGGCGCGAGTGGATCAAGCCGGGCTGTCACCTCAACGCAGTCGGCTCCAGCCGCAGTACGCACGTCGAATTGTTCCCGGAGACTGTCGCAGCGGCGTCGCTCTTTGTCGATCGCCGCGAGGCGGCGCTGAAGGAGTCGGGCGATATCCTCAGCGCGATCAGGGCGGGATTGATTGCCGCTACGCACATCCAGGCTGAACTCGGAGAGGTGCTCGCCGGCCTTCATCCCGGGCGTCGTTCCAAGAACGAGTTCACCCTCTACAAGTCCCTCGGCCTCGGCACCCAGGATCTCGCCGCCATCGAAGCAGCGGTCGAATGCGCCCGCGCCAAGGGCTGCGGCACCGAAGTCGCGTGGTAGGTCAGGCGGCCCTGATCAGACCTTGAGCGGTTTGTAGCGGATGCGCTTGGGCCGCGCGCCCTCTTCGCCGAGGCGCTTTCTCTTGTCGGCCTCGTATTCCTGGTAGTTGCCGTCGAAGAACACCGCCTGCGACTCGCCTTCGAAAGCGAGGATGTGCGTGGCGATCCGGTCGAGGAACCAGCGATCGTGCGAGATCACCATCACGCTGCCGGCAAAACCCAGCAACGCTTCTTCGAGCGCACGCAGGGTTTCAACGTCGAGATCGTTGGAAGGCTCATCCAGCAGCAGCACGTTGGCGCCGGACATCAATGTCTTGGCCAGGTGCAGCCGCCCGCGTTCCCCGCCCGACAACTGGCCGACCACCTTCTGCTGGTCGGCGCCCTTGAAGTTGAAGCGGCCGAGGTATGCGCGCGACGGCATCGTGAATTTGCCCACCGTGATCATGTCCTGGCCCCCGGCGATCTCCTCGAACACGGTCTTCCCCGCCGACAGCTCGTCGCGCGACTGGTCGACGAAGGCGAGCTGCACCGTCTTGCCGATCTTCACTTCGCCCGAGGCCGGCTTTTCCTTGCCGGTGATCATGCGAAAGAGGGTCGACTTGCCGGCGCCGTTCGGTCCGATGACCCCGACGATCCCGCCCGGCGGCACCTTGAACGAAAGCTTGTCGATCAACAGGCGCTCGCCGAAACCTTTGCTCACATCGACGAACTCGATGACCTCGTTGCCCAGGCGCTCGGCCACCGGGATGAAGATCTCCTTCGTTTCGTTCCTTTCCTGGCTCTCGATCGAGGACAGCTCGTCGAACCGCGCTAGGCGCGCCTTGGACTTGGCCTGGCGGCCCTTGGGATTCTGGCGCACCCATTCGAGTTCGGCTTTCATCGCGCGCATATGCGCGTCTTCCTGCTTGGACTCGGCCTCCAGGCGCTTTTCCTTCTGTTCGAGCCACGAGGAGTAATTGCCTTCCCACGGGATGCCCTTGCCGCGGTCCAGTTCCAGAATCCAGCTCGCGGCGTTATCGAGGAAGTAGCGATCGTGCGTTACGGCGACCACGGTTCCAGGAAAGCGCTGCAGGAACTGCTCGAGCCAGTCGACGCTCTCTGCATCGAGGTGGTTGGTCGGCTCATCGAGCAGCAGCATGTCCGGCTTCGACAGCAGAAGGCGGCAAAGCGCAACGCGCCGCTTTTCGCCGCCCGAGAGCGTGCCGGCCTTCGCCTCCCAGGGCGGCAGGCGCAGCGAGTCGGCCGCGATTTCGAGCTGGTGGTCCATGTCGTCGCCACCGCCGGAATTGAGCATCGCCTCGAGCCGGCCCTGCTCCTCGGCGAGCTTGTCAAAATCGGCATCCGTCTCGGAGTAAGCCGCATAGACCTCGTCGAGGCGCTTCTTGGCCGCCGCGATGTCGCCCATGCCTTCCTCGACAATCTCGCGCACGGTCCTTTCGGCGTCGAGTTGCGGTTCCTGCGGCAGATAACCGATGCTCAGGTTCGGCATCGGCGTGGCTTCGCCGTCGAAGTTCTTGTCCTCGCCGGCCATGATGCGCAGGACCGTGGACTTGCCCGAGCCGTTCAGGCCGAGCACGCCGATCTTGGCGCCTGGAAAAAACGCGAGGTTGATGTTCTTCAGGATCTGGCGTTGCGGCGGAACCGTCTTGTTCAGCCGCTTCATCGAAAATACGTACTGCGCCATGGGGGAGTCCTGCGAAGGTAAAGGGGGATTATCTCAGGCGGCGAATGTAGGCGCAGGCGCGTGTCCGAACCTCACCCGACAGGAAATCTACTTCGCTTTCGGTTTCTCGCTGTTCTGCCGTATCCAGGCGGCAAAGTCCGATTCGCTCATCTGTCCGGCCGCGACTGCGAGCATTGCCGTAGTGGCATCGATCTGGGTGGCGCAAAGCCGGTGGCCGTTCAGCGCGAGAAACAATCCGACTGCCAGGAATGCGGCCCGCTTGTTGCCATCGACAAAGGGGTGATTTTTCGCAAGTCCGACACCATAAGACGCCGCAAGTGCCGCGAAATCCGGGTTCTCATACGCCGCAGGGTTTTCCGGGCGTGCCAGCGCCGATTCGAACAACCCTTCATCGCGCATTCCGGCGGCCCCGCCGTGTTCGGCCAGGCTTTCATCGTGAAGCAGGATCAGCGCGGTCTTGTCGACCCAGCGCCACCGCCGCGTTTGCCCTTTCACTTCGCCAATGCACGCAGGGTGTCCCGGTACCGATGCATGACTTCCCGGCCGAGTTCCAGTTGTGCCTCGACTGCGGGGTCATAGGGCGTGAGCTTGAAGCCGCCGGGCGTCTCGGTCAGGAACAGCGTGTCGCCCTTGTCGATCTTGAGTTGTGCCAGCGCTTCCTTGGGCAGGACAACGCCGACGGAGTTTCCGATCTGGGTCAGCTTGAGCGTGAACATGGCGGGCACTCCGTGTAATTACAAGCGTAATAATACCGCTGGAAGCGCATTGCTGCAATGGCGGCTCAGTCGACGCGCGCACCGGAAGCCTTCGCCACTCCGGCCCACTTGACGGATTCCCTCCTCAGCAAAGCCGACAATTCCTGCGGCGTGCTCGGTTGCATTTCGAATCCGAGTCCGGCCAGCTTTTCGCGCACGTCGGCAGCCTGAAGCGCCTTCGCCGTTTCCGCATTCAGGCGCGCAACGATGTCCGGCGGCGTGCCGGCCGGCGCCATGAACCCGAACCAATTGCTGGCTTCGAAGCCTGGCACGCCCGACTCGGCGACCGTGGGGATCTCGGGCACCGCGGACGAGCGTCTCGCGCTTGTGACAGCGAGCAGCCGCAAGCGCCCTGCCTTGTGCAACTGCACGACCGAAGGCAACACCGGGATGTAGATCGAAACCTGCCCGGCGAGCAGGTCGGCGATCGCCGGCTGGCCACCCTTGTACGGCACATGCAGCATGTCGATGCCCGTCATCTCCTTGAACAGCTCGAATGTCAGGTGCGCGCTGCTGCCGATGCCGAACGACGCATAGGTCAGCTTTCCGGGCTGCGACTTGGCCAGCGCGATCAGCTCCTGGATGTTCTTTGCCGGCAGCGTGGGCAGCGAGACCACGCCGTTCGGTACCCAGGCCAGCAGACTGACGTGCGCAAAGTCGCGATGAATGTCGTACGGCATCCTGTCGCGCAGGGCCGCATTGATCGTCTGCCCGGTGATGTTTTCCACGAGCACTGTGTAGCCGTCCGGCGCCGCTTTGGCCGCCATCTCGGTGCCGATCATCCCGTTTGCGCCACCGCGGTTATCGACCACCACGTTCTGGCCCATCGATTCGGAGAGCTTCTGGCCGAGCGTTCGGCCGAGGATGTCCACCGTGCCGGTCGGCGGCCAGGGCACGATCAGGCGGATCGGCTTGTTCGGGTATCCCTGCGCGAACGCTTGCGCAACCCCAAGGGCCAGCAGAACAACCAACGCACGCATCGAATGAGCCATAATCTTCTTCATCTTCACGAGGAAACGCCCTCACTTTACAGGATGCGAAGTCTCCTGCTTGCACTCATGCTCGGGTTCGCCCACGACGCGAACGCCCAGCTGCGCGAACTCGACCGGGCGCTGATCTTGGCAGCTGAAAGGGGCGACGCCGCCGAAGTCGGGCGCCTGATCGCCGCCGGCGGCAACGTCAATGCCCAGGACGAGAACAGGAACAGCGCCTACCTGATCGCCGGCGCCCGCGGCCGCACGGAGGTACTCAAACTAACGCTGGCCGCCGGCGCGGACCTGAAGAGCACCAATCGGTACGGAGGCACCGCGTTGATTCCCGCTTGCCACTACGGGCACGTGGACACCGTGCGGGAACTGCTGAAAACAAAAGTCGACATCGACCACGTGAACAATCTTGGCTGGACGGCGCTGCTCGAGGCCGTGATCCTTGGTGATGGCGGCCCTGCCCACACCGAAATCGTTCGCCTGTTGATTGCCCACGGCGCAAAGGTCGCCCTCGCCGACCGCGAGGGGGTGACAGCGCTGCAGCACGCGAAACGGCGCGGTTATGCCAACATCGCGCAAATCCTCGAGCGCGCGGGCGCCAGATAACGGAGACACAAAATGAAGAACAAAGCCTTTTCCTGGCTGCGCCTTCCGGCGCGCACTCGCTTCGCACCGGACGTGCGCAAGTTGCACGCCGAATGCATCGCGCGGCTGGGCTATGTGCGCAGTTTCCTCAAGCTGCCGTTCGGGCCGGGCCGCCTGGCCCTTTATCAGGGCTACCTCGACCGCCTTATGCGCAGCGACGACGCCCTTCTTCCCGGAATCGAGCGCGAACTGCTCGCCCTCGTGGTCAGCGTTGAAAACCGCTGCGAACCCTGCGTGCGAACGCACGCCGGCGCGCTGCGCAAGTACGGCATGGATGGCGCGCAGGTCGATGCGCTCTGCATCTCATGGCGGCGGGCGGACCTCAAGCCGCGCCAACGCGCGCTGGCCGACTTCGCCTGGAAACTGACGGTGCGCCCCGCCGAAGCGGACCAGACCTGGATCGGCAGCCTGCGCGCCGCGCGCCTGAGCGAAGCGCAGATCTTCGAGGCCGCGCAGATCGTCGCGATCTACAACTCCAACAACCGGCTCAACAACGTCGTCGGCCTGCACCCGAACGCTTAGTGCTTCTCGCGCAGGCGCACAGGGGCCGCACCCGGCGCTTGCATCCTGAATCGAATGAATCGGACAATGCCCCAGGGGATCGTGAAATGAAAACCGCGCTGGTCGTTTTCGCCTTGCTTCTTGCCTTGGCCCCGCTCCCCACGCTCGCGCAGGCACCCGCCGGCAAGCAGCGGCTCGTGATCCAGATGAGCGACGCCGAGCCTGGTAAGTGGCGGCTCGCGCTGAACAACGCCCGCAACGTGCAGGAGGACCTCGGCAAGCAGAACGTCGAGATCGAGATCGTCGCTTACGGGCCGGGCATCGGCATGCTGAAGCTCGAGTCGGAAGTTGGTAACGGCATTACCCAGGCGATGACCGATGGCGTGAAGGTCGTGGCCTGCGAAAACACCATGCGCAACCAGAAGCTCAAGCGCGAGGACATGCAGGGCGGCATCGGGTACGTCAATGCCGGCGTGGTCGAGATCATGCAGAAGCAACGCGAGGGATGGGCCTATATCCGGCCGTAGATCCGGTGAACGTTCCGACACTCAGCTCCGGTCAAAATACTCGTCAAAAGCATTGCAGAAATATTTAACCGGCTTAGGACCATTGGGAATCAACTTAAATTTTGTCGTTGCAGCGGCGACGTAGATCGTGCGACCTGTTTCGTCGCTCCAATGGTTCATTCGTATCGCGCTCTTTTTAGTCTTGGCGATCATGGACAGTGACTAGGAGAACCCCGTCAATCGACTGGTCGTCAAACCAGACGTCGAGTTCGTCCTCGGGGTAGTCGAAACGCAAATCGTAAGTCACTTCCTTTTCGAGCCGACTCAGTTCCCTGCTACCCAGCTTTTTTCCATCGACGCGTGAAATGTAGACCGACCGATAACCGCAAACCTTGTAGTCATCCCACGGGTGGTTGTACAAGTCGGCGAGATCCAATATGCCAACTTTTTTGGAAAACAGAACGCGACCGAATCCCTTCCCGCAAAGATCGAAGGTGAAGGCATATTTGGCGTCCACGGCTTCGGAAGCATCGTAGCGCTGCATTTTGAGGAAAGCCTCAAACGACTGTCCGTCGAGCGCAGCGTAGACGGCGCAGGCGTAAATGAGATTGATCGTGCCTTCCAAGAGCAGTTCCGGACGATCCGGCAATTCGAGCTCGCAGAGATGGTCCTCCAAAAGGTCGTACTCGTCGGCAGCGGCGAGTTTGCGGAATTCCCGCTCCCAACGTTGCAAGTTACTGTGCGTCAAGGTTCGTCCTCACTCAATGTCGATATCGAACCGAAAACCGCGCGCCGCCCTGTAGAACTGCGCCGGCCGGTTCGCGCCGACTTCGAAATCGCCCGGCACTTCAACCAGCGCTTGCTCCGACCTTAGACGACGCCGAAAGCTGCTCTTGTCCAGCCGCGTTCCCATTACCGCTTCGCACACACGCTGGAGTTGCGTGAGGGTGAATTTCTCGGACAGCAGGTGGAGCGGGAGAATCAGCCGCTCGACCTTCTGCCGCAGCCGTGTGGTTGCGAGCGCAATCATTTCCCGGTGGTCGAAAGCGATTGGGCGCTTCAGGTGAGCAACGTTAGACCAGGCAACGTCCGCAGCCTTGGCGCCCGCTACGGCAGGCGCCTGGTCGGCCGGAAGCAGCGCGTAGAAAAGCACGCCCACTGAGTACCCGCGTGGATCCCGCTCCGGGCCGCTGAAAACCGACACCTGCTCCAGATGCGGGATTTCCACTCGCGTCTTGGCCGCAAGCGCCCTGCGTGCAGTGTGTTCGAGAGACAGATCCGTCTCCGGCTTAAGAAGCGCACCAGGCAATGCCCAGGCACCCGCTTGCGGCTCGTTATCGCGCTGGAGCAGGAGCACGCGTAGTGCCTCGTCGATGACGGTGAAAAGAGCGACGTCTGCGGCAACGATCGGAAACAGTTCTTTCATCGGATTCACTGTGTTTGTGATAAATGTTATAGACAGGATAAGCGACTTAGTGGTAATGTGTCAATAAGATGAAAAACGAGACAAGTACATCAGGTCCGTCCAGAAACTCGCTCAACCCGGGCGAGCGTTTCCGCGGCTGCCTCCTCGGACTGGCAGCAGGCGATGCGGTTGGTACGACAGTCGAATTTTCACCACGTGGCACATTCAAACCGGTCACGGATATGGTGGGCGGCGGGCCGTTCAGGCTCGCGCCCGGCCAGTGGACGGACGACACCTCGATGGCGCTTTGCCTCGCCGCCAGTCTGGTCGAGTGCAACGGATTCGACCCGGCAGACCAGATGGAACGTTACTGCCGGTGGAAGGAGCAAGGCTACTTCAGCAGCACCGGACGGTGCTTCGATATCGGCATCACTACGGCCGCAGCGCTACGTCAATACCGGCGCACTGGCGAAGCGAACGCGGGTTCCGCGGACCCTTCGTCGGCCGGGAACGGTTCGATCATGCGGCTTGCGCCGATCCCGATGTTCTTCTTTCCCGACTTTGATGCGATAGAGCACTATGCGGGGCAAAGCTCGCTGACGACGCACGGCGCGGGGGAGTGCGTCGATGCCTGCCGGCTCTTCGGAAGAATCCTTGGCCGCGCGCTGCTCGGCCGGTCGAAGCAGGAGGTACTGTTCGCGGATGGCGCAACGTTCACGGGCGCCGAGAAGATCGCGGCGATCGCCCGCGGGACGTATCAGACGAAGAGCGAGGCGGACATACACGGTACCGGGTACGTCGTCGAAAGCCTCGAGGCAGCTCTGTGGTCCTTCTTGCGGACCGACACCTTTGAACAAGCAGTACTGATGGCCGCCAACCTGGGCGATGACGCCGACACTACAGCGGCCATCTGCGGTCAGGTTGCTGGGGCCTATTACGGGGAGTCCGGCATCCCGGCCCGGTGGATCGAGAAGCTGGCGTTGGGCTCCGCCATTGCCGATTTGGCGCGGCAGTTGTTTGAGAAGCGGCGACCGGCATGACAGCGCTGCGCATCTAAACGGGCAGCGGCCAGATTCGCAGTAGCTCACCATCGAGGGGCCAAAGCATGGCGAAAATCTTTAACTGGTTCGACAACTGGAAAACGGAAAGCCTCGATTGTCCGAAGTGTGGGTGGCAAGGCACGATCGATATGGACAGTACTGGTGAATTTGACCAATTACTTGATTTCCGCTGTCCAAAATGCAACGAGATGCTGGCGATAATCAACTTCCCTACGCCGGACGAAGTACGCGAACACCCGGATAAGCAAAGCGCCGAGGAAAAGGGCTTCTACACCAAGCAAATGGAGCTCGACACAGAGTTTGAAAAAACTCGCCTCGAATCGCCTAGCCAGTTGCCCGCGATCGCGGCTGATCCTCTAATCCTCGTTTGGGATATCGAGTTCGACAGTCGCGGCGAGTCTGCGGGTCCGACGTACACGATCATCAAGCACGAAGGCCGGGGCATCTGGCGAGAGCGGGCCTACTACGAGTGCGTCGCCCGATTTAACTCAGTCGAGAAAATTCTTCGGCAGAAATATGGAGACAGGCTCAAAGCACTTATCCCGACCTCGGCGAGCTATACATATTTGTATGGAGACATCCTCTCTGATTCGCGCAGAGTATTGGATATCAGTACTCACGCGGCAGATCCCGCACTAACGACAGAGGCGCTGGCTCAGGCAGGTGATCAACATGCGATCAACCATCTGCGCTACCAGCGGGAATTCGAAGCTCACCATCTACAGCAAGCTGATCAGTTGCCCGAGATTTCGGGGGATTTCCTCATTTTGTCGTGGGACCTCGCGGAAAGACCGCCTCGGGTCAAGGTGCGGATTCGCCAGGACTCATTCAAATACGAACGGGATAAGGACCGCGGAGATGGTTTTCTCTACGTCACATTACGGCATGAGGAGCGTGAACTTTGGAGCGAAGCTGCGGATCTGGAATTGACCGACGGCGAAGATGGAGAGCTTCGCTGGAAACCTGCCGAGCGTTATGGCGAACTGGCAAAGTTAGTCAAGGGCAAGTACGGCACCCGATTAAAGGACCTTGTGCCGAGTCTGCCTAGCGCGGCCTACTATAACGGCAGCTTAGTTGAGAAAGCCTTGGAGAAAGTCAGGAGCGCCCATTTCCCGAAGACAGAGGACGCCATGCTCAATCTTTGGAGAAGCGCCGTTGCTGGGTACCCGGAAGCGCAGACCCGCGTTGGTGATTTACTGCGTGAGGGTCGCGATGTGCCACAGAATTGGACGCGGGCGGCCTATTGGTATCGGCAGGCCGCCGACCAAGGCGACGGTTTCGCTCAAGGCTGCGTCGGACTCCTGTACGAACACGGCGACGGCGTGCCGCAGGACGACGGTGAAGCGATTACGTGGTATCGCAAGGCTGCCGACCAGGGCGACTCCTACGCCCAATACAGCCTGGGGATCCGATACCGCAACGGCCAAGGCGTGCCACAGAATCACGATGAGGCTATGGAGTGGTTTCGCAAGGCTGCGGATCAGGGTCAGCAGGACGCACAGTGCAATCTGGCGTTCATGTACGAGAGTGGTCAAGGCGTGGCACAAGACTACGTGCAGGCGCATATGTGGTTTGACGTCGCTGCGGAGAGCTACTCGGACTCGCAAACCGAGGAACGCGACGAGGCCTTCAAGAACCGCGACGCCGTTGCCTCCAAAATGACTCAGCCTCAGATAGATGAGGCGAGAAAACTTGCGCAAGAATTGAAGTCAAAATGGCGCGCGCTGGAACAGCAGTTGCGCGCTGACAAAGAGGGGGATCCTGTATCAGTAGCCGTCGTCCCACTGAAAGACATCTGTCCAATTTGGAACGGAAGCCTGATCCCAACCGAATTCGCGGCATTGCTGCGCGGCATTGATCGCGAAAAGGCTCGCCTGAATGGATTGAGATTCCTCGCCTTCCGCTTTCGGCGCGAGATCGTCAAGGGCGCCGTATTCAACTCTTTAGAAATATTGAATGGCTTTTCCGATCAGGCTGCTGCCATTCGCTCCACCGACGAGGAAGCAGCGGAAACGCTTGCTACTGCGTTTGTGGGGCCATGGGGCTATGAGGACAACAAGTGGATGCAAACACTCCTTACAAATAGATTTCACTTCAGACCAAGTCGAGATCATTCACACATCACCAGCATCTACGACAAGGTATTCACTCTCAAGAATGGCGCTGGCGTTGGTTCCGACTACAAGTATTTTCGGTTTGAGGTATTTCATGTCACATCCAAAGAAATTATCAGCTCAGAGCTCTTCTCGGCCATTGACGCCGAGATTGAGTGGGTCCGCTACTTGATTGCGCAAGGCGAGCGGACAAGCGGCTGACAATTATTGGTCGAAGGAATTTTCACGTAAAAAGAAGAGGATTGACATGGACATGGAAAACATCGTTCGAGAAGCCTGGGCTGAGCTCTTGCTCTGGGTCGGAGAGAAACGCCTGAAGCCTGAGAACGAAGAGGAAATTCAGTGCTTTCTTTATTACGGCATCGTCAAGCGACTTGGGGACGCGACATTGGTCAAACCAAAGCCTACGACTGACAAACCCGAGAAGCTCAAGTTCGTTGAGGGAAAGCTGCTTACGGAAAACATGCATTTCCCCGATCTGATGCTCGGAGCCGACGGAGAAATCGTCATCGAGATAAAGTTCACTCGCGAAAAGCGAGCGAGCAATATCTACGCTGGGTGCAAGCGAGACGTGGCTAAAATGAAGCGACATCATCCCAAAGCTAAGAGGTTCTTCGTGCTGTATGACGTCTGCGCGGAGAACATTTTCCTGAATACGAAGCAGGAGACTGAGCTACGGGCGTTGGACGAAGCTTGCGAGATGCTGTACTTCCCGACAACGTTAAACACGGCGGTTGGAAAGCTTGCTGCCGAAAAAGCATGGCAGACGCTGAGGAAACGCGGTTATGACCCGGTTGCGCAGGGCAAGGTGAACGCTGCCAAGGCAGTTGGAAAGAAGGCGTAGCGCTTTGACATCACGGTGATGAACTCGCCTTCTGATCGATGAATTCCCTCGTCAGAACCAGTGCGACCCACCCCTTGCGCATCGACGAGATTTCCGTAGGTGCCGCCGGCGGCCTGATCGGGATCACGTTCTGCCCCGGCAAGACCGGCGAAAGCTTTCGGGGCTGGCGATGGGAGCGCGTCCTCGCCACTGATCTCGACGAAATCGTACGGTGGGGCGCCAGCGCTGTCGTGACCTTGATCGAGGATCATGAGTTCGAGTTGCTCCATGTTCGCAACCTCGGCGTCGAAGTCGAAGCTCGTGGCATGGAATGGCTTCACCTGCCGATCGTGGATGTGGCCATTCCGGACGCACGGTTCGAGCAAGGCTGGATCGTCGCCGGTCCCAAAGTTCGCAGAATTCTTCTCGCGGGCGGAAAGGTGCTCATCCATTGTCGTGGCGGTCTCGGCCGGGCCGGCACCATAGCCGCGTGCCTACTCGTCGAGCTCGATGTCGAGCCAACTGACGCCATCGTCCGGGTACGCAGGGCAAGACGCGGCGCAATCGAGACATCGGCTCAGGAAGCGTATGTATTGGGATATTCCCCGCGCCGCAGAGGTCTCGGACTCCGCTGAAAGTTTTACCTGCCATGCCGGAGAGAGCGACAATCCCTGACATTACTTTATTGAAACATAGTCGCAGAGCCGTTTAGCAGCCAATTTAGATATCATTATTAATATAAATCAATCTGCCAGAAGATCGGGCTGCGCCTCAGATTCCGGCGCCGCTTCGTCAGCCCTGTGAAGGTCGCTGAGCTTCACCCCTAGCAAGCGCACCTTCCTCGTCAGCTCCACGCGCCCTAGGCATTCGAACGCGGCTCGCCTGATCGTCAGCGGGTCGTCGGTCGGCTCTTCCAGCGTGCGGTCGCGCGTGATGCGCTCGAAGTCCGCGAAGCGCAGCTTGATCCCCACGGTGCGCGCTCGGTAGCCCTCCTCGCGCAATTCGTCCGCCACCCGCTTTGAGAGGCGCGCAAGGATCCGCGCCAGTTCCTGCCAATCGCGGGTGTCCTCGTCGAACGTCGTCTCGGCGCTGCGCGACTTCGGCTCGCGAAAAGTGACCACCGGCCGGTCGTCGCGGCCGTTCGAGGCCTCGTGCAGGTGCCGCGAATACGATTCGCCGAACGATTCGCGCAGCTTTACGAGCGGCACCGCGGCGATGTCGCCGATCGTGCGGTAGCCGAGCGCCAGCAATTTTTCCTCCGACTTCGGGCCGACGCCCTGCATCTTGCGCACCTCCAGCGGCCAGATGCGCGTCGGGATGTCCTCGACCCCTAGAATCGTCAGGCCGTCGGGCTTGTCGAGTTCCGAGCCGAGCTTGGCGAGCAGCTTGTTCGGCGCGATGGCGAGCGAACAGGTCATGCCGGTGGCTGTGACCACGCGCTGCTTGAGATCGCGGCCGATGGCTTCCGAAGTCTCCGGCAGGTCTGTCACTTCGATGTAGCCCTCGTCGATGCCCCCGCTCTCGAAGACCGGCGAGACCGCGCGCATCTGGTCCTTGAACACGCCGGACCAGTGCCGGTAGGACTCGAAGTCGGTCGGCAGGAAGATCGCGTGCGGGCAGAGTTTCATTGCGGTGCGCATCGGCATCGCCGAGCGGATGCCGAAGGCACGGGCTTCGTAGGTGCAGGTTGATACCACGCCGCGGCTGTTCGGGTCGCCGCGACCGCCGATCACCACCGGCTTGCCGCGCAGGTCCGGGCGGCGCAGCAGTTCGACCGACGCGAAGAAAGCGTCCATGTCGAGGTGGAGGACTCTGCGCATCCGTTTCCTAAAATCCGTAAAGCTTCGCCGGATTATCGACGAGCACCCGCCGGCGCGCCGCTTCATCGGGCACCCAATCCGCCAGCAGGTCACACAGGTCGCCGTCGTTCGGCATCGCGCCCTTGACCATCACGTGCGGCCAATCGGTGCCCCAGACGATGCGGTCGGGCGCGTGGTCGACGAGCGCGTGCGCGAAGGGGATGACATCCGCGTAGGGCAACGCGCCGGAAGAGAGCCGGTAAGGCCCGGTAAGCTTGACCCACGCGCGCCCGCTCCCGAGCAGGCGCAGCAGGGCCTGGTAGCCGGGCGCCTGCAGTCCCAGCCCGGTCTTCATGTAGCCCAGGTGGCCGAACACCACATCCACCGGGAAGCGGTCGAGGAGCCGGTCGAGGTCGGGGAACTCGTCTACGTGCATCAGGAACTCGATATGCCAGCCGAACGGGCGCACCTTGGCCGCGAGTGCGTCCAGCAACTCCATCGGCAGCCGGCCCTTGCCTTCCTTGATATCGACGATGTTGCAGCGGGCTCCGCGCACGCCAAGGGCATGCAGGGTTTCGAGTTCCGCGTTCGAAATCTCCGGTTCCACCACCGCGACGGCGCGCAAATGCACCGGATCGGCGGCGAGCGCGTCCAGCATCGCCCGGTTGTCGGAACCGTAGACGCTTGGCTGCACCAGCACGGCGCGCTCCACTCCCAAGGTCGCGAGCAGGTGCCGGTATTGAGACGGCAGCGCATCCGGCGGCGTGTAGACGCGCCCGGCCCAATACGGATACCGCGTTTCCGGGCCGCAGACATGCGCGTGCGTATCGCAGGCGAGAGGGGGCAGCCGCAGGCCCGGCCGGCGCGGGTCCGGGTCGTGGGCCGCGCAAAGCGGCGCTGAAGCGGGCAGTAGTTGATCGGTCATTGTGGGCTTTGTGAAGTTGGTCTCCGGCATCGATTTTCGCTCATTGAGCGCAGCCCCGGCGAGCCTGCGGAGTTAAAATAGCGGCATGCCGGATTCGCCTTCGGCCGGCGCCATCGTCATCCACGGCGCCCGGCAGAACAACCTCAAGAACCTCACCCTCAGCCTCCCCACCAACGAGCTCGTCGTCGTCACCGGCGTCTCGGGATCGGGGAAGTCTTCGCTCGTCTTCGATACGCTCTATGCCGAGGGCCAGCGGCGCTACGTCGAGACGTTCTCGCCCTATGCGCGGCAGTTCCTCGACCGCATGGACAAGCCGCAGGTCGACCGCATCGACGGCATCCCGCCGGCGATCGCGATCGACCAGACCAACCAGGTCCGCACTTCGCGCTCGACCGTGGGGACGATGACCGAGCTGAACGACCACATCAAGCTGCTGTTTGCCCGCGCAGCCCAGCTCTACTGTCGCGGCTGCGGGCGGGCGGTCAAGCGCGATTCGCCAGAGACGATCTTTGCGGAAATGGCCAAGCGTGCTGCCGCGATGGGCGATCCACGCCTAGTCATCACGTTCCCGATCACGGTGCCCAAGAATTTCAGCGAGGCCGAGGTCACCCAATTGCTGGAGCGGCAGGGCTACACGCGCATCCATGCCCGCTCGAAGACCGTTCTCGAAGTCGTGCAGGACCGCATCCGCATGGGTTCGGCCGAGAAAGCGCGCGTCAGCGAAGCTCTGGAATCGGCATTGCGCGTCGGGCAAGGCAAGGTCAACGTCTACGTCCTCGATGAAAAAGAAAAATGGGGCCAGGCTCAATTTTCGGCTTCGGCGGCGGAAAATGACGCGCCTGACTCAAAAATTGAACCTGGCCCCATTTTTCCTGGCCCCATTTTTCCGGTCTGGCGATTCTCGTCGGATCTGCACTGCCCGGACTGCGACATCCACTACAGCGAGCCGGTGCCGAGTCTGTTCTCGTTCAACTCACCGATCGGCGCGTGCGAGACCTGCCGCGGATTCGGACGCGTAATCGGCATCGACTTCGGCCTGATCGTGCCGGACGAAAGAAAGACGATCCGCGATGGCGCGATCCGGCCCTGGCAGACCCCGAGCTTCAAGGAATGCCAGGACGACATCCTCAAGTACGCGAAGAAGCGTTCCATTCCCCTCGATACGCCCTGGCGCGAGCTGAGCAATGAACACCGCCACTGGGCGCTCGAAGGCGAACCCGAGTGGGTGAACTGGAAGAAATCCTGGCCCGGCATCTGGTATGGCGTGCGCCGCTTCTTCCAGTGGCTGGAGAGCAAGGCGTACAAGATGCACATCCGGGTGCTGCTCTCGAAGTACCGCGCCTACACGCCCTGCCCGACCTGCAAGGGCTCGCGCCTCAAGCCCGACGCGCTGCTCTACAAACTGGAAAAATGGGAAAAATGGGGCCAGGCTCAATTTTCGGCCCCGGTCGTAGAAATGGATTTACCGAAATCGAAAATTGAACCTGGCCCCATTTTTCCCGGCCGCTTTTTCTCGATCCAAGATTTGATGCTGATGCCGATCGAATCGCTGCGCGATTTCGTCGACGTCATGAAGCTGCCTGCCCCGCTCGACGAAGCGACCGACCTGCTGGTAACCGAGATCCGCTCGCGGCTCAAGTTCCTGTGCGCCGTGGGACTGGGCTACCTCACGCTCGACCGCCAGTCGCGCACGCTTTCCGGCGGCGAAGTGCAGCGGATCAACCTGACGACGGCGCTCGGGACGTCGCTGGTGAATACGCTCTTTGTTCTGGATGAGCCCTCCATCGGGCTGCATCCGCGCGACATGAGCCGCGTCATCGAAGTGATGAAGCGCCTGCGCGACGCGGGAAACTCGCTGGTCGTGGTCGAGCACGATCCTCAGATCATGTTCGAAGCCGACAAGATCATGGACATGGGTCCCGGCCCGGGCGAGCGCGGCGGCGAGATCGTGTTCTTCGGCACCCCGGACGAACTCAAGGCCTCGAAGACGCTGACCGCCGAATACCTCTCGGGCCGCAAGCGCGCCGGCGTGGCCGCTTGGGGAGAGGGCCGCGGACGCATGTTGCCGGCGGCCCCGAGCCTCGAACTGCTTGGCGCCGAGGAGCACAACCTCAAGAACATCGACATCACGATCCCGCTGCAGCGCTTGGTCTGCGTGACCGGCGTGTCCGGCTCTGGCAAATCGACCCTGGTGCACGACGTCCTCTATGCCGCGCTGCTGAAAGCCAAGGGCAAGCCGACCGAAACGGCCGGCAAGCACCGCGAGCTCGTCGGCCACAAACACGTGTCCGAAGTCGTGATGGTCGACCAGTCGCCCATAGGCAAGACCACGCGCTCCAACCCGGCCAGCTACGTCGGCGCCTGGGACGCGATCCGCGACATCTTCGCCAAATCCGACGTATCGAAGGAGCGCGGCTACACGCCGGGCACCTTCAGCTTCAACTCAGGCAATGGGCGCTGCCCGACCTGCGGCGGCAACGGCTTCGAGCACGTCGAGATGCAGTTCCTCTCCGACGTCTACCTGCGCTGCCCGGACTGCGACGGCAAGCGCTTTCGCGCCGAAGTGCTCGAAATCGTCGTGCGCGGAAAATCGATCGCCGACGTGCTTGAACTCACGATCTCCGAAGCGATCGCCTTCTTCCGCGAGCATGCCGAGGTGCAACGCGTGCTGAAGCCGCTTGGCGACGTGGGCCTCGAATACCTCCGCCTGGGCCAGCCCGTGCCCACCCTTTCGGGCGGCGAGGCGCAGCGCCTAAAACTCGCCGGCCACCTTGCCGAAACCGCCAAGACCGGAAAATCGGGGACAGACCACGTTTTTCGCGAAAAACGTGGTCTGTCCCCGATTTCCGGCAAGTTGTTTCTGTTCGACGAGCCAACCACCGGCCTGCATTTCGACGACGTGGCCAAGCTGCTGCGCGCTTTCAGGCAACTGCTCTCAGCGGGACACTCGATGGTGGTGATCGAGCACAACCTCGACGTGATCGCGGCATCCGACTGGATCATCGACCTCGGGCCGGAAGGCGGCGAGGCTGGCGGCTACCTCGTCGCGGCCGGCACGCCGATCGACATCGCAAAGAACCCGGCGTCGCACACCGGCGTTGCGCTCAAAGCTTACGAAGAGTCGCTCAACCGGCCCTCGACAGCCGTCGTGGCGCGCGAAGTGCCGCTGCAGACGCGGCTGCTTTCGAACGTGATCAGCATCCACAACGCGCGCGAGCACAACCTCAAGAACATCGACGTCGAAATCCCGCGCGGCCGCTTCACGGTGGTCACCGGTGTTTCGGGTTCGGGCAAGTCGACGCTCGCTTTCGACATCCTGTTCGCCGAAGGCCAGCGCCGTTACCTCGAATCGCTGAACGCCTATGCGCGCCAGTTCGTGCAACCGGCCGCGAGGCCCGACGTCGACGCGATTTTCGGCATTCCTCCTACAGTGGCGATCGAGCAGCGCACCTCGCGCGGCGGGCGCAAGTCCACCGTGGCGACGCTCACCGAGATCTACCACTTCCTGCGCCTCATGTACGTGAAGCTCGGCACGCAGCACTGCCCGGACTGCAACGTGCCGATCGAACCGCAGAGCGAAGACGCAATCGTCGCGCGCCTGATGCGCGACTACAAAGGCCAGCGCATAGGCCTGCTCGCCCCGCTCGTCATGAACCGCAAGGGGTTTTATACCGACCTTGCCAAGTGGGCGCGCGGCAAGGGCTACACGCACCTTCGGGTGGACGGCGAGTTCATGCCAACCGACAAGTGGCCGCGCCTCGACCGCTTCAAGGAGCACACGCTCGAGCTGCCGGTGGCCGACATTCGCATCACCCCTGAAAGCGAATCGCAGCTTCGCCGCGAGCTCGCCAAGGCGCTGGAGTTCGGCAAGGGCGTCGTGCACGTGCTCTCCGACCTCGACGAACTGGTCCGGATCGCGTCCAAGTCCAAGGCGCCACTGGTGGAAATGCAATTGCACCAGCAGGTGTTCTCGACCAAGCGCGCCTGCCCGTCCTGCGCACGCAGCTTTGCCGAGCTCGACCCGCGCCTGTTCTCGTTCAACTCCAAGCACGGCTGGTGCGCAACCTGCTATGGCACCGGCATGAAGCTCGCCGGCATCGAGTGGGACGAGGAGCGCGAGAAGACCGGCACCGAAGACCACGTGCTCGACTCGTGGCTCGAATGGCTCGAAGTCGACGAGGCCTGTGCCGCTTGCGAAGGCAAACGCCTGAACCCCGAGGCGCTCGCGGTGCGTTATCACGACCGCTCGATTGCGGACCTGACCGCGCTCTCGGTCGGGAAGATCCGGGTCCTGGTCCACGAAATGAAGCTTTCCGGCCGCGACGAGGAAATCGCCCGCGACCTGCTCGCCGAGTTGCGCTCGCGCCTGGGTTTCCTCGAGGAGGTGGGCCTGGGCTACCTGTCGCTCGACCGCGCGGCGCCTACGCTCTCGGGCGGCGAGGCCCAGCGAATCCGGCTGGCCGCGCAGTTGGGCTCGAACCTGCGTGGCGTGTGCTACATCCTCGACGAACCGACCATCGGCCTGCACCCGCGCGACAACAAGATCCTGCTCGACGTGCTCGAAAAGCTCGAGGCCAAGGGCAACACGCTCGTGGTGGTCGAGCACGACGAAGACACGATCCGGCGCGCCCACCATGTGCTCGACCTCGGTCCCGGCGCAGGCAAGGTCGGCGGACGCGTGATTGCCGAGGGCTCCGCCGCGGACCTGATGGCCAACCCCGAATCGGTCACCGGCCGGTTCCTGAAGAATCCGCTGCGCCACCCGATCCATCCCCGCCGGCCGGTCAACCGGTCCACGCCCTCGATCGAGGTCGAAGGCGCCAGTCTGCACAACCTCAGGAACGTGAATGCCCGCGTGCCGCTTGGGCGCCTCACCGTGATCACGGGTGTTTCGGGTTCCGGAAAATCGACCCTCGCACGCGACGTGCTGCATACGAACCTCGCGCGCATGGTGAGCGAAAGGCGCGCCAGGACGGCGGTGCCGCCGGCCGGCTGCAAGGCGATCAAGGGAGTTGCGCAGATCGGCCGCGTGCTCGAGGTCGACCAGACCCCGATCGGCAAGACGCCGCGCTCCTGCCCGGCGACGTACGTGGGGTTCTGGGATTCGATCCGCCGCATCTTCGCGGAAGCCAACGAATCGCGCCTACGCGGCTGGACCGCCAGCCGCTTCTCCTTCAACACCAAGGGCGGACGCTGCGATGCGTGCGAAGGGCAGGGCATCCAGAGGATCGAGATGTCCTTCCTGCCCGACGTGCGCGTCCTTTGCGACGTCTGCAACGGCCGGCGCTTCAACGCGGAGACGCTTTCGGTGCTCTGGCGCGGCCGCTCGATCGGCGACATCCTCGCCATGAACATCGACGAAGCAGTCGAATTCTTCGCCGCGCACACGTCGATCCACCACGCGTTGCGCCTGATGCAGGATGTCGGCCTGGGCTACCTGACGCTTGGCCAGCAAAGCCCGACGCTCTCCGGCGGCGAAGCGCAGCGGATCAAGCTGGTCACCGAACTTTCCAAGGTGCGCATTGACGCCAACGGCAATGCGCTTGCCCGCCCGGGGCGCTCAGGCGAGCTCGCTCATACGCTCTACGTCCTCGACGAGCCCACGGTGGGCCTTCACATGGCCGACGTCGAAAAGCTCATCCACGTGCTGCACCGCCTGGTCGATGCCGGCAACAGCGTGGTCGTGATCGAGCACAACCTCGACATCATGGCCGAGGCCGACTGGATCATCGACCTCGGCCCGGAGGGTGGCGACGCCGGCGGCCGCATCGTGGCGCAGGCGCCGCCCGAGACGCTGGCCCGGGACTCTTCGCGCTCCCACACGGCACGGGTGCTTTCCGAGTTCCTCGCCGAACGCGCAAACCCAGTGGCGGCCGCCGCCTGACCCTTGATTACGCGGTTCCCGCGAGTTGCGGGAACCGGAACGCCTTTCCGGAGTCCAAAGTGCATGAAAACCCTGATTGCACTTGTTTTTGCCCTGTCGCTGCCTTTCGCTGCGCCCCTCCACGCCCAGACGCCACCCGCGGACCAGTCGCCCGAGGCCATGATCCGCCAGATCACGGACGACGTCCTCGCCGCCATCAAGCAGGACACCGGCCTGCAGTCCGGCGACAAGCAGAAAGCGCTCGCCCTCGCCGAACAAAAGGTGCTCCCACACCTCGATTTCGTGGAAATGACGCGCCTCGCCTCCGGCCGCAACTGGAACACCGCCACGCCCGACCAGCGCGATCGGCTGGTAGCGGCGTTCCGCGCGATGCTCGTACGCACCTACGCAAACGCGATCGACATCTACCGGGGCCAGACCATGATGGTCGAGCCGGGGCGCGTTCCCACATCCGCCACCGAGACGACCGTCCGCAACCGCTACGTGAGCCCCGGCAACCGCCCCACGCCGGTCGAGTATTCCATGCGCAAGGGCGCGGGCGGATGGAAGATCTACGACATCGCTATTGACGGCATCAGCCTTGTGCTGAACTACCGCTCGCAGTTCGATGAGGCGGCGCGCAATACCGGCATCGAAGGCCTGATCGCGCAACTGCAGGACAAGACGAAAGCGCAGCCGGCACTCAAGCCGAAATAAGCTGGCTGCCGCCGTACGTCCTAACGTCAGCCGGTGTAGATCGCACCGCAGGCGCACGTCTCGTGCACCACGGCCCTCGAGAGCAGCGGCAGGACGGGTCTCAGCCGGTCCCACACCCACCGTGCAAGATTCTCGCTGGTGGGATTCTCCAGTCCATCGATCTCGTTGAGGTAGTTGTGGTCCAGCTGCTCGAAAAGCGGCTGGAAGGCCGCCTTGATGTCGGCGAAATCCTGCACCCAGCCCACATGCTGATCGACCTCGCCGGACACATGGATCTCGACCCGGAACGAATGTCCGTGGATGCGCGCGCACTTGTGGCCCGCGTGCACGTTGGCCCGAGCTTTTCGAACTTCTCCGGCTCCGCCAGCGCCTGCGCCGTGTCGAACTTGCCGCCGCCGTCGCCGTCGGTGCCGACGAATTCGGTATCGCAAAACTTGCAGATCGCGCTCGATCGGTCCTCCTCGCGACCCGACCACAGGTTGCAGCCGGCAAAGCGGCAGAACACGGCCGGGCGCCCGGTGTTTGCGCCTTCGCCCTGCAATGTGTAGAAAATCTCCTTTACCGCGTACGTCATTGCGCTGCCTGCGAACCCAGAAGGGCC
>CANKMT010000081.1 GCA_947482825.1 Betaproteobacteria bacterium | reverse complement strand
GAAAATTGTGTGAATCTCAACCACTTACCTGTCTTGGCTTGTTCACCCAAAGAGTACTGCTCTGCAGTTGAACATATTTACTGTAAACCCTTACCAGATAAAGCTTTTCGCGTGCCCGGCCTTCGGTCAACTACGGTTTTTAGGATTATTGATTTCCTGATCGCTCCTACCCTGGCGGATTGCAGATGACCGACCCACGCCTGATCGAAGAGATCGGCGCCAAACTCTCCGAAATCCTTGCGGCATCCCCGGCGCGCGACGTCGAGAGGAATGTGCGCGCCCTGCTTGCTTCGTTTCTTGACCGATTCGACCTGGTCACGCGGGAAGATTTCGAGGTCCAGAAACGCGTCCTGGAGCGCGCCCAGGCCCGTATCGGTGAATTGGAAAGCCGCGTAGGCCAGCTTGAAGCGGGCCAGGCGAAAGACGCTCCGCCCGCTTGATCCCCTTTGCGGTTCATTTAGGCCGCATGTAAACCGGGACGCGCCGCTGCCGTTGATGAAATGGCAGGCGCGAACCGCGCTGGGGAGGATGCATGTCGCTCGCCGTAGTGCGGAGCCGCGCGCTCATCGGAATCCGCGCACCTGAAGTCACTGTCGAGGTCCATCTCGGTCCGGGGCTCCCGACCTTCACCATCGTCGGGCTCCCTGATGCCGAAGTGCGCGAAGCCAAGGATCGCGTCAGAGCGGCCCTCAACCATGCGCGGTTCGACTTCCCGGCGCGGCGCATTACGGTGAATCTCGCGCCAGCCGACCTTCCCAAGGATTCCAGCCGCCTGGACCTGCCGATCGCTCTCGGGATCCTTGCCGCCAGTGGTCAGCTTCCGACCGCTGCGCTCGATGGCCACGAATTTGCCGGTGAATTGTCGCTGACCGGCGGGCTTCGGCCCGTGCGGGGTGCGCTGGCAATGGCGCTCGCCGCACGCGGTCGCGCGTTCGTGTTGCCCGCGCAAAACGCGGCGGAAGCCGCCCTTGCAGGCGGTGCCGACATTTTTCCCGCGAACGCCCTGCTCGAGGTCTGCGCCCACCTTCGAGGTGAATGCGCGTTGACCGCCTACAGTGGCAGGATCGACAAGAGGACGCCGGCGTATCCGGACATGGCCGATGTAAGAGGGCAGACCCATGCCAGGCGGGCGCTCGAGGTCGCGGCCGCGGGCGGCCACAGCCTGTTGATGATCGGCCCTCCGGGCGCCGGCAAATCCATGCTCGCGGCGCGCTTCCCGGGCTTGCTGCCGGCGCTTGGCGAAGAAGAGGCCTTGGAAGTCGCCGCAATCTACTCCGCGTCCGGAGGATTCGTCCCCGCGCAATGGGGCGAGCGCCCGTATCGTGCCCCGCACCACACGGCTTCCGCCATTGCGCTTGTCGGTGGGGGCGGCAACCCGAAACCCGGCGAGATTTCGCTCGCGCACCATGGCGTCCTGTTCCTCGACGAGTTGCCCGAGTACCCGCGAAGTGTCTTGGAAACCCTGCGCGAGCCGCTCGAAACCGGGAGCGTGTCGATTGCGCGGGCGGCGCGGCACGAACGGTTTCCGGCGCGCTTCCAGTTGCTTGCGGCGATGAATCCCTGCCCCTGCGGCTACCTTGGTCATCCTTCGGGCAAATGCCGTTGCACGCCTGACGCAGTTGCGCGCTATCGAGGCCGTTTGTCCGGCCCGCTGGCCGACCGCATCGACCTGAAGATCGAAGTCCCCGCTCTTCCGGTGGAAGAATTCGGGTCGATCCTTCATGGCGAATCCAGCGCGTCGATTCGCGCAAGAGTCGAGCGCGCAAGGCAGAACCAGGAGGCGCGCCAAGGACAGTCGAACGCATTGCTCGGCGCACGCGAAACCGAGACGTATTGTTCGACGGATGCGCAGGGCGAGGCGCTGTTGCAGATCGCGATCTCCAGGCTCTCGCTCTCGGCGCGTGCCTACCATCGTATTCTGCGTGTGGCCCGCAGCATTGCCGATCTCGCAGGCAGCAAAGACGTTTGCGCCCCGCACATCGCCGAGGCAATTCAGTATCGCCGCCTCGACCCGGCGTTCTAAGGGCCCGCTTTGCTATAGTCGGTCGCCAAATGGCTACCTATGCGATAGGCGACGTGCAGGGTTGTATGGACGAGCTGGAAGCGCTCCTTGCATCCTGCGCATTCGATGCCCGGCGAGACCGCTTGTGGTTTGTCGGTGACCTGGTCAATCGTGGCCCGGCCTCGCTCGAAGTACTGCGCTTCGTAAGGCAGCTCGGGCAAAGCGCCACGGTCGTGCTTGGCAACCACGACCTGCACCTCCTGTGCGTCGCAGAGGGATTCGCAAAGACGCGCACCGACGATACGCTCGGCCCGGTTCTCGACGCATCCGACCGAGGCGAACTTCTCGCTTGGCTGCGCACGCGCCGGCTGATGCACGTCGATGAGAATCTCGTCCTGGTGCATGCCGGGCTGCTCCCCCAATGGACGGTCATGCGTGCGCTCGAACTCGCGCGCGAAGTGGAAGACGCACTGCGCGGGCCAGGATACCGCGAACTATTGGCCAATCTCTATGGCAGCGAACCGGACGAATGGGACGAATCGCTGGCCGGCGCGGACCGCGCCCGCGTGATCGTCAATGCGATGACAAGAATGAGGTTTTGCACGAACGATGGAAAGATGGAGTTTCGCGCCAAAGGAGGTTTTCAGACGGCGCCTCCGGGGTATGGTGCATGGTTCGACGCGCCTGACCGCCTGAGCGCCGATTCCACTGTCGTTTGCGGGCACTGGTCGGCATTGGGCGTGCGGATCGAGCAATCTCTGCTTGCGCTCGATTCAGGATGCGTCTGGGGAGGCTCCCTCAGTGCGGTGCGACTGGAAGATCGTCGCCTGTTCCAAGTCCCCGGGATGGCACACCGGGGTCCAGTCGGAGACTGATCCTCACAAGCGGGATGTGTGGCGGCCAGCTACAGTGGCGTGAATATGCCGGGGACGACGGGACGGGGGTACACGGAATGGATGAATGTATATTTTGCAGGATTGCCGCAAAGCAGGTTCCGGCAAGTGTCGTTCATGAGGACGACCACACGATCGCGTTCATGGACCTTGGCCAGGTCAATCCAGGACATGTGCTGGTTGCGACCAAGTCCCACGTTGAGAACGTGTTTGGACTCGATGAGGTCCAGGCGGGCGCAGTATTCCGGACCGTCGCACGCATTGCCAGTGCCTCGCGGGCTGCGTTTGGCTTTCCCGGGATGAATCTCTTCCAGGCTAACGGCAAGGTTGGCGGCCAGACCGTATTCCATTTCCACATGCACATCCTTCCCCGCTGGGAAGACGATGGTATGAGTCTCGCCTGGCCCGTGAAGAATCCGCCGCGCGAGGTGCTGGAAGGCTACTGCGCCAGGATCCGGGCGCGGCTGGATGCGGCTACCAAGGCGAGTAGCTGAATTCGCGCTTGAACCGATCCACAATCTCCGCGGTCGCAAGGTTGTGGTTCTGCGCGCCGCGGCACTCGATCTTGATCGAGCCCATCAGCGCGCCCAGCCGGCCGGTGCTCGGCCAGTCCCAACCGCGAGCGATGCCGTACAGCAGGCCCGCGCGGTAGGCATCGCCGCAGCCCGTGGGGTCAAGGATGGCGCCAGCGGCCACGACCGGGATTTCGTGGCGCTGACCACTTGCGTAAATCAATGATCCTTTGGCGCCGAGCGTGAGGACCAGGGCCTTCACGCCTCGCGCCATCGACTCGAGGCTCATGCCAGTTTTTTCCTCGAGCATCTTGCCCTCGTAGTCGTTGACCGCCACGTAGTCCGCCAACCTCACGAATTCGGAAAGCTCTTCCGCGGAGAACATCGGGAGGCCTTGGCCGGGGTCGAAGACGAAAGGGATTCCGGCTTGGGCGCATTGGCGTGCGTGTTGAAGCATGCCGTCTTTGCCGTCGGGGGCGATGATCGCAAGTCGCGCGTTGAGTGACGCATCGATCCGGTTCTCGTGCGAAAAATTCATCGCCCCCGGGTGGAAGGCAATGATCTGGTTGTTATCGAGGTCGGTTGTGATGAAGGCCTGGGCTGTGAACTGGCCGGTAATCTTCTTGAGGTGTGCGCTGGAAAGTCCCTGTCCGGCCATCCGTTCAAAATAGGGCGCAATGTCGTCGCCGACCGTCGCCATGACGATCGGGTCGCCGCCCAGCATTTTGAGGTTGTAGCCGATATTGGCGGCGCATCCGCCGTACTCGCGCCGCATCTCGGGCGTAAGGAAGCAGACGTTGAGGATGTGGAGTTGATCGGCCAGCAGGTGGTTCTTGAACCGGTCGGGGAACACCATGATGGTGTCGTAGGCGACCGATCCAGTGATAAGTGTACGCAAGGGAGCCTTTCGAGTTATTTGCTGCCGGAAGCCTGGCAGCGGGAAGGATAGCTCAACTGCCAAAAAGCGGAGGATGACCCGGGCGGGCAAGGATAGAAGAGGAAAAGCTGGTAGCCAGTGGCGATGATTCCGCCGGTGTCGAGGAAGATGCGTACAGCCTCCTCGGTACCGCCGCCCATGCCCTGCCCAAGGGCCGCTTTTCTTTCCTGGAGGTAATCGTGAGGTTTGAGGACTCTGCGGATAACGGCCCGCTCGCCCTGGTCGGTCAGGGTCAGTTCGAGGTCCGGAAACTCCTGTGCGAAGGGAGCTCGGTTGCGAAGGAGCGCGTTCAGCACGATGACGCCCTGACGCTGGCCGTCGGCCTGGAGGTCGGAGGACTCGATACTCAGCAGGTCCGTGCGCCGCGGCAATCGCACCTCGCAGCCAAGGAAATCACATGCGGCTTCCAGGTGCGGGCGCGCCTGAGGAACGAGCACGACGATTTCAGTCCGGAAATGCAGACTGGCTTGCATCGTGAGCACAACCAGCGCGATTGTCGAGAGCAGGGACCAGACGAGGACATGCCTTCGCGGCGGAGGCGCTGATTCCATGAACGCCGGCACAGCGACATCCCCAGTCCGGCCCTTCGAAACCAGGCCAGCCGTTTGCGTAATAATCGTGTGGGGCACTTCATCAGTTGGGGCTGGCGGTCGCGCCTCAGTCTGTCGCTTGGTGACCGGGTCCTCTGCAGCAGCGTGCTCCACCAGGTCGCCAGTCGAGGCGGAATCGCGGTTCGTGACCAACGGCGTGCTTTGGAAGCGCTCGCGACCTTCGAACAGCCCAAGCTGCGGGGAAGGTTCCTCCGGCAATGCTGCGACTGCCTCGTCGGTGAGGAGGTTGGCAACGCCGTCGAACACGGACGAACACCTGCCGCAACGAACCTTTCCCTCTCTTGCCGCGAGTTGCGTCGGCTGGACGCGGAACGTCGTGGCGCATGACGGACAACGGGTGACAAGGCTCATCTACGCCTCCCGGTCAGCAGTACCCAGCCCTCTTCACGATCAGTCACCCCGATATTGAATTCCCCGGCGTAGGCTGCAATGACTTCGTCGGCTTGCGGTTCGAGAATCCCAGAGAGGGCCACCCAGCCGGTGCATTGGTCTGTGATCAAGGATGCGAGGGCGATGAGCGGATTGGGAAGGATGTTGGCCACGACGATTTCGGAAGGCTCGGCTCGGAACGCGTCAGCGGCGCAAAAGCGCGCTACGGTCCCATTCTTCTCTGAATTGTCCAGCGCCGCGCGGATCGCTTGCGGATCGATGTCGACGCCGGTGACATTCCGCGCGCCAAGGCGGGCGGCAGCGATGGCCAATATACCGGAACCGCACCCGTAGTCCAGAAAGGTCTCCCCGCCTTTCAGCGTTCGCGCGAGCCAACGCAATACGAGGCGGGTGGTCGGATGGCTGCCGGTGCCGAAGGCGAGCCCCGGGTCGATTGAGATGTTCACGGCCTCGCGGTCAGGCGGCTCGCACCAGCTTGGCACGATCCAAAGGGTCTCTGTGATGCGGATCGGTTCGAACTGGAGCTGCGTGAGCCTCACCCAGTCCTCTTCTTCGACAACCGAACATTCGAACGCTGGAGGAGCGATTCCGCAAGCGCGTGCGGCTTCGGCGACGACTTCGCGGGGATCGGCGCCGGCCTCGGCGAGAGCGGTCAGCAGGTTGCGGCGCCAGGGTTGGGCCGACCCCATACCAGGCTCGTCAAACTGCGCCGCCTCATCGGGCGTGCCGGCGTCGGCATCATCACAGCTCACCGAAAGCGCGCCAGCTTCGATCAGCGCGTCCGCCATTTCCTCCGCGTTGCGGGCGTCTGCATGCAGCTTGATTGCGAGCCATGCCATCCGGCCGGCGCCTACTTGACGACTCTCTTCTTTTCCAGCGCAAGCTTCTGCTCGAGATAGTGGATCGACGCGCCGCCTTTGATGAATCCTTTGTCGTTCAACAGGTCTTGGTGCAGAGGGATGTTCGTCTGGATGCCTTCGACGACCATTTCAGAAAGTGCGATGCGCATACGGCTGATCGCCTGGTCGCGTGTCGCCCCGTACGCGATCACTTTGCCGACCATCGAGTCGTAATTCGGCGGGACGGTGTACCCCTGGTAGACATGGGAATCGACTCTGATCCCGGGCCCGCCGGGCGGGTGGTATGAAGTGATCCTCCCCGGGGAAGGCGTGAATTTGTACGGGTCCTCCGCGTTGATCCGGCATTCGAGCGCATGGCCGCGCAGCTGGATATCGCGCTGCCGGAAAGGCAGTTTTTCGCCCGCAGCGATCCGGATCTGCATCTGGACGATGTCGATCCCGGTGATCATTTCGGTCACCGGGTGCTCGACCTGTACGCGCGTATTCATCTCGATGAAGAAGAATTCCCCGTTCTCATAGAGGAACTCGAATGTGCCCGCCCCGCGATACCCGATCTTCTTGCAAGCCTCGACGCACCGGTCGCCGACGCGGTCCCGCAACCGGGCGGGCAGATCGGGCGCCGGCGCCTCTTCAATCACTTTCTGGTGCCTGCGTTGCATCGAGCAGTCGCGCTCGCCGAGGAACACTGCATTCCTGTGTTCGTCGGCGAGGATCTGGATTTCGATGTGACGAGGGTTCTCGAGGAACTTCTCAATGTAGACCGTAGGGTTCGAGAAGGCCGCTTGCGCCTCCTGGCGCGTCAGGTTCACGGCGTTCAAAAGGGCTGCCTCAGTGTGCACGACCCGCATGCCCCGTCCGCCGCCGCCGCCGGAGGCCTTGATAATCACTGGATAGCCGACTTTGCGCGCGATCTTGACTATGTCCGCAGGGGTCTCCGGGAGCGCGCCCTCGGACCCCGGGACACAGGGTACGCCCGCCTTGATCATTGCCGCCTTGGCGCTGACTTTGTCGCCCATGAGGCGGATGTTTTCAGGGTAAGGGCCGATGAACACGAAGCCGGATTTTTCCACCTTGTCGGCGAAATCGGCGTTCTCGGACAAGAACCCGTAGCCTGGATGGATGGCTTCCGCGTCGGTCACCTCGGCCGCGCTGATGATCGCGGGAATGTTGAGGTAGCTCTGCGCGGGCGGGGCGGGCCCGATGCAGACCGACTCGTCGGCAAGCTTCACGTACTTTGCTTCGGTATCGGCCTCCGAATGGACCACCACGGTACGAATCCCGAGTTCGCGACAGGCGCGCTGAATCCGCAGGGCGATCTCGCCGCGATTGGCGATGAGGATCTTGCCGAAAGTCGCCATCAGCCGATGATGAAAAGGGGCTGCCCGTACTCGACCGGCTGACCGTTCTCGACGAGGATGGATTTAACCGTGCCGGACTTGTCGCACTCGATCTCGTTCATGAGCTTCATGGCCTCGATGATGCAGATGATCTGGCCTTCCTTGACCACTTGCCCGACCTCGACAAACGCCTTGGCGTCCGGCGAAGGCGTACGATAGAAAGTGCCGACCATCGGGGACTTGACCGCATGTCCCTCCGTGGCGACCACGTCGACCGGCTCCGCCGCCGGTGCAGCAACCGGCGCAGCGACTGAGACTGTCATTGGCGCAGGCTGTGGGGCCGGGGCATAAGTCGTCGCGGCGCTGGCTGGGCCGCGGCTTTTGACGATCTTGACTTTTTCCTCGCCTTCGGTGATCTCCAGCTCGGCGATCCCCGACTCCTGCACGAGGTCGATCAGTTTCTTGAGTTTTCTCAGGTCCATGGCTTCACTCCTTGCCGCGCAACAGGACATAGGCCAGTGCCAGGTCGTAACCCCGGCTGCCCAGCCCGCAGATCGTTCCCACGGCGATATCCGAAAGGTAGGATTTATGCCGGAAACTCTCGCGGGTGTGGATGTTGGAGATGTGCACTTCGATGAAGGGTATGCTTAACCCGGCCAGCGCGTCGCGGATGGCGACACTGGTGTGGGTATATGCGGCCGGATTGATGACAATGAATCCCACGCCGTCCCTGCCCGCTTTCTGGATCCGATCGATCAGTTCGCCTTCATGATTGCTTTGGAAACAGGACACTGAAACGCCAGTGCCGACCGCGGCCTCAGTCAACCGGCCGTTGATGTCGTCAAGCGATTCACTCCCATAGATCGAAGGCTCGCGTTGTCCTAGCAGATTGAGGTTCGGACCATGCAGGATCAAGACCGAATGTACATTTTCGGAAATAGGCTTTGCCAATCTTTTCCTCGAACTTAAACGAAATTCAACGTATTTTAACGACGCTTTCGCGGAAGTATACGAAAGCAAAGGATCAGGCGGAGAGTGCTTCGCGCACCTGCTGTTCGATTTTTTCCCGGGTTACGAGGCCCAGATTCCGGTGGGCGACACCGCCTTTCTTGTCCAGGACCACAGTGAAAGGCAACCCGCCACTGGGATTTCCAAGCGCGCGCACCAGATCGAAGGTTGCCGCGCCAGCCATCAGAATAGGGTAGCTGATCCGGGCTGTTCGCACAAATTCGGCGACTTTGGGCGCTTGATCGATGGCGATCCCGATAAATTCGACGCCTGATGCAAGCAGATGGTCGCGTAGACTCACCAGCATTGGGATTTCCTCGCGGCAAGGCGCACACCAAGTCGCCCAGAAATTGACGACCCGGACGCGCCCTTCCCATTCGGCAAGCGAACGCGCTTTCCCTTCGAGGTCGGTAAATTGCGTCGACCGAAGTTCCTGCGCGCTTCCAAGCGGTAAAGCGCCACGGGTCGACAGTAGCCATCCGGCGATACCGGCGGCGGCTCCAACGCCTAGGAAAGCGATGATTTCCCGGCGCTCAGGCACGGGTTTCCCCAAGGAGCGCGCTGACTTCGGCAATACCGGCGCGATCCATGACCCGGCCGACCTGGGTGGTCTTCAGGGCAATTCGTTCGTCACGAGAGTCATATAGGGATAGCCGCACCGGTGCGCCTTCCCACTCGAGCTCGAGCACCGTCACCGTGCGGACACGATCGCCCGAGTATCTCCGTGCCTCGGTGGAATCAAACTGGCTGTTCCGGTTGAGGAGGAAGATCTCCACGTCCTTGCTGCTGTCAGGGAAAAGCTGGAGCTCGATGTCGGCGTATGGTCCTGCAATTCCTTTCAGAACAGGCCCGGTGAGATAGGGGGAAAACTCCCGCAACGCATTCATCATGGACAAGGCAATCCGGCGCAATTCGCGGATCCTGTCGGGATGTTCGTCTGCCTGATACAGGTCGAGGTATGCGCGCAATTCAGCTTCAACCTCTTCGTTCCCGGGCAACGCCTGCTTTTCGGTTGCACCGAGCTGCTTTGCGGCTTTGCGTTTGGCGAGCGCGAAATTGTCGATTCCGCTTTCGGCCATGATTCTTGCGGCTGCTGCAGCGATCGCGGCACGCATCCCATTCTGCCTGGGGCGATTGCGGCTCATGATGGTCGGTCGTCCGGAAGGAGTATCCAAATGATACGCTGCCCGCTGGGGAGTCGACGCAAATCGACTACAATCGTCGCTCTTTCGCTGCTGTTTTCTGCGGATGGCTGCGCATCACCTCCATATTCTCGGTATTTGCGGCACGTTCATGGGAGGTCTTGCGGCCCTTGCCAGCGCGGCCGGCTATCGGGTCACTGGATGCGACAGCGGGGTGTACCCACCGATGAGCGACCAGTTGCGTGCTCTGGGCATCGAACTCATCGAAGGCTATGACGCGGACCAGTTAACGCTTTCTCCAGACATCTGGGTGGTTGGAAACGTCGTCACACGGGGCAACCCGCTCATGGAAGCGATCCTTGATCGTGGTGAGCGGTATACCTCCGGTCCACAGTGGCTTTGCGACAATCTGTTGCTCGGAAAGTGGGTGCTCACAGTCGCGGGAACGCACGGCAAGACGACCACCTCGGCGATGCTTGCCTGGATTCTCGAATCCGCGGGCAAGAATCCGGGGTTCCTCATCGGGGGGGTGCCGCGCAACTTCGACTTGTCGGCGCGGTGCACGACCTCACCTTATTTCGTGATTGAGGCGGATGAATACGACACTGCGTTTTTCGACAAGCGCTCCAAGTTCCTCCATTATCGCGCCAAGACTGCGATTCTAAACAATCTTGAGTTCGATCATGCTGACATCTTCGACGATCTTGCGTCGATCGAACTGCAATTTCATCATTTCGTGCGTACTCTGCGTGGATCTGGACGGCTGATCGTCAATGGCAATGATGCTGCTCTTGCGCGGGTCATCCGCCGGGGTGCATGGACGCCGGTAGAGTACTTTGGAGTAAGAGGCGGATGGGATTGCGGTGGGCAAGGTGACGACGGACGTTTTGAGGTTGCTTTCGATGGAAAGGCCGAGGGCGTCGTCCGGTGGGGTCTCCAGGGCGAACACAATCGGCAAAACGCGCTCGCCGCCATCGCGGCCGCATCGCATGCCGGCGTCGAACCGGCGCAGGCGATCAAAGGACTTTCCACGTTCCTGAGCGTCAAACGGCGCATGGAGCTGCTTGGAACCGTGCGCGGCGTCTCCGTCTACGACGACTTCGCACACCATCCGACTGCGATCCAAACGACTTTGGAGGGTCTTCGCCGTACGGCCGGCAGAGCCAGGATCGTCGCCGTGCTTGAACCTCGCTCGAACACAATGAAGCAAGGTGTTATGAAAGCCGCATTGCCCGACAGCGTCTCCGCCTCCGATCGAGTGTATGTATACAGCCGCGGACAGGGATGGGATGCCGGGGAAGTCTTTGCCGCCCTCGGCCCAAAGGCGACTTGCATCGAAGACCTGGGTACGCTCGTGGAGGCGATCGGGAGCGATGCACGGTCCGGGGACCATATCGTTGTCATGTCGAATGGCGGGTTTGGCGGCATCCACGCGAAGCTACTTGCGCGCCTCGCCCGGTGATCCTCTACCTGCACGGTTTCAACAGCGCGCCCGCTTCGCGCAAGGCGCGGACGATGGAGAAGTACCTTGAGGAGCGGGGATTGGAGAGGCTCTTCAACTGCCCCCCGCTGCCCGATCGGCCCGGCGAGGCGATCGCGTTAGCCGAGTCACTCTTGGAAGGCCATGATCCCGACGAGGTCACGATAGTCGGCAGTTCGCTAGGCGGGTTCTATGCCACCTGGCTCGCCGAGAAGCATGCGTGCCGTGCGATCCTTATCCAGCCTGCGGTTTTCCCGCATGCAGGCCTGGAGCCCTACTTGGGTAAGCAAAAAAACCTGTATACCGGGGTCGAATACGAACTGACCAAGGCCCATCTCGAGGGGTGGCGAAGTCTATGCGTGGATAAGGTCGATTCGGAACGCTACCTTCTGTTGCTCGAAACCGGCGACGAAGTGCTCGACTATCGCGAAGCCGTTCAAAAGTACGAAGGCGCCCGCATGGTGATCCGCCAGGGCGGGGACCACATGCTGCAGAGTTTCGCGGAGCACCTGCCGCGCATGCTTGAGTTTGCCCGCCTTACTTCCTGATTTCCCTCCACGGCGACGTCTTGCCGCTCAGCGAGTAACGCGCCACCGCTTTTTCGTCGAAATCGAACCCAAGGCCGGGGCGCAAGGGCAACCTCAGCATCCCGTCCTTGAAATCGAGTTGGCGGTCCACCAGGCGGCGGAAGTTGAGCACCTGGTCGTCAGTAAAGAACTCGACCATGCGCGCATTCGGGGTCGATGCGACCAGGTGGACATGCAGGTCATGAAACCAGTGCGGGCAAACCGTTACGCCATAGCTTGCCGCCGTCGCCGCAATTCTTCGCCATTCGGTAATTCCGCCGCACACTGCGGCATCGTGCTGGAGAATCGCCGCGGCGCCTTTCTCCATCAGTTCCTTGAAGTGCCAGCGGCCCACGCCGATCTCTCCGGTGGCCACCGTGATTCTGGTTGCGCGGGCCAGCCGCGCATGGCTGTCGATGTCATCCGGGCCGAAAGGCTCCTCGATCCAATAGGGATCGTATTTTTCGTAACGTTTCAGGTGTTCAAGCGCCGTGGGCAGATCCCGCCAAGCGTTGTTGGCGTCGAGCGCCAACAGGATCTCGGACCCGATCGCTTCGCGAGCGGCGCGCACACGGGCCTCCTCTTCAGCCGGCGAAAGGCGGCCGACCTTCATCTTGACGGCCTTGAAGCCCATCTTGACGTACCCCGCCATCTCGACACCCAGCTTCTTCGGCGTCTTGCCCTCGAGGTAATACCCACCCGAGGCATAAGCCGGCACCGCATCCACTGCATACCCCCCAAGGTAGCGATGCAATGGTAGTTTCACGCTGCGTGCGTTGAGGTCCCACAGCGCATTGTCCAGGATGCTTATCGCGCGCATGACCGCACCCGCGCGTCCTTGCAACAGGGATTCCTGGAACATTTCCTGCCAGAGTCCCTCGGTTCGCGTCGATTCCTGCCCGATCAGCTTCTCTGCGAGCAGGTCCTCGATCGCCTTCTCGACCAGCGTGCCGGCCGAAGACCCGGCATAGCAGAAGCCGATGCCTTCAATGCCATCGTTCGAACGCACCTTTACCAGTCCGTAGTCGCGCGCGCTTACGGATCGCGTGGCAAAGGCCGTCACGTGATCAAGCGGGATGCGCGCGGTGCATACTGAAATCGAGGTGATCTTCGGCATCGGTGCTTTCCTCCAAGGAGTCTTCGTGCGGGAGCTGAAAAGGATAACGCAGCAAGGCGAGCTCCCGCGTAAAATTGGCGCCTTTTCGAAACTCCCGCGATGCATCTCCTATACGAGGAAGACGGCGACATCAAGGTCGGCACGGTGCTTGCACCGGGCACGGCCTCCTATCAGGTCGAGTCTCCACACGGCCGTCGCACGAAAGTGAAGGCATCGCACGTGCTTCTTTCCTTTGACGCGCCCGGTGCGCTCGAACTGCTGGCCAGCGCAAACGCCTACGCCGAGAAACTGGACGCGGATTTTCTCTGGCAGTGCGCAGGACCTTCTGAGTTCGGATTCCAGGATCTCGCGCGTGAATACGTAGGCCACGAACCGGATGCGGTCGAATCTTCGGGCATCCTCCTGAAATTGCACTCGGCGCCGATGTACTTCTACCGGCGCGGCAAAGGCCGGTTCCAGTCCGCGCCGGAAGCGACCTTGAAGTCGGCGCTCGCGGGTTTGGAGAAGAAGCGCCTGCAGGCCGAGAAAGCGGCCGAATACACGGCGATGCTCGTCGCAGGCAAGTTTCCTCCCGAGCTTCAGCCGATGCGCGATGAACTTCTTTATCGTCCGGACCGCAACAAGATCGAAGCCAAGGCTGTGGAGGCGGCTTGCAAGGCAACTGGACTCACGGTCGCCAGGCTCTTCGAGCATGCGGGTGCGCTGCCTTCGAGCCACGATTTCCACCTCAACCGGTTTCTGTTCGAGTTCTTTCCCGCCGGCACCAGGTTTCCGGCACACACGCCGGCTGCGCCGATTTCGGACCTGCCTTTGGCCGAAGTGCAGGTTTTTTCCCTCGACGATATCGGCACATCAGAGATCGACGACGCGTTCTCTATCCGCAAGATTTCGGACACCGAATGGCGTATCGGAGTGCACATCGCGGCGCCCGGCTTGGGATTCGCGCCGGGCTCGCCATTGGACGCGATCGCCCGCGAGCGATTATCGACCGTCTACATGCCGGGGCAGAAGATCACGATGCTTCCAGACGAGGTCATCTCGCAGTTTTCCCTCGATGCCGGCGCCGAGCGCCCGGCACTGTCTATCTACTTCAATGTGGCCGCCGGCGACTTGTCGATCCGCGGCCATCACTCGCGCCTGGAGCGCGTCAAGGTCGCCGGTAACCTGCGGCACTTCCATTACGCCGCGCTAAACTCGATCCTCCCTGCGGGCGGGCGGGCCGGGCTCGAATACGAGAACGAGCTTGCGACCCTGTGGCGCTTCGCCAACGCCCTGGAGGCGAAGCGCGGCAAGCCCAGCGTAAACGCCAATTTCCTGGACTACAACTTTGCGGTGGAGGGCGAGCATGTCACCATCGTCCCGCGCAAACGCGGCGCGCCACTGGACAAGCTGGTCTCCGAACTCATGATCCTTGCCAACTCCACGTGGGGAGGGCTCCTTGCCGAGCGCGACGTGGCTGCGCTTTACCGGGTTCAGTCTTCCGGGAAGGTGAGGATGAGCGTGCACGGCGAAGCGCACGAGGGCCTCGGCGTCTCCTGCTATGCCTGGATGAGTTCCCCACTGCGTCGCTATGTCGACCTCGTTAACCAATGGCAGCTGGCAGCGAGTCTCTCGGGCCGCAGGGCGCCCTTCGCGCGCAATTCCGACAGCCTGCTCTCGACATTGCGGGCGTTCGAGGTGGTCTACGCGCGGTACGACGAACACCAACGAGAGATGGAGCGCTACTGGTGCCTGCGCTGGCTGTTGCAGGAGAACCTGGCTGAAGTCCAGGGCGTGGTCCTGCGCGAGGCCACCGTGCGCATCGATGGACTCCCACTCGTGGTAAGGGTCCCCTCGCTGCCGGAACTCCCCCCGGGCGTCCGTGTCAGCCTCCGGGTGGGCGATATCGACCTGCTCGACAAGACCGTGGTCTGCGCCTGGAAGGAAACGCTCGGCGCTCCGGACACCGGTGAGCCCTTGGAGGATGCTCAGCAATCTTTGTAATGAGCCTACAATATGCGGTCTTCACAGCCAGAGGCAGCTTTGTCGGCCATTAGGGCGACCAACCTGACGCGCCTCCCGGCGCAAGTGCTCCATACCTGGGCGGGAATGGACCGTCAGGCGCGCCTGCTTACCTGGTGCGTTGGGCTGTCCATTCTCCTGCACGCCGCGCTTCTCTCTATTCATTTCAAGTTTCCCGAAGCGATGAGGTTCTCCTCGACCCAGCCGCTCGAGGTGATCCTGGTCAACGCCAAGACCAAGGAAAGGCCCGCCAATGCGCGTGCGTTGGCCCAAGCGAACCTGGACGGCGGCGGCAATACCGACCAGGATCGCCGCGCCAAGACCCCGTTGCCGGTCACCCAGCCTACGCAAGGCCGTGACCTTGCCCAAGCCCAAAGCCGGGTAAAGGAGTTGGAAGCCCAACAGCAGAGGTTGTTGGCCATGGCGAAAGCCACGCCGCCGGTTGCCGCGAGCGCCGCGCCGCGCCAAACACCAAGCGAAGAGCCTGCGCCCCCGGTGGCCGGGCGCGACCTGCGCGACCTGGCAATAGCGGCGATGAAGCTCCAGGCGCAGATCGACAAGCGCCACGAGGAGTACCAGAAACGGCCGCGCAAGCAATTCATAGGTGCAACCGCCTCGGAGTATCGGTTCGCCCAGTACGAGGAGGATTGGCGCAACAAGGTCGAGCGTGTCGGAACGATGAACTACCCGGCCGAGGCGCGCGGAAAGACCTACGGAAACCTGAGGCTCGAAGTCACCATTCGTCCCGACGGCACGGTGGAATCCGTGAAGCTTGACCGGTCCTCGGGTCTCAAGGTGCTCGATGAGGCCGCATTCCGGATCGTGCGCATGGCGGCGCCGTACGGCGAGTTCCCCGCCGATATCCGCCGCGACACTGACCTGCTGGTGATCACGCGAACTTGGTTCTTCGGGCAAGGGGATGCGATTTGGACCAAGAGGGATTAGATCTGCCCGACCGCTATGCGGTCATCGGCAACCCGGTAGCGCATTCCCGGTCTCCCTGGATCCACGCGCGTTTTGCGGTGCAGACACGCGAACCCATCGCATACGCCGCACTGCTGTCGCCCTTGGATGGATTTGCTGCAACCATCGAATCCTTTCGCGCAGCCGGCGGTCGTGGGGTCAACGTGACCCTCCCTTTCAAGGAAGAGGCTTTTGCAATCGCAAACACGCTGTCCGAGCGGGCGCGGGCGGCCAGAGCAGTCAACACGCTCACCTTCTCCGACTCCGGGATCCAGGGTGACAACACCGATGGATGCGGCCTCGCGCGAGACCTGAAACTCAACCTCGACTTCCCTGTTGCCGGCCGAAGGATCTTGCTCCTGGGCGCCGGTGGCGCGGCTCGTGGCGTTCTGCTCCCGCTTCTTGAAGAAGTCCCTGCCGCCATCACGGTCGCCAATCGCAGCATCGAGAAGGCGCGCCAGCTTTCGCGTCTACTGCCGCGAGCTCGTTCAGCGGAAGTCTTCGCCTGCGGGTACGGCGACCTCGCCGGGAGAGCCTTTGACCTTGTCATCAACGCCACATCGGCCGGCCTTTCCGGGGCCTCATTGCGATTGCCGCCACGCTTGTTCAGTACAGGCTCGCTTGCATACGACATGGTCTATGGCCGGGAAACCGAGTTCCTGCGACTGGCGCGTGATGATGGCGCAACCAGGACCTCCGACGGGCTGGGCATGCTGGTCGAGCAGGCGGCCGAATCCTTCTACCTTTGGCGGGGGGTGCGGCCCGTGACCGCCGCGGTCCTGTCCGAATTGCGCGGCGCCTGAAGGCGCATGCGGTTCCTGGTCACCGCCTGGAAGGTTTTCTGCTATTCGCTCGGCGCGCTGGTCATAGCAGTCCTGATATTGCAAGGCTGGTTCTTCGCCCACGTCCTTTGGTGGTCCGGCAACAACCCGGTTTCCACGGCTTTCATGGACGCGCGGCTCGTGGCCCTGCAGCAGAAAGACGCCAAGGCCGTCCTCAGGCACCAGTGGGCCGACTACGCAATGCTTTCGACCAACCTCAAGCGCGCCGTGGTTGCCGCAGAAGATGCCAAATTCGTGGATCACGAAGGATTCGACTGGGAAGGGATCCAGAAAGCGCTTGAGAAGAATGAAAAGAAGGGCAAGGTCGTCGCGGGCGGCTCGACCATTAGTCAGCAATTGGCAAAGAACCTGTTCCTCTCCGGCAGCCGCTCCTGGCTGCGCAAGGGGCAGGAAGCCTTGATTACCTGGATGCTCGAATCGACCATGTCGAAACGGCGCATTCTGGAGCTCTACCTCAACGTTGCGGAATGGGGTATCGGCGTATTCGGCGCCGAAGCGGCAGCGCGCCACTATTTCGGGATATCGGCTGCACAACTCTCCCCGCCGCAGGCGGCATGGCTCGCGGCGATCCTGCCGGCCCCGCAACGCTATGACCGCAATCGCGGCGCGGCCGGGATTGCAAAGAAAACGGAAATCATTCTCGCACGCATGCCGGGTGCGCAGATTCCCTGAGCAGGGCCCGAAGGGTGCGGCCCATGCCCCCCTGTCGCGTCGCTCTGGCGAGAGGCCTCAGCGACCTGAATTCGTGTTTCACCCGGTGCACCGATTCTCTACAATGCCGATACTTCCCTAATCGGCCCGTAACGGCCCGGGCCCGATCGCCATGGCCGACCTTGCCAACCGGCTCGAAATCGAAGACCTGCAGGAGAACCTGAAAGTCGTTCAGGAACTCTTGCAGCGCCACGAGCTGTCCGTGGATGCTCCTTCAGTGCATGACCCGTCGCCGGCAACTGGAGACGATGGGCGCTCGAAGGACATGGCCGAATTGCGCGCGAAGATCGAGCGCCTGCACCCTGCCGACATCGCATTTGTCCTCGAATCATTGCCACTGCCGGAGCGTCTCGTCGTATGGGATCTCGTCAAGGCAGATCGCGACGGCGAAATCCTCCTTGAAGTCTCCGATGCAGTGCGTGAATCGCTCATCGCGAGCATGGATTCTCAAGAGCTGGTGGCGGCGGCAGAAACGCTCGAAGCCGACGAGCTCGCCGACCTCGCGCCCGATCTGCCCGAGGATGTCATCCAGGACGTCATCCGATCGCTGCCGCTTGAAGAAAGGGAGCAACTGCGCGCGGCAATGTCCTACGCGGACGGGACGGTCGGGGCCCTCATGGACTTCGACATGGTGACCGTGCGCGAAGACGTCACGCTCGAGGCCGTGACCCGCTACCTGCGCAGGCTCGACGAGCTGCCCGGCCACACAGACCAGCTTTTCGTCGTCGATCGCGACCAGAATCTGAAGGGCGCGCTCCCGCTTGAGCGTCTCATCGTATCCGACCTCGAGTTCGAGGTCGACCGGGTCATGGTGCCCGAACTGATCACTTTCAATCCGGAAGACAAGGCCGACGACGCAGCACAGGCCTTCGAACGCTATGACCTCGTCTCTGCGCCCGTCGTGGATGCTGCCGGCAAACTCGTCGCCCGGCTGACGGTCGATGTGGTGGTCGATTACATCCGCGACTCGAGCGCCGAACAGGTGCTCGCCGAGGCGGGCCTCAGCGAAGAGGAAGACATTTTCGCCACTGTCTGGGCCAGCTTCAAGAACCGCTGGGCCTGGCTCGCCGTGAATCTGATCACTGCCTTTATCGCATCGCGCGTAATCGGGGCTTTCGAGGGCTCGATCGAAAAGCTGGTGGCGCTCGCCGCGCTGATGCCTATCGTAGCGGGTATCGGCGGAAATTCCGGCAACCAGACGACGACCATGATCGTACGCGCTCTCGCGCTTGGCCAACTCCAACCTCCCTACTGGCGCAAGCTGCTTAAAAAGGAACTGGGCGTCGCGATGCTAAACGGCCTTGTATGGGGAGGCATCCTGGGTGCGCTCGCCTGGTATCTCTACGACAGCAAGGCACTTGGGGCGGTCATGACGCTGGCGATGACGCTCAATCTCGTGCTGGCCGCGTTCATGGGCGTCGCGATTCCGTACGTGAGGCAGAAGGTCGGCAAAGATCCGGCGATCGGCTCGAGCGTCCTGATTACCGCCTGCACGGATTCGGGAGGCTTTTTCATCTTTCTCGGATTGGCGACGTTATTCCTGCTTTGAGTTGCTCCAGACTGCGGCCAGCCGCCGAGTGGCATGGGCCTGGGACTTGAGCGCGTAGTCGAACAAGCCGATCCGGTGAGCGAAAAGCGCATTCGCAAAGGATGCCGGATCACCCACGGGAAGTTCGAGATAGGCTTCTGTTTCGCCACCCGCGGAGACAATGCGCATGCCCTGCTTGCGCGCCAGATGCATCATCGCGCCGTTCTCCGACAGACAATGCATGAAGAGCGTCGGGACGCCCCAATTGCGCGCATGCGTGTGTGCACGCGCGAGGATTGAACCGCCCATGCCCTGGCCGCGATAGGCGGGGAGTACTGAAACACCCAGTTCGGCGCACGCTTCGCCGCGTGCGAGGTGCCCCACCCCGGCGAGCTGCATGTCGTCGTCGAAGACGCCAAAGACCGCGTCGTGATCGAAGTCGATGTTTTCCACGTAATCGCGCACGCCATGGTCCGACAGGCCGACCCCGAATCTCAGGCGCCGGTCTTCGCCGCCCAACGCGAAGAAATGTTGAACCAATGCCCCACGCTGCGGGCGCGAAAGTTCGGTTGTGACGATATTTCCGATTGTGAGACCCATATTCCGTAGACCTCCCTACGCACGGTTCGTTCCAGCCTAAGGTGCAATTGACTGCAGGGATTCGCGAGCAGCGGCCAGCGTAGCCTCGATTTCAGCAATGCCGTGGGAAGCGGAAACGAATCCCGCTTCGAAGGCGGAAGGGGCGAGATACACCCCGCGCTCGAGCATTGCGTGGAAAAAGGCGTTGAACCTGTCCCGGTCCAAGGTCATGACCTCCGCAAAGCTTGCAGGCGCCACGTCGCGAAAATAGATGCCGAACATGCTGCCCACGCATTGCGCCGAGAAAGGGACCTTGGCTTGCGCGGCTTGCGCGATGAGGCCGTCGATCAGGGCGCGCGTCGAGTCTTCGATCCGTTGGACGAATCCAGGTTGGGAAACCAGTTTCAGCGTCGCCAGCCCGGCGGCCACTGCAACAGGGTTCCCGGACAAAGTGCCAGCCTGGTATACCGGGCCGAGTGGAGCGATCTTTTGCATGATGTCCCGGCGTCCGCCGAAGGCGCCCACCGGCATGCCCCCGCCAATCACCTTACCCAGGGTGGTCAGGTCCGGGCGGATACCGTAGCGGGCCTGGGCACCACCCAGCGCGACCCGAAACCCGGTCATGACTTCGTCAAAGACCAGCACTGCGCCATGCTTCGTGCACAGTTCGCGCAATGCTTCGAGGAAGCCCGGGCGGGGCAGGATCAGGTTCATGTTGCCCGCGACCGGTTCAACGATGACGCAGGCGATCTCGGAACCGCGCGCCGCGAACAACGTTTCCAACGGTTCGATCTCGTTGTAATCCAGCACCACCGTGTGCCGGGCAATGTCTTCCGGCACCCCGGCCGAGCTGGGGTGGCCGAACGTGAGGGCCCCCGACCCCGCCTTGACCAGCAGGCTGTCGGCATGCCCGTGATAGCAGCCTTCGAACTTCACAATCGTGTCGCGGCCCGTAAAGCCGCGCGCAAGGCGTATCGCCGTCATCGTCGCTTCGGTACCCGACGAGACCAGGCGCACCATCTCGATCGAGGGCATGAGCGCGCAGATCGCTTCGGCCAGCTCGATTTCCGATTCTGTCGGCGCTCCGAACGAAAGAGCGCGTGCGGCGGCCGCCTGTACCGCCTCGACAACCGCCGGATGTGTGTGTCCGGCCACCATGGGGCCCCAGGAACCGACGTAATCGATATAGCGCTTGCCATTGGCGTCCCAAAGGTGGGGACCCGAAGCGCGCTCGAAAAAAAGCGGAGTGCCGCCGACGGCGCGAAACGCGCGCACCGGCGAATTGACCCCGGCCGGGATACGTTTCTGCGCACGCAGGAACAGTTCTTCGTTGCGGTTGCTCATGCGATACCTTTCTCGAACAACTTTCGATAGGCAATGGCGCGGCTGGCGATATCCGGCGCGCCAAACAGGTCCGTGATCACCGCAACGCAGTCCGCGCCTGCAGAGATCAACTCGGGCGCATTGTCGACGTTGATGCCCCCGATTGCTACCAGCGGCACGCCCAGGCTTCGTGCGCGCGCAAACAACGCCATCGGCGCCCGGCCCGCGGCCGGCTTGGTCGACGAGGCGAAGACGCTGCCGAAAGCAACATGGTCGGCGCCTTGGCGAACCGCGTCTTCGGCGGCTTCGAAGCTGGCGTAGCAGGATGCGCCAAGCAGCTTTCCGGGCAGGGCGCGGCGGGCAGCCGCAATCGCGCCGTCGTCACGGCCTATGTGGGCGCCATCCGCATCGATCGCGGCGGCCAGGGCAACGTCGTCGTTGACGATCAGGGGCACACGCTTCGCGCGCGCAATGGCGAGCAGCACCTCGCACTGTTCCCTGCGCAAGGCCGGGTCGGCCAGCTTGTTGCGATACTGGAGAAATGCGATGCCGCCATCGATGGCCTGGCGGACCATTCGCTCGAGGGCTTGGGTGGAGGAAACATCCGGCGTGATCGCGTACAGGCCTCTCACGGCCCCTCGCGACCGCTCTCCGGCGTTTCCGATCCGTCACCTTCGACATCGCGCGCCCAGAAGAATCTATCGGGCAGGTGCTGGCCCATGCCGGGACGGAAGCCATGCGCCAGAGCCTGCCAGGTGTATTCCTGTGCCTCTCTTACGGCCTCGGGCACGTCAAGGCCATTGGCCATCGTCGCCGCAATCGCGGACGCGAGCGTGCAGCCCGAACCGTGAAAGCTGCCCGGTAATCGTTTCCAGCGGTCGCTTCGCACGACGCCCGATTCGCCGTATAGCGTGTTGATCACTTCCGCAGTGTTCTCGTGCGTGCCGGTGATCAGGACGAATTCGCACCCGAGGGCCACGAGCCTCGACGCGCACTCATCGAGGCTCGGTTCGTCGCTCTCCTCGTGTTCTTCCGCGAGGCGCCTCGCCTCTATGCTGTTGGGAGTCAGCACGGTCGTCTGCGGGACGATCAACTCGCGCATCGCGATGATCATGTCTTCGCCGGCCAGCGAGTCCCCGCGGCCCGAGGCGAGTACCGGGTCCATGATCACGGGGACGGAAGGGTAGTCGGAGATGATTTCGGCAATCGCCGTGACGTTTTCTACCGATCCGAGCACGCCGAGCTTGAACGCAGCCACGGGCATGTCTTCAAGGAGCTTGCGCGCCTGGTCGACCACCCAGTCGCTGTCGATCGCCAGGAGGTCATCGACGCCGCGCGTGTCCTGGACCGTGAGCGCAGTGACGACCGAAAGCGGATGGCAGCCCATGCTCGCGAGCGTAAGCAGGTCCGCCTGCAGCCCCGCGCCCCCGGTAGGATCGGAGGCCGCAAAGGTCAGGACAATCGGCGGCAGGGAAGGCATGGGATCGAGCCCCGCGCGAAAGCGCGGGACACTCACGGATAAGTTAAGATGCCGAGCCATTTTAACTTATCCGCTCCGCGCTCATGTCCGAAAACAAGGAATTCCGCAGCTGGATGTGCCTCATCTGCGGCTGGATCTACGATGAGGCGCAAGGCCTTCCCGAAGAAGGCATAGCACCAGGCACGCGCTGGGAGGACGTGCCGATCAACTGGACGTGCCCGGAGTGCGGCGCGCGCAAGGACGACTTCGAGATGGTCGAGATCTAGACGCGGGCGCCGCGGAAAGTACCGGCGTTCTGCAACGGATCGCCTACACTTTCCCGGGGGCCACGCCTGATCGAGATTGAGTTGTCCGGGCGAAGGGTTGTGATCCCGTAACTACTCCCCCCCTTCACCATAGGTATCTTACGTGAAGGCAGCAGATGTCGCACTGAACGGGGAAGGGTGCTGCGCCAGCAGCACCTTGAGCGTGTTGGGCAGGGCTTGACTGCATAGCTCGACGCAACTATGCTGCGATCTGGATTGAGTCACTGAGCGGATCGCTGCGATGAAGGGTTACTTTGGTTCCAAGGCGGCGGCGGGTTTGTGTCAAACCATCATTGCCATGATGCCGCCGCATCGCACGTATATAGAAACGCACTTGG
>CANKMT010000080.1 GCA_947482825.1 Betaproteobacteria bacterium | reverse complement strand
GATCCGGTCGAACCCGGCAGCCACCGAAGTGCGCACGGCGCCGACAATCCCGCCTGCCGGGCCGGACAGGATCGAATCCTTGCCCTGGAACCGGCGCGCATCGGTGAGACCGCCGTTGGACTGCATGAACATCACGCGCACGCCTTCGAGTTCGCCCGCGACCTGGTCGACATAGCGCCGCAGGATCGGCGAGAGGTAGGCATCGACGACCGTCGTGTCTCCGCGACCCACGAGCTTCATGAGCGGGCTGACGCGGTGAGAGACCGAGATCTGCGTGAAGCCGGCGGTCCTTGCTAGCTCTGCAAGCTTCGCCTCGTGCTGCGTGTAGCGGTACCCGTGCATCAGGACGATGGCGATCGAGCGCAGGCCGCGTGAAAATGCGGCCTCGAGGCCCGCGCGTGCCGCGGCCTCGTCCAGCGGCACGAGCACTTCGCCGCGCGCGGCGATGCGCTCGTCGACCTCGAATACTTCGCTGTAGAGCATCTCGGGCAGCACGATATGGCGATCGAAAATCCGCGGCCGGTTCTGGTAGGCGATGCGCAATGCGTCGCGAAAACCGCGCGTGATGAAGAGCGCAGTGCGCTCGCCCTTTCGCTCGAGCAGCGCGTTGGTCGCGACGGTGGTGCCCATCTTCACCGCTTCGATCACATCGGCCGGGATGGCGCTTCCGCGCGGCACGCCGAGCAGTTCGCGGATGCCATGGATCGCGGCATCGGCATAGCGGGCGGGGTTTTCCGAGAGGAGCTTGTGGGTGAGCAAAGCGCCGTCCGGGCGGCGCGCCACGACATCCGTGAACGTACCTCCCCGGTCGATCCAGAATTGCCATCGCGATTGCATGGGGGAAATTGCGGAGTTCATTCGAAGTGCCTGCGGCCAGTGACGGAAAGCGCGCCATTCTAACTGCGCCGACGCGGGGCTCGCGACGCGCCGTTCAATCGAGCCTCGGGTGCTAAGATGCGCCGCATGCCTCTTTCCCCCGGCTCGGTCTGGCTGACCGTGCTCCTCGGGTTGCTCGTCGCGCTCACGCCGCTGGGCACCGACTCCTACGTACCGACCCTGCCCGCGATTGCCCAGGCTTTCGGCGCGCCGGTGTCTTCGGTGCAGTTCACGGTCACCACGTTCTTCTTCGGCATCGCGGCCGGCCAGCTTGTCTGGGGTCCGCTGTCGGACCGTTTCGGCCGCAAACCGGTCCTGCTGTGCGGCCTCGTGCTCTACCTCGTATCGGCTCTCGCGTGCCTTGGCGCCGACTCGTTGGCCGCAATCGCCCTGTGGCGATTCGTGCAGGGACTGGGCATGTCGAGCGGGCCGGTGATTGCCCGCACCATCGTGCGCGACCTGCACAGCCACGAGCAGGCCGCACGGATGCTTGCGCGGATGATGGTGGTTTTCGGCATCGTGCCGATCGCTGCGCCGTTGCTCGGAGCCCAGTTGCTGGTCTGGTGGGGCTGGCAGGGCTCGTTCGGCCTGCTTGCAGTGGTCGCGCTGGCCTTGCTGGCCTCGGTCGGTCCGGGGCTTCCGGAAACTGCGCCCAGGAGCAACGGCGCCGTTTCGCCTGCGCGCATCGTCATGACGTTTGCGCAGATCCTGCGCGACCCGCGCTTCGTTGCGCCATTCTGCGTAATGCTCGGCGTGCAGCTCGGGATTTTTGCGTTCGTCACCAACTCCGCCTTTGTGCTGGTGGAGGCGCTGGGACTGTCGGCGCGCGAATACAGTTTCCTGTTTGCGACGGTGATGATCGGGCAGATCGCCGGCGCCTGGTTCACCAGTCGAATGGTGATGCGCCTCGGGATGGCCGGCATGCTGCGATTCGGCACACGCCTCGCGTTCGCTTCCGGCGCTGTGGCTGCGGGACTCGCCTGGGGCGGTGTCGACCACTGGCTGGCGATCGTGCTGCCCTTCATGGTTTTCATGTTTGCCGCCAGTTGCGTGATGCCGAATGCCACCGCCGCGGCCCTTTCGCCGTTTCCCGGCAACGCAGGCACCGCGTCCTCCGTGCTCGGTGCATGCGCATTTGTTTTCGGCGCTACGGTCAGCATGGCGTTGGGCGCGCTCTACGATGGGAGCGCTCGTCCGTTGACGGGCGCGCTCGCCCTGGCCGGGCTCTGGTCGCTTGTGGCCGAACGCTTGCTGATGCGCCGGCCCGGCTTGGCCTAGAATTGCGAACCAAGGCCTTGAGGAACCCCGCCATGAATCTCGAATCCACGAAGTCTCTCGTCTACACCGAACCGGCCGCCTTGCGCTCGGCAATCCGCGCGGGCGAGTTCAACGCACACACCTCGGGCCAGTGCCCGGGCTATGCGCAAGCCAATCTCGCCGTGCTGCCGAAGACCTTTGCCGCCGACTTCCTGCGCTTTTGCCAACTGAACCCGAAACCGTGCCCGGTCCTTGGAATGTCCGAACCGGGTGACCCTCGCATCCCCGCCCTCGGGCCCGACGTCGATGTGAGTACCGATATCGGCGGCTATTTCGTATTCCGGGACGGCGAGATGGTCGAAGAGGTGCGCAACCTCAAGGCCGCCTGGCGCGAAGACATGGTGGCCTTTGCGATCGGCTGCTCGTTCTCGTTCGAGGAAGCGCTGGTCGAGGCGGGCATCCCGCTGCGGCACTTCGAACAGAACCGCGGCGTGGCGATGTACCGCACCAACATCGCGACACAGGCCGCGGGGCGCTTTGGCGGTCCGACGGTCGTGTCGATGCGGCCGATGACGCCTGCGCGCGCGATCCGCGCAATCCAGATCACCTCGCGTTTCCCCAACGTGCACGGCGCCCCGATCCATTTCGGCGACCCCGCGGCCATTGGCATCAAGGACATTGCGAAGCCGGATTTCGGCGACGCGGTCGAGATCCAGGCCGGCGAGGTGCCGGTGTTCTGGGCCTGCGGTGTCACGCCGCAATCGGCGATCCGCGCGGCCAAGCCGCCCTTGTCCTTCACGCACAAGCCGGGCTGCATGCTTGTCACCGACCTGCGCAACTCGCAGCTCGCCGTCTTCTAAGGTCCCCTCGGTGGAGAGTGTGGACGCCGTCGTCATCGGCGCGGGCGTGGTCGGCCTCGCGATCGCCAGGGACCTCGCCCTCGCCGGCCGCGAGGTGATCATCCTCGAATCCGAGAACGCGATCGGGACGGCGACAAGCTCGCGCAATTCCGAGGTCATCCACGCCGGCATCTACTATCCGCAGGGCTCGCTCAAGGCGCGGACCTGCGTGGAAGGCAGGAAGCTTCTCTACGAATTTTGCGCAGCGCGGGGTATCCCTCACAAGCGATGCGGGAAGCTGATCGTCGCCACCGACGGCGCACAGCTCGGTGAGCTCGAATCCATCCGCAAGAAGGCCCACGCGAATGGCGTCACCGACGTGGACTGGGTCACGCTCGACGAAGCCCGCTCGATGGAGCCCGCGGTGTCATGCGTGGGCGCGCTGCACTCGCCATCGACCGGCGTGGTCGACAGCCACGCGTTCATGCTTGCGCTGCTTGGCGAGGCCGAGGCCAACGGCGCAATGCTCGCCTTCCTGTCGCGCCTCGAACGTGCGCGCGCTCGCAAAGACGGTGCGATCGAACTCGAAGTCGGCGGCGCCGAACCGATGAGCATTTCGGCAAACGTGGTCGTGAACGCCGCGGGACTGACTGCGCCGTCGCTCGCTCGCCGCGTCGAGGGATATCCCGCCGACAAAGCGCCGCCCGAGTTCTACGCCAAGGGCAATTACTATTCTCTGCTCGGACGGTCGCCGTTCTCGCGACTGGTCTATCCGGTCCCCGAGCCCGGCGGGCTGGGCGTGCATGTCACGATCGACTTGGGCGGCCAGGCCCGCTTCGGTCCGGATGTGGAATGGATCGACCGTATCGATTACGACGTCGACCCGCGCCGGGCGGACCGGTTCTATGCAGCGATCCGCCGATACTGGCCCGCGCTCCCGGACGGTGCGCTCGCGCCCGGCTATGCCGGGATCCGGCCGAAGATCTCGGGGCCGAAAGACCCGGCCCCAGATTTCGTCGTGCAAGGTCCCGCCGATCACGGTGTGGCGGGACTCGTCAATCTGTTCGGCATCGAATCCCCCGGGCTCACCGCCAGTCTTGCGCTTGCACGTGAGGTGGCACGGTGCTTGCATTGACTCCGCGCATGCCCGACACTTCGGTCACCGATCGCGCCGGTTCCCTGCGACCCCGGCCGCACACACGAAAACCCACCCGGAGACCCCAATGACCGTTCGCATTCCTTCCCACAGGCATTTCCTCGCCGCTGCGTCCGCCGTGGCGATGGCGTGCGCTTCGGGCACCACGATCGCGCAGACCAAGTGGGACATGCCCACGCCGTATCCGGACGGTAATTTCCACACCAAAAACGTGCGTCAGTTCGCCGAAGAGGTCGCCAAGGCGTCCGGGGGACAATTGCAGATCACTGTGCATTCGAACGGCGCCCTGATCAAGATGCCGGAAATCAAGCGTGCGGTGCAGACCGGCCAGGTGCCGGTCGGGGAAGTCCTGGTTTCGGTGCTTGCAAATGAGGCCGCAATCTTTGCATTCGACTCCAATCCCTTCCTGGCCAACAGCTATTCCAAGGCCGACAAGCTCTGGAAGGTCGCGCGCCCGATCGTCGAGAAGCGCCTCGATTCGCAGGGCATTCAGCTCCTCTATTCCGTTCCCTGGCCGCCCCAGGGCATCTACTCGAAAAAGGACCTGAACTCGCTCTCCGACCTGAAGGGCATCAAGTTCCGCACCTACAACCCCACCACGTCCCGGTTCGCCGAGCTCGTCGGTGCGATTCCGACAACCGTGCAGGTTCCGGAAGTCCCCCAGGCCTTCAGGACGGGCCTGGTCGACGCGATGATCACTTCGGGAGCCACTGGCGTCGATACCCAGGCGTGGGATTACCTGAGCCACTACTACGACACGCAGGCCATGCTGCCGCAGAACATCGTTTTCGTCAGCAAGGCGACTTTCGCCAAGCTCGATGCCGCCACCCAGAAGGCGATGCTTGCCGCTGCATCCGCGGCCGAATCGCGCGGGTGGAAAACGAGCGAATCCGAGAACGACGGCTACAAGAAGACGATGGCCTCGAAAGGCATCAAGATCCTCACCCCCCCGGCTAGGATTGCCGCCGAGTTCGAGGCGATCGGCAAGCAGATGACCGAGGAGTGGGTGAAGAAAGCGGGTTCGGAAGGCGAATCGGTCCTTGCGGGCTATCGTAAGTAGGCGTTGCACATGCGCACCGCACACAAGTGCGCCGTGCGCTGAAGCGCGGGTTTCGACAAGCGAGCGGCGCACCGGCCCCTGAATGGCCTCGCCGATCTACACGACGTCCGAAATTCGCCGCATCGAAGCGGCAGAGGCGGACGCGAAGCCGCCCCTCATGGAAAGGGCCGGGCTCGCTGTGACGAATCTCGCGGCCGAACTCGCCTCGGAACGCGGCAAAGATATCCTTGTGCTGGCCGGGCCAGGCAATAATGGCGGCGACGCGCGTATCGCGGCGCGGATCCTCGCCGGGCGATTCTTCCGGGTTTCCGTACTGGGCGTTGCCGATGCCGGGAAATTGGCGGCCGGCAAACGCTGGGCGCTTGTCATCGACGGCCTCTTCGGCATCGGCCTCGCGCGCGAGATCGCCGGCGACTACGCGCGGCTTGTCGAATACGCCAACGCACAGGCATGCCCAATCCTCGCGCTCGACCTCCCGAGCGGCCTGGCCTCCGACACGGGCCGCGTGCTGGGCAACGCCGTGCGCGCGACCCATACGATCACCTTCATCGCACACAAGCCAGGCCTGCTCACGCTCGACGGACCGGACTATTGCGGCGAGGTCACCGTGGCGGATCTAGGGCTGGATGCGTGCAGCCTCCTCCCGCCTTCCGGCTGGATCGCCGGACCCGGACTCTTCCCGCTGGCCCTGAAACCGCGGCCGGACAATTTCCACAAAGGCAAAGCAGGGAGCGTGACGGTGATCGGCGGCGCCTCCGGGATGGTCGGCGCCGCGCTGCTGGCCGCGCGCGCGGCGCTCAAGCTGGGTGCTGGAAAAGTCTTCGTTGGATTGCTCGATCACGATGCGCCGGGCTTCGATCCGGGCGCGCTCGAACTGATGCTCCGGCATCCCGACGAAGTGTTCGGCCTGGACCTCGACGCAATCGTCATCGGTCCGGGATTGGGGGAAGGGGAGCGCGCGGAAACCCTGCTGGGCGTGGCGCTTGCGAGCGAGATCCCCTGCGTGCTCGACGCCGACGCGCTCAACCTGCTCGCCCGCGGCGACGCACTGCGCGAGGCGTGCCTGCGCCGCACCGCCGACACGATCATCACGCCGCACCCGGCCGAGGCCGCCCGCCTGCTCGGCACCAGCACTCGGGAAGTGCAGGACGACCGGCTCGCCGCCGCGCGTTTGCTGCGCGAGCGCTTCAACGCGCACGTAGTGCTCAAGGGCAACGGCAGCGTGCTGGTGGCAAGGGACGGCCGCTGGTTCATCAACACCTCCGGCAACCCCGGGATGGCCTCGGCCGGGATGGGCGACGTGCTGGCCGGCCTGCTCGGGGCACTGCTCGCGCAAGGGCTTGCCGGGGACGCGACGCTGGTGCTCGGCGTGCACCTGCACGGAAAGGCCGCGGACGAGTGCGTCGCGAAATCGATCGGCCCGGTGGGCCTGACCGCCGGCGAAGTCGCCGACAGTGCGCGCAGCGGGTGGAACAGCTGGCTGACGGGCTGACGCCGGATCAGGCGGCGCGCACGCGCGCCTTGGGTTCCGGGTAGGGATAGATCATGTTGAGCGAGATCGACTGGCAGTTCGCCTGCACGAGCCGCACGTGTTCGCGGCGCAGCTCGCGGGAATGGCGCACGCCGCATGAGTGGGCGATCATGTCGATCTCGCGGTTCATGTTGTTGGCGTAGTTCGCCACGCGCAGGTACTTCTCCTCGACCACCAGCGCGCGCTGCAGGCGGTGGCTATGGGTCGCGATTCCCGTGGGGCAGGTGTTCGTGTGGCATCGTAGCGCCTGGATGCAACCGAGCGAAAACATGAAGCCTCGCGCCGTGTTGATGAAATCGGCGCCGACGCACAGCGCCCAGGCCGCGCGCGCGGAAGTCACCAGCTTGCCGGAAGCCACCACGCGGATGCGCTGCTTCAGGCCGGACTCTATGAGCGCATCGACCACGCGAGGCAGCGCCTCCTCGATCGACAAGCTCATGTGGTCGGCAAGGGCCTGCGGCGCCGCGCCCGAGCCGCCTTCGCCGCCATCGACCACGAGGAAGTCGGGCGCGAACTCGAGCCCCTTCCGGTGCACTGCATCGGCGAGCTCGTTCATGAAGAGCCAGCCGCCCACCGCGGTCTTGACGCCTACCGGGCGCCCGGTCAGGTCGCGGATATAGGCCACGCGGTCGAGCAGCTCGTTCATGTTCGAGATATCGCGATGCCGGTTCGGGCTGATCGAATCGCGGCCTTCGGGGATGCCCCGGATGCTGGCGATCTCGGCGGTGACCTTTTTTCCCGGGAGGACGCCGCCCTTGCCGGGCTTGGCGCCCTGCGAAAGCTTGATCTCGAAGGCTTTCACCACCTTTGAAAGCTCGACCAGCCGCTCTGGAGAAAGCTCGCCGTGCGCATCGCGCACGCCGTACTTGGCGGTGCCGATCTGCATGATGACGTCGCAACCACCCTCGAGATGGTAAGGCGACAGTCCGCCCTCGCCCGTATCCATCCAACACCCCGCAACGCCCGCGCCGCGCGACAGCGCCCTGACCGCGGGCGCGGAAATCGCCCCGTAACTCATGCCGCTGACATTGATGATCGACTTCGCCTCGAAAGGCTGCTTGCAGTGGTTTTCGCCGAGGATAAGCGAGGGTGTCGGCAGGCGCTCTTCCTCGAGGACCGGGAACGGGTGGTTGACGAAGATCAGTGCGCCTGGAAGGTGTAGGTCGTAGGTCGAGCCGAAGCCGAGGGTGCCACCCTCGTTCTTGGCCAGGCGATACACCCACCCGCGCGTCGAGCGGTTGAAAGGCATCTCGTCGCGATCGCCGGCAAAAAAGTACTGGCGGAAATATTCCCCGAGTTGCTCGAAGAAATACCTGAGGTGGCCGATGACGGGGTAGTTGCGCAGCACCCCGTGCTTTTTCTGGGTGACGTCCTGGATGAAGACGTAGAGGATGAACAGGATGATCGCAAACGCGAACAACGTGCCGATGCCATAGGAAAGCACGTCCATCATGCGCAAAACCCCCTTGAGTTGCGTGATCCGCCGGGATCTGGTTTGCGCCCATCATAGGCTCTAAGGCAGGCCCGGGCAAACGCGCCGCGCGGCTAGTCGGCGCCGTCTTCCTCGACGCAACCGCGCTCGATCTCCTCGTCGCCGGCCTCGCGCGCCCTCAAGACTTGAGCCGGCGCACGGCCTCGAAGACTTCGGCGGCGTGACCGCGCGGGTTGACCCCGTAGTGGACATGGCGGATCACGCCCTTCTTGTCGATCACGAACGTGGAGCGCACGAGGAACAGGCGCTTCATCCCTTCGGCCTCCTTTTCCTGCAGCACGCCGTACATGCGGCAGACTTCGCCCTCGAAATCCGAGAGCAGGTTCACCGACAGGCCATGCTTGTCGCGAAACGCGGCATGCACCATGCAGTCGTCCCGCGACACACCGAGAATGACGCAGTCATGACGGCCGAACTGGTCCTCGTGGTCGGAAAAGTCGATCGCCTCCATCGTGCAGCCCGGCGTGCCGTCGCGCGGGTAGAAATAGAGCACGACGTTCTTGCGGCCCTTGTACGAAGAAAGGCTCACCGTTTGCATGTCGGCGTCCGGCAGGGAGAACGGCGGAGCGGTTTGTCCAATATGCAACATGGCCATGGTCGGTTTGCGGCGGATTCTAAATTAAAGTGCCCGCAAGCGAACCCCTCGACGGGTTGCATTTGCGCGCCGCTATAATCGCCGCATGTCCGCCTCCCGCCCTCCGCTAGGAGGACTCAGCCCGCAGGCGTTCCTGCGAAACTACTGGCAGAAACTCCCGCTGCTGGTGAGGCAGGCCATTCCGGGTTTTGCCGGCACGCTCGGCAAGCGTGCGCTTTTTTCGCTCGCTGCGTGCGACGAGGCCGAAGCGCGGCTCATCGAGCGCCGTCCGCGCTGGCGCGTGACCCCCGGGCCGCTCGAACCTGCGGTCTTGTCCCGCCTTCCGGCGCGCGACTGGACCCTGCTCGTCAACGGCGTGAACCTGCACTCGGCTGGCGCGGACGAACTGCTGAAACGATTTGCGTTCATTTCTTGGGCGCGGCTCGATGACGTCATGGTGAGCTACGCGGCCGACCGGGGCGGCGTCGGTCCGCACGTCGATTCGTATGACGTGTTCCTGCTGCAGGGCCCGGGCCGCCGCCGTTGGCGCCTGATGCCGCCGGCGCCGCGGCCGTTCAAACTCATTGCAGGCGCGCCGCTCAAGTTGATTGAGGGTTTCCGCCCTACCGAGGAAATGATCCTGGAAGCCGGTGACATGCTCTACGTTCCGCCCGGGTGGGGGCATGAAGGCACGGCCCTCGGAGCCTGCCAGACTTACTCGATCGGCTTTCGCGCACCGGGCGGCATGGAATTATCGGCGGCTTTCCTCGACTTCCTGCACGAGCGCGGCTTTGCGGACCAGGCGTATCGCGACCCCGGTCGAAAGCCGGCAAGAGGCGCCGCGCGCATCGATGCGCACCTGCTCGAGCATGCGGCGCGTGTCGTCGGGCGCATCCGCTGGAACCGCGCGGATATCGCGACGTTCTTCGGACGGCACCTGTCGGAACCCAAGCAGCATGTGGTTTTTCGAGCACCCGCGGGTCCTCGCGGGCGGGCTGCTTTCCTGCGCTCACTCGGCGCTTCGCAGGTCCGGCTGGACCCGCGCACCCGGATGCTGACCCATGGGTCGCGCCTTTTCATCAACGGATCGGAATTCGCCATGCCCGCCCGCGCGCGCAAAGCGTTGCAGGAACTGGCTGACCATCGGGAAGCCGCGGGGGCCGGGCTTGCTCAAGCGGCGGCGGGCGAATTAATCTTCGACTGGTACAGGCAGGGATTCCTGAGTCTCGGAGGATGACCATGAGCGAAGCCGAAGAGTCCGCGGCCGAAGCGCCGCAAGGGTACTTCCGGTTTGATACGGAGGCGGATTTCCAGGCCGCCGTGGACCGGTTGCTCCTGCAGGAAGGGCGCGAACTGCGGGTGTTCGACTCGACGTTGTCGGTGCTGAAGCTTAACTCGCCCGCGCGGATCGACATGCTGCGTGCATTTCTTGCAGGTAGCCGCGCTCGCACCATCCACATGGTCGTGCACAACACCGATCATGTGACCCGGCAGTGCCCGCGATTGATGAACCTCCTTGCGCGCTACAGCCATGTCATCGAAATCAACCGGACTTCGGACGCAATCCGCGAACTGCAGGACAGCTTCCTCGTGCTCGACAGGAACCACTACGTGCGCCGGCCGGTGGGCAGGTTCTTTCGTGGCGGTGCCGGCTTCAACGACGAAGCCGACGCGCTCTCCATGCGCATGCGCTTCCAGGAAATCTGGAATGCCTCCTACCCCGGGGTATCGAGCACTACGCCGGGACTGTGACTTCTACCGCCCCCGTGCAGGGAAAATGCAGGCCTCCAGTGCTATAATCGGAGCCTGGCATGATCTCTCATGCTTAGTACCTCTATCTCATCGCCAACTTTCTCTGGGAGAGAAACTTCATGAACAAGTCACTACTGCTCGCCGCCATGATGGCGGTCGCGCTCGCCGCCTGCAGCGAGCCCCCCAAGCCCGCTCCGCCGGCCCCTGCGCCTGCGCCGGCACCCGCGCCGGCCCCTGCGCCCGCCCCGGCCCCCGCCGATGCGGCCAAGGACGCTGCTGCTCCGGCCGCTCCGGCTGCCGACGCCGCCAAAGGTGGCGATGCCGCCAAGGCGGCCGAGCCTGCCAAGGCTGCCGAGCCCGCGAAAGCTGCGGAACCCCCGAAAGCCGCCGAGCCGGCCAAGAAGTAATACGCAGCAAACCGCAGTCGAAAACGGCGGGCCTTCGGGTCCGCCGTTTTTTCGCCTATCGCAACTCGCGCCAGGCGAATCCCTCTTCCTGGGTGGCGAGGCCGACCCACGCCTCTTCGCAGCCCAATGCCTGCGCAAGCGCGCTGCGCGCGAGGTCCGGGCGGTTGTTCTGCTGCGACAGGTGCGCGCCGATCACATGCTGGAGCCGGGAGCGATCGAGGCTCGCGAGCAGGGCGCGGGCCTGCCCGTTGTCCAGGTGACCGAATGGCCCGGAGATGCGCTGCTTGAGCCATTTCGGATAGCTGCTCGACCACAGCATCTCGAGGTCGTGGTTACACTCGAGCACGAGGCCGTCACATCCGCTGAGGGCTTCCGCGACATGCGTTGTCGAAGTGCCGATGTCGGTGAGGACGCCCAGCCTGAACGCGCCGTCCGAAAGCACGTACTGCACCGGCTCGCGGGCGTCGTGCGGCACCGTGTAGGGCTGGACCCGAATATCGCCGACCGCGAATTCGGTGCGGGCGTCGATCGTGTTCACCTGCACGGCGCCGGTCCTGTCGTCCTTGCCGGACTCGGCGGCCGCGCGCAACGTCCCGTGCGTGATCCACACCGGGACACCATGCCGGGCCGCGAATGAAAAGACCCCGCTCAAGTGGTCGTCGTGCTCGTGCGTGACGATGATGCCGGTGATGTCCGACGGTGCGAGTCCGAGTCGCGCCAGGCGCCGGGCCGTTTCGCGCGGCGTGAGCCCGCAATCGAGCAGAAGGCGGGATTCGCCCACTTCCACGAGGAGACAATTGCCCTTGCTGCCGCTTGCCAGGGACGCAAAGCGGATCATGCGGCGGAGGGCCGGCCGGACAAGTCCCTTATTTGAGCTGCTCGTGGAGGAGCGAAAGGATGCGGCGCGCGGTCTGCGATCTTTCGACCCCGCCATCCTTGCCGAGCACCTGGACCTGACTCTTGTCCCCGCCCTGGCTCACCTGCACGCGGTACTGCTCGGCGGTCACTTTGGAGGCGTCGCTTTTCCAGAAGGCGAGCTTGGAGAGCAACCCCGGCTTCTCGCCGTCGATCCTGGCCATGTCCCGCTCGGGATCGGCATAGCGCACGAAGTACAGGCCTTTCTGGCGATTGCGGTCCTCCACCGTGAAGCCGACCCGATCGAGCGCGAGCCCGACCCTGCGCCACGCGCGATCGAAGGGCTCGAGCACGTCCAGCCGGTCGCTGCCGTCGTTCTGCTTGGTCAATGCCGCGCGCTGCGCCTCCCTGCCGCCTGCGAGGATCTGCTTCGCGCTGTCCTCCTTGGCGCCAAGGCGGATCATCAGGCGCCGGAGGAACTCCGCTTCGAGGTCCGGATCGGGCTGTCGCGGCTGCCACTTGGTTTCCGATTTCGCCTCGGTCGTGTAAATCTCCATCATCCCGCGGTGACTGACGTAGATCTCGGTCGAGTTGGCATCGTTTCCGCGTTCCAGGCGCGTGCGGAATTTGTCGCGCTCGGGCGTCGAATAGAGCGCATCCATCACCTTGCCGATCATGCTGCGCAGGAAGTCCTGCGGGATCTTCGCGCGGTTTTCCGCCCAGTCGGTTTCCATCAGGCCGGTCTCCGCATTCTCGACCTCGACCAGAAACCCGTTTTCCTGCCAGAACTCCTTGACCATTGGCCAGAGCTTCTCGGGCGAATCGTTGACCACGAGCCAGCGCTGGGTGCCGGAACGCTCGATGCGCATCGTGTCTACCGACGGGAGGATGCCGGTCGAGCCCGGTGCCGGCTGCGCGCGCCGCTCGGCCTGGTAGGTCGACAGCGTGGTCGCGCCCTTGACCGCGGGGACGACGTACCGGTTATCGCGTGTCGGTGCGGTCAGGTCAGGCGGGATCTCGAGCGAGGGAATCTGCCCGGCGGACTTGTAGTCCACTTTCTTGGCGGAAGTGACGCCTTCGAGGAGGTCCTGTGCCGTGCTGCAGCCGCCCAGCCAGATTGCGGCGGCGGCCGCTGCCGCGAGCCTGTAATTCCAGCCTTGCAATATCATCCGCGTCCTTCGACGACGCGAAGCCCGCCGGCGGCGGCCTGCGTCGGGTTGATTCCCGCCTCGTGCAGAGCCTGGCGCACCGCATCGTAAAAAACCTCCGACAGCGGTGTCATCGGCAGGCGTATGCCGCCGCCGGCCAAGCCCATCTGCTGCAACGCCCACTTGACCGGGATCGGGTTGGCTTCGACAAACAGCTTTTGGTGAAGTCCGAGCAAGCGCATGTTGATTTCGCGGGCTTTCGCCACCTCGTCGCGCAACGCCGCAGCGCACATCTCGTGCATCAGGCGGGGGGCCACGTTTGCCGTGACCGAGATCACGCCGTGGCCGCCAAGCAGGATCAGCGCGAGCGCCGTGGAGTCTTCACCGCTGTAGATCGCGAATCCCTTGGGTGCGCGCTTGATCAGATCGGTTGCGCGCTCGATGTTGGCCGTCGCGTCCTTGATGCCGATCACGCCGGGCACCAGAGAAAGGCGGATCGTCGTGTCGTTCGACATGTCGGCGACAGTGCGTCCCGGCACGTTGTACACAATCATCGGGATGTCGACCGCTTCGACAATCTTGCGGAAGTGCCGATAGAGACCCTCTTGCGTGGGCTTGTTGTAATAAGGAACCACCGAGAGGCAGGCGGCCGCGCCGGCTTTCTTGGCCGATTCGGTAAGTTCGATCGCCTCGGCCGTCGAGTTGCCCCCGGTGCCCGCGACGATGGGGATACGGCCTCTTGCATGGTCGACCGCGACCTTGATCAGTTCCTTGTGCTCGTCGAAGTCCACAGTGGGCGATTCGCCCGTGGTGCCGACCACGACGATGCCGTCGGTGCCTTCGTTCACGTGGAAATCGATCAGGCTGCGGAAACTGGCCAGATCGAGCCGGCCGTCGTCGAGCATCGGGGTGGCAATGGCGACCAGGCTTCCTGTGATCATGGCGGGCCCTTTCTTGGGTTTGGTCTAGCCCGAAATTTTAACCGAATCAGGGGCATCAGGCTTCCAGTTTGTTGTCCAGGCCGGCGCTATTCAGCGCGCAAAGCCGCTGAATCAACGCGGGTTTCCCGCGCTCTACACGCCCCTGCTCGAAACCTGCCAGGGTCAGCCGGCGAGCAAAAGCCGCAAACAATTCATCGCGTTCGAGCAGGAACTTCGGGTTGGACGGTTTTCCGTAGCGCTCGTTCCCCAAAAGAAAAGTTTCGTAGATCAGGACGCCGCCGGGCGCCAACGTGTCCGCAATGGCCGGAAACAGCGGCCGATGCAGGTAGTTGCACACGACCACCGCATCGAAACTGCCCGGTTCGAACCGCCAGGGGCTCCCGTCCTCCAAATCCGCCTGCCTGGTTGAAAGGCGGGCCACGCCGGACAGGCACGCCAGCGCGACCGGGTCGCGATCGCACGCCGTCACCTCGTGGCCGCGCTCGGCGAAGAACCGCGCGTGGCGACCGGTCCCGCAGGCCAGGTCGAGCACCCTGCCTCCCGGGCGCACCAGATGCGCCCAACGGAGCACCCAATCCGAGGGTTGCGCGATGTCGTGGGTCATCCCAGGTCCCGGCGCGGGCCGCGTCAGGCCTTGTCCCGCACTTTGCGAACCTGCGGCAAGTCGCACTCGAGGATCGCCTGGCGCAGCGCTTCGATCGCCTCGGGCCGCGGAAAACTCTTGCGCCAGGCAAGCGCTACCCTGCGCTCGGGCACCGGCTTGGAGAACGGCCGCACCCGGATGAGATCGTTGTGGCTTTCGCCCGGCCCCACCGACGTGCTCGGCAGGACCGTGAGCCCGACGCCGCTTGCGACCATCTGGCGGATCGTTTCGAGCGAGCCGCCTTCGAGCGAGCGCTGCAGGCCGCTGCCCGATCGATGCACCGAGGCGCAAAACTCGAGCACCTGGTCGCGGAAGCAATGCCCGGCCCCAAGCAGCAGCAGGCTCTCCTTGGTTAGTTCGTCCGCGGCGATGGACTTGCGCTTTTCCCAAGGGTGCCCCTGAGGCATCGCCACCAGGAAAGGTTCGTCGTAAACCGCGCGGGTCGTGATGCCGGCCTCATCGAAAGGCAGCGCGATGATGATCGCGTCGACCTCGCCCATCTTCAGCGACTCGGCGAGCTTGTGGGTGAAATTCTCCTGGATCATGAGCTGCATGCCCGGCGCCGTACGGCGCAGGATCGGGATCAGCTTGGGCAGGAGATAAGGGCAGATCGTGTAGATCGCGCCAAGCCGCAGGGCGCCGGACAGCGGATCGCCGCCGGCCTGCGCGATCTCGCGGATGCGCGCGGCCTCTTCGAGCACGCGCTGCGCCTGTTCGACGACCTTGGTGCCCGTCGGCGTGACCGACACTTCGCCCGGCCCGCGCTCGAACAGCGGCGTGCCGAGTTCCTCCTCGAGCTTCTTGATCGCCACCGAGAGGGTCGGTTGCGACACGAAACACGACTCCGCGGCACGCCCGAAATGCCGCTCGCGCGCAACCGCAACGATGTAGCGCAATTCGGTCAGTGTCATTTCAGTACCTGGGTGCGGAGAAAACCGTCGATGGACGCCATGAGTTCCTTTTCCCTGCCGGCATAGAAATGGTCTGCGTGAGCGATCTTCACCTGGCGCGAGCCCGGCAGCGAATCCACCGTGATACGGCGCCGCCAGTCGGATCGCAACACGCTCGGCAGGTCATTCTCGCCGTAGACGTCGAGCACGGGAACCTTGACATTGCGCATGCTACCAAACGGCCCGCTCAGCCCCATGCAGACCCAGGCGGCGAATGGCGCGCCGGGCGTGCCTTCGAAATAGGCCCGGCTCATCGCCGAGCCAAGGCTGTGCGAGACGAGCACGAGAGGGCCCTCTCCTTTCGCGCGCAGCCAGTCGGCCGCCGCGTGAATTCGCGCGGCCGCATTCTGAAGCAAGGGTTCGTACTCGCGCGGCGCTGCGTCGGAATTCAGCACCGGCATCTGGATCGACAACGTCGTGTAACCGGCATCGGCCAGGATCGAACGCAGCGTGCCGATGACTCCGTGATCCGGGTGTACGCCTATGCCGTGCACAACGAGGAGCGCAGCGCGCGCTTGCGCGGTTTCGGCAAGCAGGCCGAGGAATTTCCTGCCCTCCGGCCCATCGATCCACACCGCGTCGCCGACCACGAGTCCCGGCACCACCTCGTCGGACCAGCGCTTTTCGCGCTCGTAGTCTTGCGCCTGCGCCTGAAGGAGGAAAACAGCCAACAGGATCGCAACGCACGCGCGCACCATGGCGATTCAGCGCTTGCGTGACACCAGGTAGAGCGGCACCCCGGCCGCCATGACGACAATCCCTCCGAGCACCGCCATGCCGAAACTCGGCCCGTACGGTCCGCGGATGAAGTCGATGCTCGAGTACAGCATGTAGGCGCACGTCAGGCAGAAGGCCAGCGGCACGATCGGGTACCCGGGCACGCGGAACGCCGGACGCTCGCCCTCGGTATCCCTGGCCCTGAATACGAACAGCGTCAGCCCGGTCAACAGGAAGAAGGTCCAGAACACCGGCGACGTATACGCCACCATCGCCGAAAAGCCGTCGGGCGTAAACGCGCTGGCGAAGACCAGCAGAAGGGTCACCGCCCCCTGCCAGAGCAATGCGGTCGCCGGGGTGCTGCCTGCCTCACGCCAGCGACCGAGGTGCGCAAACGTCGCGAAATCGCGGCCGAACGCAAAACTCGCGCGCGCACCGGTAAAGATCGCCGCGTTCATCGTCGTGATGGCCGATACGCAGACGATCACGGCGAGCAGGATCGCGCCCTTCTCGCCTGCGATCATGCGCATCACGTCGGCGGCCACCGCCTTCGAGTCCTTCATGCCGTTGATGCCGAGCGCCGCGAGGTAGCCGATGTTGACGAGCATATAGAGTGCAGTGACCGCGACGATGCCCCACACCAGGATGCGCGTCATGTTCTTTTTCGGGTCGCGAACTTCGCCGCCCAGATAGGCCGCCTCGTTCCACCCGCCATAGGTCAGCAGTACGAAAATCATCGCCAGGCCATAGGAACCTCCGGCCGATGCGGCCGCCGGAGCCGCGGCCGGGGACGGTGAGCCCACCGCGATTCCGCCGATCGCGACAGCTAGCAATCCAAGGATCAGCAACGCCTCCATGACCTTTTGCAGGCTCTTGCTTTGCAACGTCCCGACCAGGTTCAACGCCGTGAGGCCGATCACCCCGAGCGCGGCGTAGATCGCCGCGCTGTACTTGCCGAGCGGCACGATCTGCGTGGCGTAGTCGCCGAACACGAAAGCGACCGCTGCGATCGCGCCGGTCTGGATCACGGTGATGCGCGACCACGCAAACAGGAACGCGGTGCCGCGCCCCAGCCCACGGGCGAGGAACGCATACTCGCCGCCTGTCTCCGCGTGACGCGATGAGAGTTCCGCATAGACCAGCGCACCGGCCAGCGAAATCAACCCGCCCGCCAGCCAGGCGAACAGGAACTCGGCGCCCGAAGACACGTTGCCCGCGACCACCGAAGGCGCCTTGAAGATGCCCACGCCGATCACCATGCCGACCATCAGGAACACGCCGTCGAACACCGACAGCAGCTGCCTGGGTTCCCCGCCTACTTTCTTCTTGTCGCCGTCCATGGAATCGTCCGTTGTTGTTCGCCGTCGGAAACGCGCACCTCGCCCGTCATTCTGTCACCGCTGATGGTTCCTTTGAACAGGTGGTTCCATGCCTTGCCGCCCACCAGCCCGGTGATCGCAATCTTGATCTCTACGCCGCGCAGCCGGGTGGCCCTGACCGTGAGATCGCGCCCGGCGCCGACGGCTGCACGGACTGCGATGGCCTGAAATTCCTGCCCGATGTCGAACGCCCATGCGCCCCCGTGCAGGGGCACTTCGGCCACCCAATGGCCGCGAGCATCGGCCGGCACGATCCAGAGGTGGATGCGCGACTTGCCGCCGAGCCCCACAGGCTTCTCGGGAGTGCGCAATTCGATGGTTTCGTCCGGCTCCCACTCGCGCATGTTCCAGTCGTGCGAAACGAGGCGAGTGCCCGGCTTGAGCGTGAGCAACTTGGGGCGCAGCTTGAGGTTTACCTCGGGCAGCAAGTACATCGTGATCACGGAAGCTTTCGATAGGTCGGTCTCGAAAAGGTCCTGCGACGAGAACTCGGTGCGATCGGTTACCCCCGCGACGGCGGCATTCTCGCGACCCTTGGCCACCAGTGTCGGGTCGATATCGATCCCCAGCGCACGGGCGCCCCGCCGGGCCGCCCCGATCACGATTCGGCCATCACCCGATCCGAGGTCGATCACGTAGTCGCCGGCGCCGACCTCGGCAATGCGGAGCATCCGATCGACGACTTCTTCCGGGGACACGACGAACGGCACCGTGCCGTCATCCCAGGCCCAGCTCTGAGCGTGCGCCGAGAACAGACCGGCTGCGCAAAGCATGAACCCGGCCAGCGCCCGCAGCTTCATTGGCGCCGTGCACTCCATGCCGTGCGTTCCGGCGAGCGCGTGCCGGTCAGGATCTCGCCTTCCATCCGTCCACCCCGAATCCGCCCGAACAGGCGATGGATGCCGTCGCGCCCGGCGAGGCGCCCGGAGACCACGAGATGGATGTCTTCGCCAAGCAGCCGCGCCGCCCTGACCTCGAGCGGCTTGGCATCGCCGGCTCGTTTCGGGACATCGCTCGAAATGCGCACTTTAAGCATCTGGAATCGCTGCTCGATCTCGATCAGGATGCGCTCGCCGCCGATATCGCTGGCCCAGCGGCCGCGCGCATCCGCCGGCACGATCCACAGGAACACCTCGCTGATCCCGACGGGCGCCACCGGCTTGTCCGGCACCCGGATCGAAGTCCATTCATCCGGCAGCCAGTCGCCAAGGTCGTAGTCGTGCGCGACGATGCGCGTGCCGGGCTTCAGTTCGCGCAGCAACTTGGGCCGCAACTCCATCGCGACGTTGGGCAGCAGGTAGAACGCGACGACGGTGGCCTCGGAGAGATCGGTCTCGAACAGGTCTTTGACTTCGAAGCGCACCTTGCCCGAAACGCCTTCGGCCATCGCGTTCCTGCGCGCGAGTTCGACCAGCGGAGGATCCAGATCGACGCCGAGCCCCTTCGCACCGTAGCGCTTCGCGGCCATGATCGGGATGCGCCTGTCGCCCGAACCGAGATCGATCAGGTAATCGTTGGGACCCACGTCCGCCATGCGCAGCATGCGATGCACGACTTCGTCCGCGCTGATGACGAAAGGCGTGAAGTTGTCGTCCTGGGCGACGGCAGGCAGTGTGCCCACAAGCAGCACAGCCGCCGCAAATGCACTTCTGAAGAAGGTGTGTCTCATGGCGGGCGCCATGATAGCCGAGCGCATGCGCCGCGGGACGGGCGTTTCGCCCGTTTTCCGAATCAATCGAGCACTATTCGCTGCACGAAAGGCGCTCGTCGAGCGAAGAGCCGCGGATCGTATTTCAGGAATGGCAGCATTTTGGCTGGAGAGCCAATAGCGGCGCGGGCCTTAGGAGAAAAATGGCAGTAATTCAAAGTCTCACCCGGTCTCGGAAGGTCCGCTGTCCGGATACGCCCGGCACGAATGCAGCAGGCTACGCTGCGGGCACGGCTATTTGTCGGCGCCTGCCGCCTTCTGGGCGTTCTGCTGGACCTGCTCCATCGCCTGCCCGATTTTCTTCTCGGCTTCGGCCATGGTTTTCTTTCCAGCCTCGAGTTCCTTCTGCTTCAGCGCGGCGGCTGTCGCCGCAGTGCTCGCGCTTTCGACGCCGCAACCGCTCGCGGCAACTGTGGCCGCAATGACCAGTGAAGCGTGGATCCAGTTCATCGGAGAACCCTCCCCTGCGCGAAGGCTTCATCATAGCCCGATCGGCTAAAATGCCGCCCTCGCCCCCGTAGCTCAGTGGATAGAGCGACCCCCTCCTAAGGGGTAGGTCACACGTTCGATTCGTGTCGGGGGCGCCAACCCTGGGAGAGCAGCATGACGATCGGAGGAAGAGTGCGCCTGGCGCTATGCGTTCTCCTCGCCCTCATTGCCCCGCATGCAAAGGCCGAATGGGTGAAGTACGGCGAGACCGACTTTGCGATCTTTTATCTAGACCCCGACAAGATTCAGAAGGAAGACAATATCCGCAGGGTGTGGGAGTTCCAGGATCTCAAGAAGCGCGACGATAGCGACGCCCTGTCGCACCGGTTCTTGTGGGAAATCGAATGCAACGAGAACATGTATCGGGAGCGGGCCTACTCTGCTCACTCGGAAAGGCAACTTGAAGGAACGATGCTGGTGCTGCGCTACGTCATGGGGTCGGCCTATGCGATCGGCGGCGGCACCAACCTCGAGGTTATTCGCAAACGGGTCTGCGCGAACTGATTCAGAATAGGCGCCTTGCTTCCGGCAGCTCCAGCGTTCCGGCTCGAATCGGCCGGCGATGGAAATCGTGCCGACTTCCCGGGCAGCGGTCTGTGCGCTGCCGGACACTGCGGCTATTTCGCCGCCGGATTCTTGAGCGCCTCGAACACTCGCGTTCCCGCACGCTCGTCCTCGCTCAAGCCGATCGATGCGCGAAACGCACGGATCGCGGCGCGGGTACGCGGACCGATGGCGCCGTCCGGCGCGCCGACATCGAAGCCTCGTTGGTTGAGCAGCGCCTGGAGCTCGCGCCTCCGCGCCCGCGACAGGCCCCCGTCATCGGTGGGCCATGGGGTCTTGAAAGCAGTGCCGCCCCGCAAGCGGTCGGAGAGATGCGCAATCGCCAAGGCATAAGATTCGGCAGCGTTGTACGCATACAGCGCGTTAAAATTTCCGAACACGAGGAAGGCAGGGCCATTCTTCCCGGTCGGGAGCAGGAGCGCCGCGGCACCATTTCCGCCCATCGGCCGGCCGTCGAGGGCGGTCACGCCACGAGCGCGCCATTGCGCGAGGGCCTGCCGGTTGCGGCGCCCGGAGGGACCCGTGTAACCGGCGGGCAATCGCACCTCGTATCCCCAGGGCTCGGCGGACACCCACCCGGCCTTCACGAGGAAATTGGCCGTGGATCCGAGTGCGTCCGGGACCGATCCGACGATATCGCGCTTGCCGTCACCGTCGAAATCGACCGCCAAGCGCTGGTATGTCGTCGGCATGAACTGGGTTTGCCCGAATGCGCCCGCCCACGAGCCGCGCAGCGCCTCGGCGGGCATGTCCCCGCTTTGCAGGATGGCCAGCGTGGCCATCAGTTCGTCGCGAAAGAACTTCTGCCGGCGCCCTGCGCACGCGCCTGTCGCGAGCGAGCGCACGAGCGCACGAGCGCCCGTCTGCCGGCCGAAATCGGATTCCACGCCCCAGACGGCTACGACGACATGCCGGTCGACGCCGTACCGGCTTTCGACCTGTTCGAGGACCGAAGCCCAGCGTTCCAGGTTCGCGCGCCCGTCAGCAATGCGCTCTTCGTCGACGAGCACCGCGAGGTAATCCCAGATCGGCGTCTTGAACTCGGGCTGCGCATCCATGGCCTCGAGGACCGACGGGTCCGGCTCGACGCCGGCCAAGGCCGTGTCGAAAGTCTGGCCGCTGATGCCGCGCCCCAGCGCTTCGCCGCGCAGGCTGCCGACGCACCTGCCAAAATCCGCGGCTTCGGCCGGAGGGGTTCCTGCGAAAAGCAGCGCGAGCGCGAACAGCGGGCCAGAAGCGCCGCGCCGCGGAATCAAGCTTTCGATCGCTTGAGCGCTTCCCCCGCGAGGGTCTTCAGCAGCTTGTCGAGATTTGCCTTCAGCGGACCGAACCCTTCGGTCTTGCGGAAAGTCTTGGTGTCCATGAAAAGCTTCTTGTTGATCTCGACCATGATGCTCTCGATTCCCTTGGCCGGCGCGCCGTGGCGGCGGTTGAGCTCGTTGCCCTCGTAAGGCGTGTTAAGCGTCACGCTGTAGCCGAGCTTCTTGATCTCCGCAGCGACGTATTCGATGAAATCCTTCGACGACGTCGTGTAGCCGATGTTGCCCAGGCAGAAATCCGCGCGCGGCTGGCCGGCATCGGCGTGCGTGGGCGCGCCGACGGCAGACATGCAGTGGCATGACAACTGCCAGAGCAGCCCGTGCTTCGCGTAGGTGTCGTCGACGATCCGCTTGAGTTCCCGGTGATAGGGGTGGTAATAGACGTCGAAGCGTTCCTGGATTTCCGCCACCGTGAGCCTCTTCTCCTGCATCGGCTCGCCGTAGCGCGACTTGGTCTTGATGAGGCCGAGACCCCGGATCGCAACGGGACTCGGGTTGAGCTTGGCGGGCCATTCGCCGTCGATCACCGCCGGGTCGAGGTCGTCCTCCTTGCGGTTGACGTCGATGAACGTGTTCGGGAAGGTGCAGTAAAGCATCGTGGCGCCGACCAACGGCGCAGCCGCCCAGAGGTCTTCGACGTACATCGATACGTTGTCGTGAAGCACGGTGAACGGCAGCGGCGAACGAAATTCCTTGGGATAGCACCGCCCGCTGCGGGATACGTCGACCACCAGGGGAACGCTTGCGGTTTCCGGGTCATACCGGACGAAGATCCCCGATTGGAGAAAAGCCATTGTTGCTCCTGGAAGGTTGGTAGGACGGCTCAGGCGAGCATGTCGAGCGTGAGGCCGGCGCGGCGCAGTACGCTCGCCATGACCATCCTCTCGAGCTTGCCTTTCGGTTCAAAATTGGCCGCGTCATGCGAACTTTGCCGGCGCACTTCGTCCGAGAGGATGCGGTTAGGCCCCGGAATCGCATCGCCCGCGCATTGCACCTCGCACGCGCGCTGCAGGTGCCACATGAGGCGGAAAGCCGCGGGGATTTCGCGCTCGCACACAAGCAATCCGTGGTTGCGCAGGATCAGCACATCCTTGTTCCCGAGGCTTCTCACAAGGCGCGGCTGCTCATCGGGACGCACGCTGATGCCCTCGAAGTCGTGGTACGCGACCCGGCCGAACAGCATCGCGCCGTAGAAGTCGTCGTGCCTGAGGCCGCCTTCCTTCATGGCCACCGCGATTCCGGCCGTTGTGTGCGTATGGATGATGCAATGCGCATCCTCGCGGGCGGCGTGGATCGCGCCGTGGATGATGAAGCCCGCCGAGTTCACCGGGTGGGGCGAAGAATCGACAGCCTTGCCGTCCAGCCCGACCTTGATCAGGTTGGAGGCGGTGACCTCGTTGTAGTTGAGGCCGAAAGGATTGATGAGGTAGTGCCTTTGCGGTCCAGGGACGCGCATCGTGATATGGTTATAGATGAGTTCGGACCATCCCAAGTAGTCAACGATCCGATAGCACGCAGCCAGTTCCAGCCGCAGGCGCCATTCTTCCTCGGCCATCCGGTCCGGCCGCTGCCGCATCAGCGCTTCACTCATGTCCATGATTGCTCCTTTCAGCGTGCAGGCGGGAACTCCACGAACCGCACGTCGGTGTCGCGTCCGATTTTCTCCATGAGCGCGACCTCCCAGTCGAGGTAGTCCTGCATCGCCTGCTCGACCTGGCTCTTGCGGTCGTAGGGTTTGTAGTAGACGTCCTCGTTCGGCTCCCACGCGGCGGTTTCACCGGTTTCGATCGGCAGGCCCGCATCGCGCCAGGCCGCAGTCCCACCGGCGAGGACCTTGACCGGCACTTTGGCGATTGCGCTCAGGTCCGCGGCGGCAAACCGGGCGAATCGGCCGTCCGGCGAAGTGCAGACGATGACGCCCTCCTCCGCGAGCTTGTCGCGCCGATCACCGAGACGCGAGCGAATCGCGAAGACCGCCCCAGGTACGTGTCCGGCGCGGTATTCCAGGCTGGTGCCGAAATCGAGCACCTGCGCCTTGCCGAGAGTCTTCAGATCCTGCGGGGAAATTTC
>CANKMT010000079.1 GCA_947482825.1 Betaproteobacteria bacterium | reverse complement strand
ATTAGCGGCATCTTTGATCTTGAGCCGATGCGCCATTGCTATCTCAATGAAAAACTGAGCTTAGACGAGGCGAACGCGACGAAATTCTCACCCATTAAATTACCCGCACTAAACGGCAAGATTCTTGATCTGTTCGTAGGTGAGGCAGAGCTGCCCGCGATGCAAACACAAACGATTGAGTTTGCTCAGTACCGCGCCAATGCCAAGGCGCCAGGAATCTTTGAAAACCTACCCGCGCTCAACCATTACACAATTCTTGACGAAATGGCCAGCGTCAAGGGACGAATTTTGCAATCAATCAAAGCACACTTCTAACCAGATGCTAAGGCTACGGCCGAGGACTTGGAAACACTTGATGTGATACGTGGCTGCCATCAGGTTTGACACGCACCAGCACCATATCACCCACTGGCACCGCCCGCCCCGTGAGGGCCTGGAGGGTATAGGAATTTCAAACCACCTTTTCCCTGACGCGCGACGGTATCGGCTCCCCCTCCTGTAGCACAAAGCAATGTCCCGGCTTCCCCGGAGAGCCGCGCCAGTGCTGGGGGTATTGCAGCATCAAATGCCGCAGAGTTGCCGCAGTCGCCTACCCGCCAGAACCTGACCAAGACGCACCCGAACGTAGTCGTTCGCGACATTCGCGACATGAATGGCAACAAGCTGGGCGACATCATCGAGCCCTATGACGGGACCGAGGACGGGGCAAGAGAGGCCGCTCGCCGAACGAGCGTTCGGATGCAGGACGAGTTCGGCGGAAAGGCCAGCAACATCCAGAGCCGCATGGGCGCGACCGACGCAAGCGGTAAGCCGAAGTTTGCCATCGGGCCGAACTTTTCGATTGCTCCGGTGGATTCAGACGCGGGGCAATACATCTGGGGAGACGTGTCGAAGGCGCCAGCAGCCGCTGTACCCGCACCGCAGGCGAAGCCGGTTGACGCCGGCCGCGGCGGGGTGGAACTACAGAATCGCGAGGGCGGGAAAAACTTCGCGATACGCGCGCAAAAGATAGCGGGCAATCTTGATTCAGATCGCGCTGGATTCAGCCGAGACATGGCAACGGGTGCTCCGGTTATCACCTTCGACAAGGACAAACCGCCTGCTGGCGTGGTCCTCGGGAAGAAGGACACCATCACCAGTGGAACGGGGCGCAAGTTCGATATTCAGTACGCCGTTGCAGAGGCATCCGATCTTGTCGCCTCGCACAACGTAGACGGAAACGCGAACCCAGGCTATTTGGCGGGACAGTCAGGACGTGCAGTTGCGGGCAACGCAAGGCTTGCGGGGATCACCGAGGCTTACGCGCGCTCGATAGCAGGTCCATACAGGACAGGAATAGCCAACGACGAAGACCTGCACGGGGTCCCGAAAGAGGCTATTGAAGCGATGCGCCAGCCTGTCCTTGTCAGGATCATGCGGTCTTCCGACATCACCGCAAACATTGGCGACGAGACGAACGTGCAGGTAGGTGCCGCACTGGACCCGGTCGAGCAGGCGCGTACCGATGTGCGGCGAGTAAATATCGATGGCCTAGAGTTTAAGGAAGACGGTGGGATCACGATCGACGCGCTCAAGCGGTTCGTGCAGGCCATGCCGGCGACGGAACAGGCCGGGATGGTGGAATCGAATGGCTCGCCTTCGCAGAAGGCAGAGGATCGCTTGGTGGCGGCGGTATTCTGGCAAGCCTACGGTGATAAGACGCTGACCGAACTTGCCGTACAGTCTCGCGACCCGGAGGCTAAAGTTATCATTGCCTCGCTCACGCGCGCGGCCCCGGCGATGATGCGGCTGGAAGGGGCCGAGGATCTGGACATCCGTGATTCCGTCAGAGACGCGGCCCGGTTGGCGATCGTCGCGCGCAGGAATGGCGTGAAATTAGAAGACTGGATCGCCCAAGGTGACTTCGAACTGACCCGCGATGCTTTGGTTGTGGCGAGGATGTTTGCCAAGAACATCCGGAGTACGAAGGCGATTGCGGAAAAGTTGATCGCCGCGGCGCAATTCGCGCATACTGAAGCCTCAAAAGCCGGATTCGATATGTTCGGCGCTGTCCAACGCGCAACCCGCGCGCAGGTACTGGAGAAAATAGATGACTCCGCAAAGCAAGAAAGTTTGGAACAGCCCCGCGGGCGCGAGCCTGATGGAAGCAATGCTGGGCGACAAGCCGGTAAGCAAGCAGGACCGGGCGACGGTGGCGCAGTTGGTCAAGAACAGCAAGGCCAAGGACAAGCCGAAGAAGTAGCGCCTTTCGATCTATCCGGCGAGTCCGAAGCCGGCATCCGCGCGCGCCAAGAGCGTGAAGCCGCTGCGGCAAAAGAGAAAGCAGACGCAGACGCCGCTGCCGCGCGATTGGTTCGGGCGGAAGCGAACAAAGCCGAGAAGGATCGTCGCGCTGCCGCCGTAATCGCCGAGGACAAGGCGAGGCGCGAAGCCGAACTGGCTGCCATCCAGAACCCGGAGGACTTCGTGTTCGGGGCTGCTCCTCCAGCGGCACCAGCGCCGGTAATAACTAAGGTCAACACGGAACAGGCCCGAGGGCAGGGCGATATTTTCAGCCAGCCTGCGAACACGCTTTCGACAGCCGACCTGTTGCGTGCTGCGGCGGCGAAGATGGACGAGGCGGCGAAGCCTACAGGTTCGGAAGCGGGAAAGCCAGAATTCGTCAAAGCACCTGACGGTTCGGTGGATTTCGGTCAGATTACTTCCGAGCAGGCGGCGGCGATGCGTAGGCAGGCCGGACCGATTCGGCTAACGCGCGGCGTCCAAAATTCTGACGGAACGGGAAATGGGCTTGTGCATATCGAGGCGCGGCACGGCAAAGCAATTCGTGCCGCTGGGTTCGATAGCGTGGAGCAATTCGTATTCGATGCCGTGAGACACATCGACGCGATATGGAAGCCCGGCGCGACGACTCAATTGGTCGCCATTCAGGCTGGCGACAAAGGCAAGGTATTGTTTCTGGAGCTTCAAGCCGCCGTAGATGCGGCTGGCGATTATTACCGTGTCAACAGCGCATTCCCGGCTGATGATGGGTACGTCGCTCGCAAGGAAAAGAACGAAGGATGGAAGACACTTTGGAGCAGGGACCCCGTTCCTGCTGGCGCGTCCGGCGCGTCGGGCTTTGCAGACCAGTCTCCGACTGCCGGTGAGACGGCCCCCACGGTAAGCCCCCAAGGTGAGGCGTCAAGTATAGCACCGCAGGACACGCGCGAGCCGCTGAAAGGCGACCGCTTTACCGATGCCAATGGAGACTTGTACGAAGTCTGGAGCCAGCGCGGCGGCCGGGTAGAAGCCTTCCGTGTTGTCAACGGCAAGCCGATCGTCCACAGCGGCGCGGCCGAGTATTGGGCAGTGACGGAGGCGGCGAAGGCAAGGAACCCGGAGGACAGAACGGACCTCAATCTCCTGCCGAAGGAGAAGAAGCCGGTCACGCCGCAGGTGCCGAACGAGCCAGCGCAGCAATCTCTGGTCGCAGAGGAGGGCGCAGCCAATACCGAAGACGCTGGCGCAGAACTCACCTACAACCGGCGCAACCGGATCAAGACCGGGATCAAGTGGGGCGACATCGCAGACAAGAATGAGGCGCTGCGTGTTTCCGAAACGACCAAGCAGAACGTCTATCCGAAGCCTGACTACGAGGAACTGATCTCTGACGGCATGGAGCCGATGATCGCGCACCTTGTAAAACAGGTGTACGACTCGATCGCCGCAAAACCAGCGACACGGGCTGCGCCGACTGATGCTGACTTGCAACGCTACATCGACGGCGTGAACCGGGTGATGGAAGGGACGCTTGCCTGGGCGAAGGATCCGGAGGCCGTTGCGCGCTGGGCGCAGAGGGAGGCTCGTGGCGCGGCCGCCTCGCTGGGCAAGCCGACGGCGCTTTCAGCACTTACCGAGAAAGCAAAGTCTCCGATGGACGCCGCTTACCCGGCAGGCTGGCGCGCGAACCAGGAGGAACTTAGGATTGTCGGCGGGAACAAGGTTCTCAGTGCGATGCAGCCAGGGTACAGCGAGGGCGCGCGCGCGATGAAGGCCATCAAAAAGGGGTGGCCGGCCACGCAGGAGTCTTGGCAAAAGCAGGGCTATGCGGTCACGCCCAAGGACAAGGTTAAATTCAATTTTCACGACGACACCCGCGAGGATGGGGCGCACTACACTTCGCTGACCTACCGGGCAGAGGGGCAACTCAGCGGATACAAGACGTTCACCGCAGACACGGCGCAGGCCGCTCGTGCCGCGGCAGAGGCGCACCGGGACAGCATCGGCGCGTGGGTCACGACAAAGAAGAATGGCGACATCATCGGTTCGTTTACAACCGAAGAGCAAGCCAAGGAAGCCGCGCGCACAGCGGTCAAACGCGATGTTGGAACGAGAATCAACGACAAGGGCATTTCGGTCGAGGCTGCCGAACGCACTGGCGAGGCGCGGCGCATGGAAGGCGAGGACGTTTCAAGCGACAAGCTGAAGGACACGTTTGGATTCAAGGGCGTGAACTTCGGGACATGGATGAAGGGTAAGGCAAACGAGAAGGAACGACAGCTTCACTTGAATCACGCCTACGACTCGTTCGTGGATCTGGCTGAGCTTCTTGGTGTTCCGCCCAAAGCAGTATCGCTGAATGGGATGCTTGGCGTAGCGATTGGCGCACAGGGCGGCGGGAGCGCGGCGGCGCACTTCGTGCCTGGCGTGAACGAGATCAATCTGACACGCACCAGCGGCGCCGGAAGTCTGGCCCATGAGTGGGGTCATGCACTGGATCACTACTTCGCCACACAGGCTGGGATCGCCAGAAGCACAGAGCCGTTCCTGACCGAGCATGTCGGCCAAGTAGACACCGAGGGCTACACCAAGCGCACGGGGAAGAAAGAAAGGGCATTCGGTGAAGGCTTGCGCCCGGAGATCGCCGGCGCGTTCAAGGTCATCGTCGAGGCCATGAACAAGAAGCAGGAAACTCAGGCACAGGTTGATGTCCGCATAACGCTGGCAAAGAACAAGGCGAAGCGCAACGTCGAAGGATGGCTCAAGGCGATCAAGCGCGACTTCATGGCGAGCCAGGTTGACGAGCAGAAGTTTGACGCGCTGGCGGCGCGCATCCTAAACCTCGACCTTGGTGACGGGAAGATCGCGGCCGCAAACATGGCCCTGTCCCCTGCGGTGGACGAATTGCGCACGCTCTACAAGGAAAAGACCGGGCGCCTGTATTCGCTCGATCAGGTCAAGGGCTTGCAATCGAACGTCGATCACGCCGTCTATCTCACGGCCGATAGAGCCGCCGAGAGGGACCACATTCCGCAACAGGTTAGCACCGACTACGCCGTCAACGCGACGGTTATGGACAAGGACAAGAAGAAGCCATATTGGAGCACCAACCTCGAGAAGTTTGCCCGAGCGTTCGATGCCTTTGTGAGCGACAAGCTGGAAGTCGCGGCGGCAAAGAATACCTACCTGTCGCACGCAGGAAGGTCGGGAGAAACCGTGCCGACGGGCGACGAGCGCACGGCGATCAATGGCGCGTTCCAGGCCCTTGTCGATGCCATCGAAACCAAGGAAACCGATGCCGGCGTGGCGATGTTTTCGCGCTCGGGCGACCTGTCGTTTGCCTCCGACGTGCTCACACAGATGGCAGCCGTCGATGAACTGTTCCGCTATCCGGTCAGCAAAGCAGGAACCATTGAGGGAGTGATGGCGGACGTTGCGCCAGCGTCCACACTTATAGGCGACGCGACCAGGGAAGACGAACGCGCCGAGACTGGAGCCGACAAGCGCACGTTGTTCCGCACAGCCAATGGGCGTGATGTCTACGTATACGAGCGCGGCAATGAAGTCTGGATGGACGTAAGCCGATTGGAGGAAGGCGAGGGCGGCTCACAGATTTACGCCGCCGTCATGAACTACGCCCACAACTCCGGCAAAATGTTCGTTGGCGATCCCGCTGGATTGAGTGAGGCGGCGATCATTCGGCGCACGTCGAATATGCTGTCTTCGGCCCTGCGCTTTGGGACGACGAAACACCTTGCAGCGGCCGCGGAGCAACTTGCCGGGCTCCCGGACAAAGGCATCCTCCCGCTCAAGTGGGCGATGGGCGACGACGTTGCAAATGTCCGGTCTTTGATAGATACTTTCCTCTCCAATTTGCACCAGCGTTTCCCGCAGATCAAGGATTACAGCTATGACTTCGCCCGACTGGAAATCATTGATAGCCGCGGGCGACCCGTTGACCCCACCCGACTGGAACGCGGAGCGGGAACGGCAATGGGAAGAGCATCTTTCTCGGGGCGCGGAACGCTGCAAAGAGGCATATTCCTCGAATCCCTTGTACGCAGCGAAAGCGGCGAAAGACCCCGGATACTGGAGGTCGTTCTTCGCCGGGCAAGTGAACTCGTAGCAGATGGCGGGCTGGCAGGAACATTCAGCCGAACCAGCGACCAATCAAAGCCGACCGGCCTCACCGAATCTGCTTTCGCCCAAGCCGTAGCCGATGCCTTCGGCACCAAGGCCGGCGACCGGCTGATCGGCAATCTCATCATCCCTTTGGCAGATCAATCCAAGCTCCCGGCGCATGTTGTCCCGTTCGTGAGAAGCGGGGATACCGTTTACGGGTTCTACGACCCGAAGACCGATAAGACCTATGCGGTCCTGTCGAGCCTGACTGAAAGCGATGTGCGTGGACTGGTGATGCACGAACTCGGGGTGCATTACGGGTTCGAGAAGATGCTCGGCGAGGCGAAGTACGCACAAGTAATGAAGCGCCTGGACGCGATGGCGAAGGCGGGGAATGTGGCGGTGAAGGAAGCCCGCAGACTGGCCGAGAAGGAATCGGTGAACGCAGATCAGGTCCCCGAGGAAACGCTTGCCTACCTCGTCCAGAACAACCCGAAGCTGGGCATCATCAAAGAAATCATCGCGGCGGTGCGCTCGTTCCTGTTTCGAGAATTCGGAATCCTCGGGGATTCGCTGACAGAAGCCGACCTCATGGCGCTGGCGAGGGCGAGCGTGCAGCGGGCGGGGATCGAGCGCGGAGAGCCTGCGTTCGTGCCAGCGTTCGCGCGGGAGGGGGCATCGCAGACCGACACCAGCCCCCAGTTCTCTGGAAAGCTGGCGCCGACGTTCTACTCTGCACTATCCCGCCAGATTGAGGGAATGAACACCAAAGCCGCGAGCGCGCAAGGCTGGCGCGAGCAGATCAAGGGGATGGTGGCGAAAGGGGCGGTGAAGCAGGCCGAACTCGACGCGGTGGGGTTGGAGGACTACCTAGAGACTCAGAAGGGCAAGATCACCAAGGACCAGGTGCTCGCCTTCCTCGGGCAGAACGGGGTGCGGGTTGAGGAGGTGATGTTGGGGGGCCTCGCCAGTAAGGGGTGGGATGTGTTCGACCCACGCGACGGGCGCTCTCTCGCTTCCTTCCCGACAGAGGTAGAGGCGAAGGCCGACGCGTATGCACGGTCGAGTGATGGAGTGATGCACGACTATGCGCAATCGGATAGCGACCCAAATAATACGAAGTTCGCCCAATACCAACTCCCTGGCGCGAAGGAGGGCAGCTACCGGGAACTGCTGCTGACGTTGCCGGAGAGGCGTGACCGCGCAGCCATGCGTGCCAGATTGAAGGAGATCGCGGACGAGATAGCAGATACGTCGCCGGAGAGGTACGCAGAGCTGTACGCTAAACGGGCGCAACTTTCAAACGAATTCACCGCCACCGACGACAAGAGTTTCAGGTCTTCCCACTACGACCAAGCCAACATCCTCGCCCATGTCCGATTCAACGAGCGCACCGATGCCGAAGGCAAGAAGGTGCTCTTCATCGAGGAGATCCAGAGCGACTGGGCGCAGGCAGGTAGAAAGCAAGGCTTCTCGAATGGCCCGCTCGCCGAGCAACCGATGGTGGCCACGATAAACACCTCGGCTGATCGCCCGTACTGGGAGGTGCGGACGGACAACGGGGTATTCGTCGCCAACATTACCGACCCAGCTCTGGCACCAGATCTCGCCACAGCCGAGCAGGCTGTAGCGCGCGCAAGAGAGTTAGCCGCCCCAGCCGTTGGTTTTAGCGGAATCCCCCGCGCCCCGTTCGTCGACAAGACCGACGCCTGGCTGCAGCTGGCCCTGAAGCGCATGATCCGCTACGCAGCCGACAACGGCTTTGACCGCGTTGCGTGGACCACGGGTGAGCAGCAAGTGCAGCGATACAAAGACGCGCTCCAGAAAGCGGTGGATCGGATCGAGTGGAAGAAGACACCCGAGGGCGTGCACTTGGTGGGGTATAAGGGCAGCACGCTCGATCAACTGGACGCGCAGGTCAGGTCTCGCATCCAATATGATTTGGGTATGGGTATAGGAATTTCAAACCACCTTTTCCCTGACGCGCGACGGTATCGCCGTCCCGAGAAGAAGTCCACCAGCGCGGTCAATCGTGCGGTGTTTGGCGAAGATTGCCCGCTCTCAATGATGATTCGGCCCCTGAATCGACTCGAATTGCCTCAGTTCGACGCACGCTGACCCCCGCCAAAGTAGCGTAGGGCGTGCGGGATTGTCAGCCCCGTTGCAGAGCCGTTCTTGCCTTTGGGGATCAGGCTGCCTGAAAAAGCTCCGGCCGCCGCGCCGGTGCCCGCGGCGGGGCTCTGGCAGGCAGGCCCAGGTGGGTGAGGATCCTCGCGATCACGGCAGGCTCCTCGATGGCGGCGATGATCCTGAACTCACCGCCGCACTGCGGGCAGTGTTCAAGGTCCAGGTCGAAGACGCGCTCGAGCAGGCGCGCCCAGCCCATGCGCGCCGAGGTGTGTGCGTGCTCCTTGGCGTGTCCATCGGGTTTGTGCGCCGGGCCCGGCACGATTGCACCACGCAGCCGGGCATTGGGCGCCAGCACGCCGTGATGACGCAAGCGGATTGTCCGCATCCCTGTCAGCTATATAAGTGATGCCCTCCTCTTCGATCAGATAGCCAAGCCGGGTCAGCATTTTCAGCAGGCGCCGCGCACCAGGCAATGCAGGATCGTCTGCTCCGGCCGCCGCCGCTCGTAATGGACCATGTGCGCCGGCGCGGCGCGCAGCACGGTATTGCGCTCCAGTCCCATCCGGAGGCAAACGCGCCAACCACGCTCGCGGGGCACCGCGACTTGGCAAGTGCCGAATAAAGTGAACGCGAGTCAACGACCGGCACAGCCAGGGCGTTGAAGAAGGAATGTTCAGTCGCGCAAGCAGGGATCGATGAATCCGATGGCCCCGCTCGCTTTGCCTCTACAAACTCGGCGCGGGCAGGATCGTCGGGGTGGGCTTCAAGCGCGGCGACAATTTCGCCGCGAAGCACGCGAACGTCGTCAAGTACCTTTCGGAAAAGCACGGCGTGAAGTTGCGGGCGAAGCGATCGTGGAAGCGCGCCTGCGCAACCGCCTGGTGCAGGAGATGTACCGGAGGATGATCGCCTCAGAGGTGCGCCGCACCACCGAGCAATGGAACCCGCTCAAGATCGCGTTCGACAAGCCTCACGAGGCCGACTTCCCCGCGGCGCTCATGGCGCTCGGCTGGCGCGACCGCGCGAAAGTGTTGCGCGACATGTGGCGCCTCGTCGTGCTGTACAAGGATTCAACTGGGGACGGCAGATCTTCAGGGAGAGGCTGCAGCGGCCGATGATCGGCGCCGAGGCGGCGGCGAAGTCCGCGCCGGACGGCTACACGCTGATTCTCGGCTCGGCCGACACCCATGCGATCAACCCGGCCGTGTTCTCGAACATCCGCTACGACGCGATCAAGGATTTTGCCCCGATCGCGCTGATTGGCGACCTGCCGATGACGTTGATCGTGAACCCGAACGTTCCGGCGAAAACGATCGAGGAGTTCCTGCGCGTCGTAAAGGAACGCCAGGGCAAGATGACCTACTCGTCGTGGGGCATCGGCAGCGGCAGCCAGATCGCGATGGAAACCATCCTCCAGCCCGGCGGCCTGCAGATGCTGCACGTGCCTTTCCCCGGGTCCGCGCCCGCGATCGCCGCGATCATGGGCGGGCAGGTCGATGCGATGATGGTCACGCTGCCCACCTCAGCAGGCAACCACGTCTCGGGCCGTGTGCGCATCCTCGGCGTCACGCCGATCAACCGCCCGGCCGGTTCGCCGGATTTCCCGCGCGCCGGCATGCCGCCCGGTGTCGCGATCTGGGTCGGCATGTTCGCGCCGGCCAAGACCGATCCCGCGATCGTTGCGTTGCTCAACCGCGAGATCAAGACGCTGATGGAGGACGCCACGGTGCGCGCCTCGTTTGCGAAGACCGGCCTCGAAGTGGTGCGCTCGGTGGCGCCGCCGGCCGAGTTCGCCCGCTTCGTCGAGGCTTCCTTCGCTTCGTGGGGCAAGACGGTGCGGGCGGCGAACATCAAGGTTGACCTGAAATAGGGCGCCGGCTGCAAGGACGCAACGGCCTGGGGCGCTCTCAGCCCTATGGCCTGCGCGTGCTAGGCTCCCCGCGGATTACAAGGAGGAGGGGATCAGATGAACAAGAAGATACTTGCACTGGTATCCGCGGCCGGGTTGGTGGTTTTCTCGGCGGGCGCACTGGCCCAAAGCGCGGCGGGTTATCCGAACAAGATCGTCAAGATCGTCGTCCCGTTCGCCGCGGGCGGCGGTACCGACCTGATGGCGCGCAACATCGCGCAGTAGGTGGGCGAGCACTGGAAGCAGCCGGTGGTGGTGGAGAACAAGACCGGCGCCGGCGGCATCATCGGCGCAGACGCGGTCGCGAAGGCGCCAGGTGACGGCTACACCTGGCTCATGGGCACGACGACTACCGCGATCAATGCGTCGCTGGTCACCAAGCCCCCCTACGACATGAAGCGCGATCTGCAGCCGGTGACCGTCCTCGGCCTGTACGCGCTGGTGGCCGTCGTGCCGGCCGCCTCGCCGGTGAAGTCGCTGCAGGACATGGTCGCGCTATCGCGCAGCCGCTCGCTGGGCGCGGGTTCCGGGGGCAACGGGACACCCCAGCACCTCACGCTGGAAATGTTCAACGGAGCTTCCGGTGCGAAGATCCTCCACGTGCCCTACAAAGGCGGCGGGCCTGCGATCATCGGCCTGCTCGGCGGCCAGCTCGATATCGTTTTCTCGCTTTCGGCCGAGTGCATCAATCACGTGAAGTCCGGCAAGCTCCGGGCGCTCGCGGTGACCACCGAAAGCCGCTTCCCGCTGATGCCCGACGTGCCGACCACGGTCGAAGCCGGGTTCCCGACCGTGCTCGCCACCGGCTGGAGCGGGTTGATGGTTCCGTCGGCCACGCCCAAGGACATCGTCGCGAAGATCAACGGCGACGTGGTGGCCCTCATGTCGACGCCGGAGATGAAAGCGCGCCTGCAGGACCAGGGATTCCTGCCGGTCGCGATGAGCGTTGCCGAGGCCGAGAAGTTCGTGAGCGTCGATGTCGAGCGCTGGGCGAAGGTCATTCGCGACGGGGGCATCAGGTCGGATTAGCAGGCGGCCTGCTCCGGCCAGGGCTGGCCGCGACCGGGTCTTGATCAGATAACCGCTTCCAATCCTTTGCGATCGAGCAGGTTGAGCAGTTTCAGCGAGGGGCCGCTCGGATGCTTGTCGCCGATCTCCCATTTGCGCACGGTCGAGACACTGGTATTCAAGACTGCGGCGAGCACTGCCTGACTTACCTGAAGATGATCACGCAATGCACGGATTTTTTCACCGTCATACTGTGGAATCGGATCAAGGCACAGGGCATCGAACTTGCGCATCTTGCGCTTGTCGATAAAGCCGAGTCGGTGCAGATCGCCCGCTGTCTCGTGCACAGCTTCCAGAATCCGGCTTTTAGCCTTGGATATTTTCTTCATCGCAGATCTCCTGTAACGAGCCATCCCGTACCGCTTCGTCTAATTCCTCGCCAGCCCGGGCCAGCAACTGCTCCGCAATTTCCTTAAGCGCTTCGAGTTCATCGGCCGTGATGTTGGCTCGATCGCTTTTCTCGGACCCGTAAAGGAAGAACCACTTGTTTCCCCTGTTTGTAGCAACGAGCGTCCTGGCGCCGCTTCGCTTTCCGCGGCCCGCAAGCCCGATACGCTTTTTCACCACGCCACCACCCAGGTCTGCATCGATCAGGCCTTGACTCATCTCGGCCACTGCGTCGCACAAGGCGCTGTCGGTGAGCGGAGTCTTGCGCATCCACCGGCTGAAAAAGCGGGTCTTGAACACTCACATGATTTTTTAACTATGACACTGGGTGGCATAGTTTGTCAATGGACCGATCTAGCCGGCACGCTAAAATGCGGGCTCCGGCATCCAATAACGAAGTCGGTGTCGGAGTGGAATTTATTGACTCCGACACCATTCATTCCAGAATTGGTGTCAGAGTCCAATTTCTTAATCGACTCTGACACCATTTATTCCATCGTCAGATTCAGTTCGCGCACTGCGTCCCGGTAGACGACGGCCTGCGCCCTGACGTGGGCGCCGAGTTCGTCGGGTTTCAGCGGGGCGGCGACCAGGCCGAACTGCTCCATCCGCAATTTCACGTCCGGCAGCGCATTGGCGTTGATCAGCGCCTTGCTCAACCGGTCGACGACGTCCTTCGGCATCCCGGCGGGCCCAAAGAACGCGACCCATCCGCCGCCGAAGGGGATGTCTTTCAGCCCCACCTCCCGCATCGTAGGCACGTCGGGCAGCATGGCGATGCGCTTGGGCAGCGTCGTTACCAGCGCGCGCAATGCTCCCGACTTCGCATGCGGCACCGGCAGGGCGGTCGCGGACATTGCTTGCACGCGGTTGGCGAGGAGGTCCACCAGCGCGGCCGGCTCGCCCTTGTAGGGCACCTTCACCATGTCCAGGCCCGCATCACGCGTGAGGTAGGCCATCGTCAGGAGGCTGATGTTGTTGCCGGTTGCGTAGTTGACCTTGCCCGGGTTGGCTTTGACGTAGCTGATGAACTCGGCCATGGTCTTCGCCGGCAGGCTCGCGTTCACGAACAGGAAATGCGAGAAGTCCGCGAGGCCCGCGATCGGCGTGAAGTCCTTGACGGCGTCGTAGGGCGGCACCTTGCGCAGCGCCGGCACCGCCACGAGCGAACCGCCGGTGCCGAACAGGATGCGGTAGCCGTCGGGCGTTGCCTTGGCGACGTCCGAACAGGCGATCAGGCCGTCGGCGCCAGGCTTGTTGTCCACCACGACGGGCTGGCCCAGCTCCGCGGACACGCTGGCGGCCACGGTGCGCACCAGGCCGTCCGTGGAACTGCCGGGCTGGTAGGGCATGACGATAGTGATCGTCTTGTTGGGGAACTGCGCGTGCGCGCTCGAGCAGAAAAACGCGGCGCAGGCGAGGACGATTGCGGTGATTGTTTTCATTGGGTCGCGTGGATCTTCTGCTCGTGCAGGCCGAGCGTTTTCTTGAACGAATCGCTGAACCCCGCGCCGACCGAAGGCCGCCACAGGATGGCGCGCATCTCGCCGAATTCGCGCTTGAGGCGCGTCCAGGTCTCGCCGCCGTCGCGGCTGCGGAAAAGCTGGCCTAGGTTGCTGCCGACGAATAGCAGGTTCGGGTTCGAAGCGTGGGTGGAGACGATCCAAGGTGTGCTGTTCAGCTCGCCGGGCAGCCCTGCGTCCTCCCAAGTGCGCCCGTAGTCGCGGCTGCGTTGCAACCGTCCGGTCGAGCCGGGCGGCCCGTCGCCGTTGGTGAGGAACATCGTGCCGTTGTGGTCGGCGCGCGGGACGATCACGCGCGTGTACTGCCACGGCGAATCGAGCACGGTGTGCTCCCAGGTGTCGCCGTCGTCCCAGCTGTGGTGGATGCCTTTGTTGAGCGAGGCGAAGAGCTTGCGCTTGCCGTTCTCGTATTCGATGCCCAGTCCATGGATGTCTTCCGACAAGAGGCCCTTGCCCGCGCACTTGTGCCACGTGATCCCGCCGTCGGTGCTGCGGCGGATGCCATCGACCTCGACGCTCGCCCAAACGTGCGAGGGGCGCCTCGGATCAAAGAGGATCTGTGTGATGCGCGGCTTGCCAACGAACATGCAGTTGTCGATGAAGGAGACGTTGAGGTCGCGCCAGGTGGCGCCGCCGTCGTCGCTTCGGAAGATGCCGGCCGGGTGCGTGCCCGCGAGCATGACGAGCGGGTCGTGCGGGGAGATCTCCAGCGCCCAGATGCCCAGTCCGTCGAGCAGGGAGGGCAGGTGGTGCCAGCGCGCCGCGTCCGGATCCCAGCGCTGCAGGCCGAAATCGGTGCCGGCGAAGATGCGCGCCGGCGCCTCGGGGCTGGTGGCCATCGACCACACGCGGCATTCCAGGTACAGGCCCGCCTCCGTGTAGGGGCGCGCCCAGGTCTCGCCCTCGTCCTTGCTGAACCACACGGACATGCCGACCGTGCCTACGTACAGGTCTGTTGCCATCTATCGACCCTCCTCGAAAAATAGCTGCACCTCGCGGAATAGCTGCATGCGGTTCTTCTCGGTCAGCACCACGTGCGAGGCGTCGCCGAGGACGACCATGCGCTTGGAGGGCGCATTCACCAGCAGCGGGAAAAGCGTCTGAGCCATGTAGAGCGGCGTGTCGTTGTCCTGCTCGCCGATGAAGATGAATGTGGGTACGCGGATGTTCGCCGGGTCGTAGCCCGCCTTGCCCGCGCCCCAGATCTCGCGCCCGTCCAGCACGACGCCGTTCGGAGCGCGAAACGCACGCGGATTCTGCGTCTTCGACCATGGGTCGCTCGCCAGGGCAGCTTCCATGTAGGCGTCGAACCAGTGCGCCGGCATGCGGCCTTCGACCGCGCCGGGCTTCTGGCCCGCGGCCCGGCGCTTCCTTACGCCCTCCTCGGTGACGATGCGGTAGGCGCCTATCTGGCCGCCGGCATCGACCGCCGACTGACCCGAGGTGCGGATCCACTGCGGCGCGAACAGCGCAAGCCGGTGCACCTTGGCGTTGTTCTGCGCCGTGTAGGCCGCCATGATTGTCGTGCCCCACGAGTGTCCGAGCAGGCTGATTGTCTCCACGCCGCGGCGCTTGCGGATGAAGTCCACCGCGGTGTTCACGTCGCTGGTGGCTTGCGGCAGGCGCACGACCGGCGGGTTGCTCATCGGTGGCGCGTCCAGTTCCTTGGGCCGCGTCGAGCGGCCGTAGCCGCGTACGCTGACGAAGTACACGTCGTTGCCTTGCCGCGCCATCCACTCCATCCACGAGAGGCCGTCGAGTTTGAGGTCGAACCCGGCCTCCGGCGGCGTGGTCGCGCCGTGGACGAACAGGATGATGTTGCCGGGGGTGAACTTGTCGAGGCCGGCCGGGCGCTTGTTGCGCACGTGGATCTGGTAGCCGGGGTCGGCGGCGGGGACCATGAAGTCTTCGGTGACCAAATCCGCGTCGGAGCGGGTGTGGCTCCCGGCGCAGCCGGCAAGCGCCAGCGCGAAGAGGGCCAGGACAGGAAAGCGGGAAAGGCGGCGCAGGAAGGTCATTCGATTATCTCCAATAGTTGTGGCGAGTATGCCAATAATCCGGCCCGATTCAATCGAGCAGCGGGCCTGAATGGCGTTTTTGACCCCCGGCGTGCGAAACAGCAAGGCCGCCGGACTCATCCTCCTGCTCGCTTTCGCTTGCGCGATGCCGGCGCTGCTCTCCGATTTCCAGCTCTTCAAGCTCACGAACGTGGTGGTCTACGCGATCGCGCTGCTCGGCATCAACATCGTGACCGGCTACAACGGCCAGGTGTCGCTCGGCCACGGCGCCTTCTACACATTGGGCGCGTACACGGCCGCGATCCTCATGGTGTTCTTTTCGGTCCCGCACTGGGCCGCGCTGCCGGTCGCCGGGTTCGTCTGCCTTGTCGCCGGCGTGCTGTTCGCACTGCCGGTGGTGCGCCTCGAGCCGATGCATCTCGCAATGGCCACCTTCGCGCTGGCCGGCGTGACGCCGGAACTCGCCAACTACAAGGGCATCGCCAACTGGACCGGCGGCAGCCAGGGCCTCGGGATCGACCGGCCCGCGGTTCCCTTCGGCCTGCCTTTGAGCTACGACCAGTGGATCTTCGTGCTCGCGCTGTTCGTGCTGGCGCTGTCATTCGTTACCGCGTCGAACCTGCTCGGCGGCCGCATCGGCCGCGCCATCATCGCGGTTCGCGACCATCCCATCGCTGCGCAATCGATGGGCGTCCATACGACGTTCTACAAGACTCTGACCTTCGGCATCAGCACGATGTACACCGGCCTCGCCGGCGCGCTGTCGGCCATGGCGCTGCTGTATGCGGCGCCTGCGGGTATTTTCGTTTCGCTCGGATTCCTCATCGGCAGCGCAGTCGGCGGGATCGCCAGCTTGAGCGGGGCGATCTACGGCGCGATCTTCCTGCAGGTGATCCTGCTGTTCGCCGGCACCGTGGCGCAGTCGGTCAAGACGCCGGCGGTGCTCGCGATCTACGGCATCGTCGTGATCGCTTGCCTGCACCTCATGCCGACGGGGGTAGCGGGATTTGTGGAGCGGGTGCGGGCGCGGCTGCGGGCGAAGCCTGGAGCGCCAGGACCTCAAAAATCATGAACATTCTGTTTCAGAGAGCCGCATGGATATTAGCTCTCCTGTCAGTTCTGGTATTGGTGTCAGTACATTCAATTGGTGTCAGAGTCCAATTATTTAATGGACTCTGACACCATTTATTTCGCGTCATGGGGAGACTCCTGTGCCGTAGGCGGCAAGGTTAAACGCACCGCGCGCTGAACTCCGCGCCATTTTGAAAATCGGATCGAATTTCCGCAATCGCACATGTGCACTCAAGTTGTCAGGCTGCCGACCCGCCGGGAGTCGTCCAAGATCCCGCGGGGACCGGCCTTGCGGGCCATTGCAAAACCCGGATGCAAAACCCCGATTGCGCTGCTTTCAGGCCGGTGCCAGCATGTACTTCTGGCGCCGGGCAACCCGCGCACCCGGGAGACGGCATGAGGCAAAGGGCATTGATCGCAGCGACGCTGGGGTTCCTCGTCGTATTGGGGACCGCGGGGACCGCGGCCGCGCAGGCGTGGCCGACGAAATCGATCCGCCTCGTGGTGCCTTACCCCCCCGGCGGCGGTACCGACCTCGTCGCGCGCTCGGTGGCCGCGCGCGTGTCCGAGGCACTCGGCCAGCCGATCGTCGTCGACAACCGCGGCGGGGCCGGCGGGACGATCGGCACCGACATCGTCGCGAAGGCCGCGCCCGACGGTTACACCATCGGCATCGCCAACTTGAGCACGCATGCCACATCAATAGCATTGCAAAAGGACCTGCCTTTCCACCCGCTGAAGAGTTTTGCGCCGATCTCGATGATCGGCAGCGCCTCGTTCGTGCTGCTCGGCAGCCCCGCGCTGCCGGTGAGCAACCTTGTCGACCTCGTCGCCTATGCGAAGGCCAACCCCGGCAAGCTCAATATGGCGAGCACCGGCAGCCCGACGCTGTCCTATGTGCTAGGCCTGCAGTTCAAGCTTCTCACGGGCACGCAGATGGCCGACGTCGCCTACAAGGGCTCATCCCAGATTTACCCGGACCTGATGAGCAACCAGGTGTCGCTCTACTTCGACAACCCGGGGGCCTCGACGCCGCTGGTGAATTCCGGCCGCCTCAAGGCGTTCGGCGTCTCCTCGCCCACGCCGGCGATGGTCGGCGTGCCGCTGATCTCGCAGGCGGGCGCCTCGGTGGGCCTCAAGGAACTCGACTCGACGTTCTGGTGGGGCTACGTGGCCCCGGCCGGCACGCCGCGCCCGATCATCGACCGCATCCAGGCCGAGGTGGCGAAATTCGTGCTGAGCCCCAAGGGACGCGAAGAACTCGCGCTGCGCGGCCTCGAGCCCTCGGGCAGCACGCCGGAACAGTTTGCCGCGCAAATCCAGAAGGACATCGACCGCCTCACCGCATTGGTAAAGCAACTGAACATTCAGCCGCAGTAAAGACCCACGTCAGACGGAGACAAGCCATGAACCCTGCCGACCTGCCCAAACTCAAGACCCGGCTCAAGACCCGGCGCCTCGCCAACGCCTTCGGCGCCGAGGTCATGGACATCGACTTGCGCGAGCGGCAGGACGACGCCACGATCGCCTCGATCCGCGCGCTGTGGAACGAGTACGGCATTCTGCTCTTTCGCAACCAGCCGCTCAGCGCGCAGCAGCTGATCGATTACAGCCGCTGCTTCGGCGAACTCGACCGGCACGAGACCGTGAAGCCCCTGCGCCATGCCGAGGTGCCCGAGCTCGCAGTGCTCTCGACGATTCCCGTAGACGGCAAGCCTTCACCGACCGAGATGGTCGGGCGCCACTGGCACTCGGACCTCTCGTACACCACGCGGCCTCCGCTGGGCTCGATCTTCCATGCGCAGCTCCTGCCCGAGATCGGCGGCGACACGCTCTTCGCGAGCACCGCGGCCGCGTACGATGCGCTGTCGGAAGCAATGAAGAAGATGATCGAGCCGCTGTGGGCGGTGCACGACTACATGCAGGTCGAAAGCATGAAGCGGCGCGACCCGGCGATCGTCGCGGAATTGGGCAGGAACAATCCGCCGGTCGCGCAGCCGATCGTGCGCGTGCACGAGGAAACCGGGAGGAAGACGCTCTATGTCGGCGACCAGCTCACGCGCCGCATCGTCGGTATGACCGAGCGCGAGTCCGCGCCGCTGCTCAAGTTCCTCGCCGAGCACATGGTCGATCCGCTCTTCACCTACCGCCAGAAATGGCAGAAGAACGACATCATCATGTGGGACAACCGCGGCACGATGCACCTGGCGCTCGCGGATTTCCCGCCGGGGTCGCATCGCTATTGCGTGCGCACGACGATTCTCGGCTCGCCGAGCGGGCATCTCTACCAGGCGTAGGCGCCGGGATGATCAAGCTGTCGGGCTACGGCCGGATCGCGGTAGTGCCGGCAGAGAACGCCGAGCTCACGCGCGTTGGCGCGGGCACGCCGATGGGCGAAGTGCTGCGGCGCTATTGGCAGCCGGTGTGCCTCGCCTCCGACATCGAGGAATTGCCCAAGCTCGTGCGGATCCTGGGCGAAGAGCTGGTCGCCTTTCGCGACAAGAGCGGCCGGGTCGGAGTGCTCGACGCGCATTGCGCGCATCGCGGCGCTTCGCTCGAATACGGGCGCATCGAGGCGCGGGGCATCCGCTGCTGCTATCACGGCTGGCTTTTTTCCGTCGGCGGCGAGTGCCTCGAGCAGCCCGGCGAACCGCCGGACAGCACGTTCTGCAGCAAGGTTTCGCAGCCCGCGTACCCTGCGCGCGAGTTCGGCGGCCTGGTGTTCGCCTACATGGGGCCGCCGGACAAGGAGCCGGTGTTCCCCCGCTTCGACAACCTCGAAAAGCCGGGTTGGGAACTGTTCGCCTATCGCAACATGAGCCGCGGCGCGGTGGCCGAGTGCAATTGGCTGCAGATCCAGGAGAACGCGATGGACCCGGTCCACACCGCGTTCCTGCATTCGACCATCAGCACGCAGCAGTTCAGCGACATCTACGCAACGCTCCCGCAACTTGACTTCGCCGAGACCGACTACGGCATGAAGTACGTCCGCAGCGCGAAGCTGCCCAGCGGACGGACGTTTGTTCGCGTGCAGGAGAACTACACGCCGAACATGCGCTCGATCGCCGACAACCTCACGCCCGACCGCCCGTATGCGGACGGCGCGAACCTGATCGGCTGGTGGGTGCCGGTGGACGACACGCACACGCTGGGGTTTCACATCGAGGCTTACGACCCGAACGACAAGGAGAAGGTGTCGACCTTTGCCAGGGCGAAGGAAGGCCGCACCGCTGGAACGCAGGAGAAACACCGCAGCTACGAGGACACCCAGCGCCACCCGGACGACAAGGAGGCGCAGGTGAGCCAGCGTCCGATCGCCGTGCACGCGCTGGAAAGGCTCGGGACCACGGACCGCGGCGTAATCCTGTTCCGCAAGATTCTTCGACGCGCGCTTAAAGATGTGAGTGAAGGCCGCGACCCACAGAACGTATTTCGCGATCCGGAGCGATGCCAGATCAAGGTCGTTTCCGGCAACACGGTGAGCTGAAATGAAAACACTGGCGCTTTTCCTGATCCTCACCTGCAACTTCACCGTCGCCGGGGCACAGCCTTTTCCGTCACGTCCCATCGAAGTCGTGAACGCCTTCGCGCAAGGCGGCGCCAACGACCTCAACATCCGCGCGCTGCAAATCCCCGCCGAGAAGATCCTCGGCCAGCCGCTGGTGCAGATCTTCAAGCAGGGCGGCGGCGGCATCGTGGGCACCAACGAGGTGGCGACCGCAACGCCCGACGGCTACAAGATCCTCGTCGTGACCTCGGGCGAACTGACCGCGGCGCCGAACCTCGTGAAGACGTCCTACTCGCTCGATTCGTTCGCCTTCCTCGGGCGGATCAGCTCGAAGCCCTATGCGCTGGTGGTGAGGAGCGACGCGCCGTGGAAATCGTTCAACGAATTGTGGAAGGCGACCGGCAACCCGCCCGGCAAGCAGACGATCGGCACCACGCCGCAGGGCGGCATGTTCCTCACCGCGCAGCACCTCATCCGTCGCGGCGGCGTCCAGTTCACCACGGTGCCATACGGCGGGGCCGGCCCGGCCCTCACTGCGCTGCTCGGCGGGCATATCGATTCGGTCTGGGCCCCGCTCGCGGCCGCGGAGGCGCAGGTCAAGGCCGGCGCGATTCGCGTCCTGGCGATGACCGGCGCGTCGCGCGTTGCCGGGCACCCCGATACCCCGACCTTTCGGGAACTGGGGATCGAAGCGCCGTTCGTTCAGTGGACCGGGTTCGTCGCGCCCAAGGGCGTTCCGGCCGAGCGCCTCGCGATCCTGCGGGAAGCGCTGGCCCGCATCGCCAAGGATCCCGCCTACCTGCAACTGGCCGACAAGTTCGGCGTGGAAGTCGCCTACGCAAGCGCCGACGAGTTCGAAAAGCAGGTCCGCGACGAAGACCAGGTGTTCCGCGCGCTGGTGAAGGAGTTCGGGCTGGCGGCGAAGTAGGGCGGTTGTGCTCCAACACCTCAAGCCGGGTTCGTAAAGCCTTGCTGAATCAATGGCATAGATTCAAAGCTATCGTCATGGCGCCTTGGAGGGTAAGCTGCGCCCCGGCCCGAACCTAGGAGGGTATTCCTTGGCGCAACGACTTGCGGTTTTTTTAGTTCTTTCAAGCCTTGCACTCACGGCAATCGCCGATGAGTCCCTGCTTTCGGACCCGGCCCACGCGCTTGACCCAGCCCCCCAACCGGCGACATTGCCGGCGCCGCAGGGCGTTGCGGCCAAGGCCTGGGACCACGCTGTCCCGTTCGCCCGGCATGTGCGCGACGCCGCAAAGGCCGCGAATGTGCGTCCCGAGTTGCTGCACGCGCTCATCCACGCGGAGTCCGGATACCGGCCGGCCGCACGTTCGCCCTCCGGCGCCGTGGGCCTGATGCAGTTGATGCCCGGGGTGCTGCGGCGCTACAACGTGCGCGATCCCCTCGATCCGAAGCAAAACATCCACGCCGGCGTCCGCTACGTGCGCGAGCTTCTCGACCTCTTCGGCGACAACGTGAGCCTGGTGCTGGCCGCCTACAACGCCGGCGAGAATGCCGTGATCCGGTATGGCAACCGGATCCCGCCTTTCGGCCAGACGCGGGTTTTCGTGCCGAAGGTCATGGCGCTCTACGACAAGTACGTGAGCGCGGCGGCGGCCGACGAAACGGCCGTCGACTAGGCGCCGCTCGCGGGCGTCATGCCCTTGGCCTTAAGCACCGCGGTCGCGGCGGGGCTTTTCAGGTAGGCGATAAACGCCCGGGCGGCTTCCGCTGCTTTCGTGTTCCCGGCGAGCGCGGCCGTGAAAACCACTTCCTGATGCAGCTCGGCAGGCACCGGGCCGACCACCTCGAGGCCGGGTGCCGTCAATACGTTCATGAGAAAGATCCCAAGCTCGGCTTCGCCGTCGGCCATGGCCCGGACGAACTGCGCGGGCGTAGGTTGCGCCTTGATCTTTGACTTCATCGCCTCGCCGATGCCAAGCGCCTCGAACACACGCAAGACCTGTGTGCCTCCGGCGCTCGCCGGAATCGTGGCGATGGATTGCGCGTCGAGCAGCGCTTGCTTCAGCGCCTGGGCATTGCCAATGTCGGGTTTCTTCGCGCCCGCGCGAACCGCGACCCCAAGCCCGATGCGCGCAATGTCGGTGGTCGGCCCGGCGGCGAACCGGGCGCGCGCGGCGGCGTCTTTCATTACATCGACAGGCACCACACCGAGGTCGAACGGGTCTGCGCTCGTGGCCAGTCCGATCAGGACCGGGGTTGTGCCGAAGCGGTAGACGATGCTTTGCCCGGAAGCGTGTTCATAGAGTTCAGCCAGCGCGCTCATCGGGTCGGTCAGCGCGCCGCCTGCGAGGACCTGGAGTTCAGTGGCCTGCATTCTCGAATGTGTGGTTGGGGCGTTCTGGAAATTCTATCACAATTGGGTGTCGATAGCCGCGCGGATACTCACTATCCTGTCAGATCGTGTATTGATACCAGTACATTTTCGCTCGAGTCACTCCGCAGTCAGGCCCGGCATCCGGACGATTCCCTTGAAGTTGTCGACCGAATCGACGATGGCCTCGCCGAACTCCCTGGGCGGCGCGTAGATCACTTCCTTATACAGGTTGGCAAGGCGCTCCTTGATTACCGGGTCCTCCATGGGCGATCCTCATGGTCGCCGCGAGCGTCTCGCGCCCGGCACGCGAACCTTCCCAAGCTTGATATAGGGATTGAGCGCGTTGGTGACTTCCGCAGCGCCCTTGAACGGCACATGCAGGATCTGTGACCGAAGGATTACTTGACAACTTGTCTCGATATGCAAAAATGTCGCTTTCCGCTGGAGTTGATCGTGCGAACGTTGACCATAGGCGAGCTGAAGGCCGGTTTTTCCGAGGTGATTTCGGCGGTGCAGGCGGGCGAGTCGATCATTGTCTGTTACGGGCGCAAGAAGCAGCGCGTCGCCGCCCTGGTGCCCTACGCCGAGTTTTCCGCCGATGCCGGCAGGCGCCGTTTGGGGGCGCTCAAGGGGAAGGGGGGCTTTTCCCTGCGCAAAGGGTACGTCATGAGCGATGAGGAGATGCTCGCCGGGTGAGCTATCTGCTCGACACCCACGCCTTCCTTTGGGCGGTTTTCTCGCCGGTCAAGCTGAGCAGGCGCGCCCGCGCAGTCATTGTCGAGAAGTCCAACACGGTAGCCGTGTCTTCGATTTCGTTTTGGGAAATCTCGCTGAAGTATTCCCTCGGCAAGCTGGTGCTCGAAAACACGAGCCCGGAACAGTTGGTGCCAGCCGCGCGTGAAATGGGATTGGAAATTGTCGATCCTTCCGCCGAAGAGTCGGCCAGCTTCCATCGATTGCCGCGCGCCGCGCATCGGGATCCGTTCGATCGAATGCTTGCCTGGCAGGCTATTGGACGGGAATGGATATTGATCACCAAGGACGGCGCCTTGCCTGCCTATCGCGATGCCGGGTTGAAAACGCTCTGGTAGCGGTTGGCGCGTCGGCTCACGGATCCGCGGTTCGATGGATCATCCGCCGACGGACGCTGCTAGTCGGCCTTGATCTCCGCCTCCTTGACCACGCGCCCCCAGCGTTCCACTTCGGAGGCGATGAGGTTGCCGAACTCTTCCGGCGAGCCGGTGACCGTTTCCACGCCGAGCGCGGCGAAGCGCGCCTTCACCTGCGGCGTAGCGATAACCTCGGGTTGTCATGCGCCTCTCCCGGATCCGCGATTTCCTCGCCGTGGCCGACACCGGCAGCATCCGCGCCGCCGCGCGCAGCCTCGGCCTGACCCAGCCGGCTTTGACCAAGAGCCTGCGCCTGCTCGAGGCCGAGCTGGGTGCGGTGCTGGTCACGCGCAGCGTGCGGGGGATTGTGTTTACTGCTTTAGGGCAGGCTTGTCTTTCGCGGGCACGCTCGATCGACGGCGAACTGCGCCGTGCTCGCGCGGTGGTGAAGCTGCGTGAGTCGTGGCCGTCCGCGACGATCCGGGTGTCGGATACCTCTTTT
>CANKMT010000078.1 GCA_947482825.1 Betaproteobacteria bacterium | reverse complement strand
GAGAATTCTCTGTATTCAGAGAGCGGGAGGGCGAAAACGGAAGTTTGGGTGGAGGGGGAGTCAATAAATATCAGCCCGAACTGCACGAGACGAACGCCGAAATAGTCCTTTTTCATTCCCCACCGCCCGACCAAATTACTTATCGAACCTGCTGTCTGTAAGTCATTGAAAATAAACAAAGTGGCGTCGCGAGCGCTCGCGTCCCTACTGATAACAGAGAGAGTAATTTGCGGGAATCGGGCCGGAAAACGCACCGCCCAGGGCGCGACGCTCGCGAGGCCAAAGGCGTTTTCACTGGGGGAACAGGCAAAAAAAATCCCAACTGATAAGAGTTGGGACTTTGAGTATTGGTGGAGGCGGCGGGAATCGAACCCGCGTCCAGTGGCACGCCACATACAGTTCTACATACTTAGCCTGTCGACTTTTTTTAACGGGTCGGCCGCGAACAGGCACGCTGCTTTCCCCGCGAGTCGCCTACTTTTTAAGGCTGTGCCAAGCGACCCGGCGCAGCCCGATTCCCTGTAGATGACTCTGCATCCGGTTGCCCGGCCCACCCCAGGGACGAGATGGGAGCAGAGCTAGCCGGTTCTTAGGCGGCTAGTGCGTACGAGTTGTCGTTCGCAGTTACTTATGTTCCAGATGGATTTGCGAGGTGACTGGTCCTCGGTATGCCCTGCCTGCTTTGTTACCCCTGTCGAAGCCAGGTCGCCCCCGGTTTCATACAAGCCCGTACATTATCGCACGTGGGGGCACGCAGCCCGATTGCAAGGTGCCTAAAGCAGTCGCAGAAGGTCGAGCGGCTGGCCGATGACGGCCTCGGCATTCCATCCCCTGGGGCCGCCGTTTTCGGTGCCGCTGTAGCCGTACTCGACCGCCACCGAGAACATGCCGGCGGCTTTCGCGGCCTGGATGTCGCGCAGGTCGTCGCCCAGGTAGCAACACTCCGAGGGCTCCATCCCGATCTGCTTGGCTGCGAGCAACAACGATGCGGGATGGGGTTTGAGATGCGGAGTGGAGTCCCCGCCGACCACGCAGCCGGCCCGGCCCGCGAGGCCGAGTTGCGCGACCAGCGGCGTGGTCAGGCCGATTGCCTTGTTGGTCACGATGCCCCACGCCAGAGGGCGCGATTCGAGCTCGGCAAGTAATTCCTCGATTCCGGCGAAAAGGCGGGTGTGCACGCAGATTGCGGCCCGATAGTTCGCGAGGAACTCCTCGCGCATGGCCTCGTAGTCGGGGTCTTGCGGCGTCTTGCCGAATCCGACCGAGAGCAGTCCCCGTGCGCCGCTCGATGCGTACGTTCGCACCTTCTCCACGGGCAGGGACGGTCGGCCACGATCGACGAGCATTCGGTTGAGCGCGGCGCCCAGGTCCGGCGCGGTGTCGGCAAGGGTGCCATCGAAATCGAAAAGAACGGCGCGCACCTAATCTTCCCTGACGCAATGGGCGGTGTAGTTCACGCTGCAATCTTCGCCCAGGCTGTATTTCTTCGATAGCGGGTTGTAGCTCATGCCGGTGAATTCCTCGCACCGAAGGCCGGCGGCCCGGCATGCAGCCGCGAGCTCGGAGGGCTTGATGAAACGCATGTAGTCGTGGGTGCCCTTGGGCAGCAACTTGAGGAGGTACTCCGCGCCGACGACCGCAAACAGGTACGCCTTCGGGTTGCGGTTGATTGTCGAGAAGAAGGCGTGCCCGCCGGGCTTGAGGAGCTTGGCGCAGGCCGCGACGGTGCTCGCCGGCTCGGGGACGTGCTCGAGCAGTTCCATGCAAGTGACGATGTCGAAGGTGCCGGGAGTGCGATCAGCCAGCGCTTCGGCCGAAACGCACTCGTAGCGTACGGGCAGGCGTGTTTCCAGCAGGTGAAGCTCCGCGACCTTTAGGGCCCTGTCCGAAAGGTCGATGCCGCAAACGTCGGCACCTTTGGCTGCCATGGCCTCGGTAAGGATTCCGCCGCCGCAGCCAACGTCGAGAACCTGTTTTCCCGACACCGGGGCGCGCGCATCGATCCACGCAAGGCGAAGAGGGTTGATCTCATGCAACGGCCGGAATTCGCTCACCGGGTCCCACCAGCGATGGGCCAGCTGGCCGAACTTGTCGAGCTCCGCTGGGTCTGCGTTCGAGGTTGTGCTCATTGTCCGATTACCAAAAAAAAAGCCCTGCTGACGCAGGGCTTTTTTCTAGAACGTGAAGCTTACGGCCTGCGCGTGCCGATCACTTCGATTTCCACGCGGCGGTTCTTGGCGCGGCCTTCCTTGGTGGCATTGCTCGCCACAGGCTGCTTCTCGCCCTTGCCTTCGGTGTACACGCGGTTCGGCTCGACGCCCTTGCTCACCAGGTAGGACTTGACGGCTTCGGCGCGGCGCACGGACAGCTTCTGGTTGTACGCATCGCTGCCGATCGAGTCGGTGTGGCCGATCGCGATTACGACTTCGAGGTTGACGCGCTTCACCTTGTCGGCGAGGTCATCCAGTTTGCTCTTCGCATCCTGCTTGATGACGGCCTTGTCGAAGTCGAACAGCGCATCGGCGGCCATCGTCACTTTCTCGGCGACCGGCTTCGGCGCAGGTGCGGCGGGCTTCGGCGCGGGCGCGGGCGCCGGCGCGGCGGGCTTCGGCGGCGGCGGCGGCGCGACATAGGGAGCGGGCGCGGGCGCAGGCGGCTTGGGCATCAGGCCGGGGTCGCATTCGGCCACGGCCATGGCCGGGGTGAAGTAGACCGATTTCCAGCACTGGCCGAAGTTGTTCTTCCAGATCAGGCCGCTGGACGGGTTGGTCCAGTACCCGCCCGCTTGCTGGGCGGAGGCGGAGAAAGACGCCGCCGACATTGCGACACCTGCGATTGCCAGAAGCGACAAAGTTTTCTTATTCATGCGATCCCCTCTTTCGTTATTCCGAAGACTTCTCGAATCCAAAAAATCCGGTTTTGTTCAATTCTGTTCAACGCTTAAGGATAGTTTGCCACAACTTGGCGCAGGTGTCCAAGTGGGAAATATCCATGTGTTTCAGAGTCCTGCCGGCCATTTTCCGCACTCCATCGACCCAGACGTCGGACACGTCGGAGCGTCCGGCGCAGTATACGAGGTGGGACACGGGATCGAATATCGGAACCAGTTCCGGGCCGGCCAGCCTGACCGCGGCAAGGTCCGCCCGCTTTCCGGGTTCGATCGAGCCGATGCGGGCCGCCAGCCCGAGGGCCCGGGCCCCACCCAAAGTGGCCAGGCTGAGCGCCGCGTGGGCGGGCAACGCTTCGGCATCCTTCGCCACGGCTTTGGCAAGCAGGGCGGCCTGGCGCATTTCCTGGAAGGCGTCCAACCGATTGTTGCTGGCGGCCCCGTCGGTGCCCAGGGCCACATTGACCCCTTCGGCCAGCATCGCTGCCACCGGCGCAAAGCCGCTGGCCAGTTTCAGGTTCGACGAGGGGCAATGGGCGACCGAACTTCCGTGCCGGGCGAGCATCGCGATCTCTTGCGCCGAAAGGTGCACCGAGTGCACCGAGATCAAGTTCGGCCCTACGATCCCCAGCGCACGCAAGCGCTCGAGTGGGCGCACGCCGTGCTCGGCAACCGAGCGCGCGATCTCGTCTTCGGTTTCGTGGACATGGCAGTGGACCGGGCAATCGAGTTCGGCCGCGAGCGTCGCGATCTTGCCGAACGCGCGGTCCGAGACGGTGTAGGGCGCGTGCGGCGCGAGGCAAAAGGAAAGCATCGGGTGATCGCGATACCGGTCACGCAGCGCGAGGCCCTTGGCGAGGTAGTCGTCGGGATCCGAGGCATACACGGTCGGGAAGTCGATCACGATCATGCCGATCGAGCCGCGCAGGCCGGCTTCGAGCGCGGCCTCCACCGCCGCCTCCGGGAAGAAGTACATGTCGTTGAAGCAAGTGATGCCACCCCGGAGCATTTCCGCGCACGCAAGGAGCGTCCCATCGCGCACGAATTGCGCGGACACGTGCTTGGCCTCGGCCGGCCAGATGTGCTCCTGCAGCCAGCGCATGAGCGACAGGTCGTCGGCAAGGCCCCTCATGAGCGTCATCGCCGCATGCGTGTGGGCGTTGACGAGGCCCGGGATCAGCGCGTGATCGGGCAACTCGACGCGCGCGAGGTCGGGATACGCCTCGAGCGCCCGGTCGGTCGGCATCACGGCTTCGATCGCGCCGTCGCGAACGGCAACGCTGTGCCAATCCAACACCGTGCCCTGCGGCTCGACGGGCACCACCCATCGAGCACTGATCAGGACCGAATTTTCGCTTTGCACCCGCTCTTCCCTTATTGACCCGGAAACCCGGCCGGAAGCTTACCGCGTCAGCCGGTTTTGGCGGGGCCCGCATGTTAAAATTTCATGTTTGGCGACACGGTTGCGGAACACCTTTCGCGCAGCCCCCGGCGAGTGCCGGGAACAACAGGGCCCGCATGGATCAATTCGCAAAAGAAACCCTCCCGATCAGCATCGAAGAGGAGATGAGGCGGTCGTATCTTGACTACGCGATGAGCGTGATCGTCGGCCGCGCGCTGCCCGATGTGCGCGACGGCCTGAAGCCGGTCCATCGCCGCGTGCTTTACGCGATGTACGAGCTCTCGAACGACTGGAACCGCGCCTATAAAAAGTCGGCCCGCATCGTCGGCGATGTCATCGGCAAGTACCACCCGCACGGGGACACGGCCGTGTACGACACCATCGTGCGCATGGCGCAGGACTTCTCGCTGCGTTACATGCTCATCGACGGGCAGGGCAACTTCGGCTCTGTCGATGGCGACAATGCCGCGGCCATGCGGTACACGGAAATCCGCATGGCGCGGATCGGCCACGAGCTGCTGGTCGATATCGACAAGGAGACGGTCGACTTCGGGCCGAACTACGACGGCTCGGAACACGAGCCGCTCGTCATGCCCTCGCGCATCCCGAACCTCCTGGTCAACGGATCGTCGGGAATCGCGGTCGGCATGGCCACCAACATCCCGCCGCACAACCTCACCGAGGTCGTCGATGCCTGCCTTGCGCTGCTCGCGAAGCCCGAGATCTCGATCGACGAGCTGATCGAAATCGTCCCGGCGCCGGATTTCCCGACCGCCGGGATCATCTACGGCGTTTCCGGCGTGCGCGAAGGCTACCGGACCGGCCGCGGTCGCGTGGTCATGCGCGCGAAAACCCACTTCGAGGACATCGGCAAGGGGGACCGGCAGGCGATCATCGTCGACGAGCTTCCCTACCAGGTCAACAAGAAGACCCTGCTCGAGCGGATCGCCGAGATCGTGGGCGAGAAGAAAATCGAGGGCATCTCCGACATCCGCGACGAGTCCGACAAGGACGGCATGCGCGTGGTGATCGAGCTCAAGAGGAACGAGCTCCCCGAGGTGATCCTCAACCACCTGTACAAGCAGACCCAGCTGCAGGACACGTTCGGCATGAACATGGTTGCGCTGGTCGACAACCAGCCCAGGGTCCTCAACCTGAAGGACCTGATCGAGTGCTTCATCTCGCACCGGCGAGAGGTGGTCACTCGCCGCACCGTGTTCGAACTGAGGAAGGCGCGCGAACGCGGCCACATCCTCGAAGGACTCGCGGTTGCGCTTTCCAACGTCGATGAAGTGATCGAACTCATCAAGCGAGCCCCTTCGCCGGCCGAGGCCAAGCGCGGGCTGATGGGCAAGGCGTGGCCGTCGGCAACCGTGCGCGATATGCTGGACCGGGCCATGGCCGACGCCTTCCGGCCCGAGGGGCTGGCCGCCGAGTTCGGCCTGAAGGACGCGGGCTACCTGCTCTCGGACGAGCAGGCCCAGGCGATCCTCGAACTGCGGCTGCAGCGCCTCACCGGCCTGGAGCAGAACAAGATCGTGGCCGAGTACAAGGAGGTCATGACCACCATCGCCGACCTGCTCGACATGCTCGACAAGCCCGCACGCATCACCGCCATCATCGGCGGCGAACTCAGGCAGATCCGCGAGCAGTTCGGCGACGCGCGTCGCAGCGTGATCGAAATCAACACCGAGGACATTTCGCTCGAAGACCTGATCGCCCCGCAGGATATGGTCGTGACGTTCTCCCATGGCGGCTACGTCAAGTCGCAGCCGCTGGCCGACTACAGCGCGCAGCGCCGCGGCGGGCGCGGCAAGCAGGCCACGGCCACCAAGGAAGACGACTTCATCGACCGTCTGTTCGTGGCCCATTCACACGACTACCTGCTGTGCTTCTCGAACCGCGGGCGCCTCTACTGGCTCAAGGTGTACGAAGTTCCGCAAGGCACCCGCACCAGCCGCGGAAAGCCCATCGTCAACGTGTTTCCGCTGCAGGATGGCGAAAAAATCACCGCGGTGGTCACGGTAAAGGAGTTCGACGCGCAGCATTACGTCTTCATGGCAACCTCGCAGGGCACGGTCAAGAAGACGCCGCTGTCGGAGTTTTCGCGCCCCCGGCCCTCCGGCATCATTGCCGTGGGTCTCGATGAGGGCGACTTCCTGGTGGGCGTCGCGCTGACCGATGGAAATTACGACGTCATGCTTTTCTCGGACGCAGGGAAGGCAGTGCGCTTCGAAGAAGGCGACGTGCGCCCCATGGGCCGCCAGGCGACCGGCGTTCGCGGCATGCGCCTTGCCGAGGACGGCAGCCAGCGGGTCGTGTGCATGCTGGTTGCGAAAGACGAAAAGCAAACCGTGCTTACCGCGACCGAGAACGGTTTCGGCAAGCGCACCCCCATCGCCGAATACACGCGCCACGGCCGCGGAACGCAAGGCATGATCGCGATCCAGGCTTCCGAGCGCAATGGCAACCTCGTCGGCGCCATTCTTGTGGAGGACACCGACGAGGTCATGCTCATTTCCACGCGCGGGGTGTTGATCCGAACCGCGGTTGCCCAGATCCGCGAACAGGGACGCACGACGCAGGGCGTCACGCTCATTGCGCTGGGCGAAGGCGAAAGACTCGCGGGCCTCGAACGGGTGGTCGAGCGAGACGAAGAAATCCCGAATGGCAACGGGGAATCCGAAGGCGGAGTGAGCGCGCCCCCGGCAGGCGACACGGACCCGACGTAGGCGATGAGCCGGATCTGGAATTTCAGCGCCGGGCCGGCTGTTCTGCCGCAGGAAGTGCTGGCCCGCGCCGGCGACGAGATGCTCGACTGGCACGGATCGGGGATGGGCGTCATGGAGATGAGCCATCGCGGCAAGGAGTTCATGGGCATTGCGGCCGAGGCCGAATCCGACCTTCGCTCGCTCCTGTCGATTCCTCCGAACTACAAGGTGCTTTTCCTCGCGGGTGGGGCGACCCTGCAGTTCGCGGCGATCCCGATGAACCTCCTCGGGGGCAAGGGCAAGGCGGACTATGTCGTTACCGGCGAGTGGTCACGGAAGGCGGTGAAAGAGGCGGAGTCGTTCTGCGACGTCGGCATTGCCGCAAGTGCTGAAGACCGAAAATTCACCTACGCCCCCGCGCAGGGCGCGTGGAAGGTCCGATCCGATGCGGCCTATGTCCACTATTGCTCCAATGAGACGATCGGCGGGGTCGAGTTCCACTGGATCCCGGAAACCGGCGGGGTTCCGCTGGTGACTGACGCCTCGTCGCATATCCTCTCGCGTCCGCTCGACGTGTCGCGCTTCGGGCTGATCTATGCCGGTGCGCAGAAGAACGTCGGCCCGGCCGGCATGACGATCGTGATCGTGCGGGAAGACCTGATCGGGCACGCGCAAAAAGGCACCCCGACCGTCCTCGATTACAAGCTGCAGGCCGATGCCGGCTCGATGCTGAACACCCCGGCGACTTACGGCATCTACATGGCAGGCCTGGTATTCAAGTGGTTGAAACAGTTCGGTGGCCTGGCCGAGATGGAAAGGCGAAACATCGCCAAGGCGAACCTGATCTACGATGTGCTCGATGCAAGCCGCTTCTACCGCAGTCCGGTTGCGAAGGAGGACCGTTCGCGCATGAACATCCCGTTCACGCTCGCCGATTCAAATCTGGATGCCACATTTCTCGAGGGCGCCGAACGTCGCGGCATGATTCAGTTGAAGGGTCACCGGATCGTCGGCGGAATGCGGGCGTCGATTTACAACGCGATGCCGGTCGAGGGCGTGCGCGCGCTGGTCGATTACATGCGGGAGTTCGAGAAGCAGCATGGCTAAACCCTCGGGCGGGATTCTTCCCGGGTCCGCTGCGAAATCCGTTTTGAGAAAGACCGAAGTCCTGGTCCTCGATCAGATCGCGCCGGCCGGTCTGAAGCGCTTTTCGCCCGATCGCTACTCGCTCGTCAAGGAGGCGGCCGCCCCGCAAATCGTGCTCGTACGCTCGCAGGACCTGCATGCGATCGATTTTGGAGGGCGGCTGCTTGCCGTCGGTCGCGCAGGCGCAGGGACCAACAATATTCCCGTGCCGGCACTTTCCAGCCGCGGGTTGCCCGTATTCAATGCGCCCGGAGCGAACGCCAATGCGGTGAAGGAACTGGTCGTCGCCGGGTTGCTGCTCGGGGCGCGCAACCTCGCGGGCGCGCTCGAATTCGTGCGCGGCCTGGAGCCGGGCGTGGCGGACCTCGACAAGCGGATTGAGGAGGGCAAAAAGGCGTTTGCGGGAATGGAACTCCCCGGCCATACGCTCGGCGTCATTGGTCTGGGCCGCGTCGGCAGCCTGGTTGCGGATGCCGCAATCAGGCTCGGCATGCATGTGCTCGGTTTTGACCCCGACATCACGGTGGATGCGGCGTGGAGTCTGCCCTCTCAAGTGAGAAGGGCGAATTCAATCGAAGAGGTGCAGAAGGCGAGCCACTTCCTGACGCTGCACGTGCCGCTCGTGGACCGGACGCGGAATCTCGTCAATGCAAGAAACATCGAACTGATGAAGCCAGGATCGATTCTGCTCAACTTTTCGCGCGAGGGCATAGTCGAGGAGGAAGCCGTGCTCAGAGGATTGCGCACCCACCGCCTCAAGGCCTATGTGACAGACTTCCCCTCGGCGGCACTGATCCGGGTGCCGGGCGTGATCGCGCTTCCTCACCTTGGGGCGTCGACTCGGGAGGCCGAGGAGAACTGCGCCGTCATGCTTGCCGACCAGATCCGCGATTACATCGAGCACGGCAACGTGAAGAACGCGGTGAATTTCCCCGACGTCGCGATGCCGCGCGAGTCGCCTTATCGCGTCGCGATAGCGAACGCGAACGTGCCGAACATGCTGGCTCGCATTTCGAATGCGATGGGTGCAGCCGGCCTCAACATCCACACCATGTTGAACAAGTCGAGGAACGAAATGGCGTACACCCTGGTCGACGTGGACAGCCAGGTGCCTGCCAGCGTGATCGAGGAATTGCGCAGCATCGACGGCGTGCTCGCGGTGCGCTATCTTCCCGCAGACCATGAGTGACGACATCGCAAAGTTGCGCGGGGAGATCGATACGCTCGACTCCGAGCTGCTCCTCCTCGTAAACCGCCGCGCCAGTCTTGCCCGCCGCGTCGGCGAACTCAAGCAGGACGCTCCGGTTTACCGCCCCGAGCGCGAGGCGGAAATCCTTCGCCGCGTCACGCTCGGCAATCCGGGGCCGTTGCCCCCTGAACGGGTCTCGGGAATCTTCCGCGAGGTGATTTCCGCCTGCCGCGGCATGGAGCAGGACCTCCGTGCCGGCTACCTCGGGCCGCAGGGCACTTTCAGCGAGCAGGCGGTGCAAAAGCACTTCGGTCGGGCGGTGGACGCGATCCCTTTGCCGTCCATCGACGAAGTCTTCCGGCGCGCCGAGGCCGGCGACACCGAGTTTGCCGTGGTGCCAGTGGAAAATTCCACCGAAGGCGCGGTCGGCCGCACGCTCGACCTGCTGGTGGCCACCCCGTTGAAGATCTGCGCCGAAATCGAGTTGCGCGTACAGCAGAACCTCATGCTCAAAGAGGGCACGCTCGCCGATGTAAAGCGTGTCTATTCGCACGCCCAGTCGCTCGCCCAGTGCCACGGATGGCTGGGCCAGAACCTGCCAAACGCCGAGCGCGTTCAGGTCGTCTCCAATGCCGATGCCGCCCGCCGCGCGGCCGAGGAGCCGGGCAGCGCCGCGATTGCCGGGCAGCTTGCAAGCGAGCGCTTCGGACTAGCGATCCTCGCGCGCTCCATCGAGGACGACCCGAACAACACCACGCGGTTCCTCGTGCTCGGAAAGATCGACACGGCCCCCACTGGACATGACCGGACTTCGCTTGTCATGTCGGCCGAGAACAAGCCCGGCGCGGTGCATGCGTTGCTCTCGCCGCTTGCGGCCAATCGGGTGAGCATGTCGCGCATCGAGTCGCGCCCCTCGCGGGCGGCCAAGAGCGGCCTGTGGGAGTACCTGTTTTTCATCGACGTCGAAGGCCACAGGAACGATGAGCGCGTTGCCAGCGCTCTCGGCGAGCTTGGCCGCAAGGCGCCTTTCCTCAAGGTCCTGGGTTCCTATCCCACGGCCGTCCAATAGAGTGCCTGACCAATGAATGCGCCTGCCCCCAAGAGCGTTTCCAGCAAGGATCTCTGCGATCTTTCCCCGTCATACGTGCGGGCGATTGCGCCCTACCAGCCGGGCAAGCCGACCTCCGAGCTCGCCCGCGAGATGGGCATCGAGGAAAAGACCATCGTCAAGCTTGCCTCGAACGAGAACCCGCGCGGCATCGGGCCGCGTACCCGCGCGGCAATCGAATCCGCGCTAGGCGATCTTGCGCGGTACCCGGACGGCAACGGGTTCGAACTCAAGGACGCACTTTCCCGCCGCTATGGCGTCGGCATGGATTCGATCGTGCTCGGCAATGGGTCCAACGACGTGCTCGAACTGGTCGCCATGGCCTATCTTGGCCCGGGTTCCTCAGCGGTGTATTCGCAGCACTCTTTCGCGGTGTATCCGCTGGCGACGCAGGCGCGCGGGGCGCGCGGCATCAGCGTGGCGGCGAAGAATTACGGGCACGACCTCGAAGCGATGACCAAAGCCGTTACGGGAGATACGCGTGTGCTGTTCATCGCGAACCCGAACAACCCGACTGGCACGTTCGTCCCGTATGACGCGATCGCGGCCCTGCTCAAGGCGGTGCCCGGTTGCATCGTCGTGCTCGATGAGGCCTACAACGAATACCTGCCGCCCGAATTGCGGGTCGACACGGCCAAGTGGGTGAAACGGCACCCGAACCTGGTGGTCACCCGGACTTTCTCGAAGGCCTACGGGCTGGCCGGCCTGCGGGTCGGGTATGCGATGGCCAACCCCGCGGTGGCCGACCTCATGAATCGCGTGCGCCAACCGTTCAACGTCAACAGCATCGCCCTTACGGCCGCCGCGGCGGCGCTCGACGACATGGAGTTCGTTGCGCGCAGCTATGCCGAGAACCGCGCAGGCATGAAGCGGATCGAGGAGGGGGCCGCCGCGCTCGGCCTCGAGTTCATCCCCTCGTACGGAAACTTCATCACGATCCGCGTCGGCAAGGCCGGCGAGATCTTCAAGCGCCTCCTGAAGCGCGGCGTGATCGTGCGGCCAGTCACCGGCTATGAACTCCCGGAGCACCTGCGCGTGACGATTGGCATGCCCGAAGAGAACGAACGCTTCCTCACCGCGCTGGCCGCGAGCCTGCGGGAATAGAGCCTGCGATGCCAGTGGCAAAGCCCCGATTCGACCGGGTGGCCGTGATCGGGGTGGGCCTGATCGGGGGCTCGTTTGCGCTCGGACTGAAAGCGGCGGGCGAGTGCCGGACGGTTGTTGGGGTCGGGCGCAATCCGGACAACATGCGCCTGGCCAGGGAACTGGGCATCATCGACGCGGTCGAGACCGATGCCGCCGTTGCGGCGCAAGGCGCGGACCTGATCCTGGTCGCGACGCCCGTTGCGCAGTTTGCCGGGCTGTTCGCGCGAATCGCGCCGGTCGTAATCGATGCGGCGCTCATCATGGACGCAGGCAGCACGAAGCAGGATGTGGTCGAAGCCGCCCGGGCGGGGCTTGGCAGGCGCGTCGGGCAATTCGTCCCGGCACATCCGATCGCAGGCGCCGAGCACAGCGGCGCAGGCGCGGCAAAAGCAGACCTCTTCAAGAGAAAGCGCGTCGTGCTTGCGCCGCTCGAGGAGAATCCCGTTTCGCTGGTCGCAGATGCGACGGCCGCGTGGGAGGCCTGTGGCGCGCGGATCTCCCGCATGAGCGCGTCCGAGCACGACGCCGTGTTTGCCGCGGTCAGCCACTTGCCGCACCTGCTGGCCTATGCGCTGGTGCATGAGTTTGCCGGCCGCGCCAACTCGGGCCAGCTTTTCGGCTACGCGGCCGGCGGGTTCCGGGATTTCACGCGAATTGCCTCGAGCCACCCGGAAATGTGGCGCGACATCTGCGTTGCCAATCGAGAAGCCCTTACCAAGGAACTCGACCGCTATATCGAGAAACTGCGCGCGCTGCGCGCGCCGCTGACTGCGGGAGATGCCGAGGCACTCGAAAAGGTATTTGCCGAATCACGTGATGCGCGCAACCGCTGGATCGCCGGCGGGTTCGACACCTAGCATGGACTTCCTCGATCTTGCGCCGATCGCGCGCGTGGCTGGTGCCGCGACGATGCCAGGCTCAAAAAGCATTTCGAATCGCGTGCTCCTCTTGTCGGCGCTCGCGCGAGGCGCGACCGTCGTGCACGATGCGCTCGAGGCCGACGACACGCAGGTCATGCTTGCGGCGTTGCGCGCTCTGGGCATCGAAGTATCGCCGGGAAGTTCCGCCGGAATGCGTGTGCGGGGCTGTGCCGGGAAGATCCCGGCCCGCAGCGCCGACCTGTTTCTTGGCAACGCGGGAACCGCCTTTCGCCCGCTCACCGCAGTGTTGGCGCTTGCCGGCGGCGAATACCGGTTGTCCGGCGTGCCGCGCATGCATGAGCGGCCGATTGGCGATCTCGTCGCAGCGTTGCGGGGGATCGGCGCGCGCGTGGATTACCTGGGCTTGGAGGGTTTTCCGCCACTCGCGATCCATGAAGGCCGGCACACTCTGGAAACTCCCGTGCGTGTGCGCGGCGACGTTTCGTCCCAGTTCTTGACCGCCTTGCTGATCGCGCTGCCCTTGGCCGGGCAGGATTCGGTCATCGCGGTCGACGGTGAACTGATCTCCCGGCCCTACGTGGAAATTACGCTCAACCTGATGCGCCGTTTCGGGGTGGAGGTTGCGCGCGACGGTTGGCAGTCGTTTCGCGTACCGGGCACCGGTTATGCGAGTCCCGGCGAGATTCACGTAGAGGGCGATGCCTCTTCCGCTTCGTACTTCCTTGCGGCGGGTGCGATCGGCGGCGGCCCGGTCCGGGTCCTGGGCGTCGGGGGCGACAGCATCCAGGGCGATGTGCGTTTCGTCGAGGTTCTTGAACGCATGGGAGCGAAGGTGAAAATGGGGCCTAACTGGATCGAGGCCTCGGGCGGGGGCAGGCTTCGTGCCCTGGAGGCGGACCTCAACCATATCCCGGACGCCGCGATGACGGCCGCGATCATGGCGTTGTTTGCCGACGGCCCGAGCACGCTACGCAATATCGCCAGCTGGCGCGTCAAGGAAACCGATCGGCTCGCCGCCATGGCCGCCGAGCTGCGCAAAGTCGGGGCAGGCGTCGAGGAGGGGGCTGACTACCTGCGGGTGACACCGCCCGCGCGCTTTCTTCCTGCGGCCATAGATACTTACGACGACCATCGCATGGCCATGTGCTTCTCGCTGGCCGCGCTGGGGGGCGCACCCATAAGAATCAATGACCCGGGTTGCGTGGCGAAGACTTTCCCGGAATATTTCGGGGTACTGGCCAAACTGGTGACGGAAAAGTGACGGTGCCGGTCATCGCGATCGACGGCCCGTCGGCGTCTGGCAAGGGGACGCTGGCTTCACGGGTGGCCGAGTCGCTGGGGTTTCACTACCTCGAAAGCGGTGCGCTCTACCGCCTGGTGGCTCTCGCCTCGATGCGGGCCGGTATCAGTGAAAGCGACGAGGAGCCGCTCGCCGGGCTTTCGGCCAGGCTCGACGCGCGGTTCTCCGCGGGCGGGATTTTCCTTTCGGGAGAAGATGTTACGGAGGCGCTTCGAGGCGAGGACATCGGCAATCTTGCCTCTTCCGTCGCCAGGCTACCCCGCGTCCGAGCGGCGTTGCTCGAACGCCAGCGGGAGTATCGGCAGGCACCCGGGCTCGTCGCCGACGGCCGCGACATGGGGACGGTGGTATTCCCCGACGCGGTACTCAAAGTGTTTCTCACGGCGAGCGTCCAGGTACGCGCCGAACGCCGTTATAAACAGTTGATAGACAAAGGAATCGGTGCTAATCTCGCGTCCCTTTCCCGGGACCTCGCCGAGCGCGATGAGCGCGACACGAAACGGGCGGCTGCGCCGCTCGTTCCGGCACCTGACGCAGTGCAACTCGACTCGTCGGACCTGTCGGTGGAAGAAGTCGTCAGGCAGGTCGAGCAGATGGCCCGGAGAAAACTCGAATAGCGGTAAGCGCGTTGATCTGAAACGATTTATTTCAGAGCCTGCGCGGTTCGAAAGGTGGGCGGGGCGGCCAGGAGGCTGCATCGCCTTTTTTGCAACGTAGCCCGACGAGCGTTTCCTCCAGAAAAGGAGGGTGCCGGCGGCCCCAACCAGGTCCTTCTTACATGTCCAGTCTTTCCTCCGTAGTGCCCAGCTCCAACACGCCTCCCCACGCTCTCGACTCGTTCGCCGCGCTCTTCGAAGAAAGCCTCTCGCGCAAGGAAATGCGCATTGGCGAGGTCATCACCGCCGAAGTCGTCGCCGTTGACCATAACTTCGTCACGGTCAACGCCGGGCTGAAGTCCGAGAGCCACATTCCGCTGGAAGAATTCCGCAGTGACGCCGGCGTGCTCGACGTCAAGATCGGCGATTTCGTCAGCGTGTCGATCGAAGCGCTCGAAGACGGTTTCGGTGAAACCCGCCTTTCGCGCGACAAGGCCAAGCGCCTTGCCGCCTGGATGGACCTGGAGAAAGCGCTTGAAGAAGGCGCCAAGATCGAAGGCACGATCACCGGCAAGGTCAAAGGTGGCCTCACGGTGATGGCCAACGGCATCCGCGCGTTCCTGCCCGGCTCGCTGGTGGACCTGCGGCCGGTCAAGGACACCACGCCGTTCGAAGGCAAGACCATGCTGTTCAAAGTCATCAAACTCGATCGCAAGCGGAACAACGTCGTCGTCTCGCGCCGCGCAGTGCTCGAGGAGACCGCAGGCGCCGAGCGCGAGCAGTTGTTGTCCACGCTGTCCGAAGGCGCGACCGTCAAGGGCATCGTCAAGAACATCACCGACTACGGCGCGTTCGTCGACCTCGGCGGGATCGACGGCCTGCTGCACATCACGGACCTCGCCTGGCGCCGGGTCAAGCACCCCTCCGAAGTGCTGGCCGTCGGCGACGAAGTCACCGCCAAGGTCCTCAAGTTCGACACCGAGAAGAACCGCGTTTCGCTCGGCCTGAAACAACTGGGTGAAGATCCCTGGGTCGGCATCTCGCGCCGCTACCCGCAGGGCACGCGCCTGTTCGGCAAGGTGACCAACCTCACCGACTACGGCTCGTTCGTCGAAGTCGAGTCCGGCATCGAGGGCTTGGTGCACGTCTCCGAGATGGACTGGACCAACAAGAACGTCCATCCTTCCAAGGTCGTCCAGGTCGGCGACGAGGTCGAGGTCATGATCCTCGAGATCGACGAGGACCGCCGCCGCATTTCCCTGGGCATAAAGCAGTGTATGCCCAACCCGTGGGACGATTTCGCGCGCGATTTCAAGAAGAACGACAAGGTCAAGGGACAGATCAAGTCGATCACCGATTTCGGCGTATTCATCGGCTTGCCCGGCGGAATCGATGGCCTCGTGCACCTGTCGGACCTCTCCTGGTCCCAGCAGGGCGAAGAGGCGGTGCGCAACTTCAAGAAGGGCGACGAGATCGAGGCCCTGGTGCTTGCCATCGACGTGGAGCGCGAGAGGATTTCGCTCGGCATCAAGCAGATGGAAGGCGACCCGTTCACCAATTTCATCGCCAGCAACGAGAAGAACACGATCCTCGACGGCACAGTGAAGTCGGTCGATGCGAAAGGCGCCGTGATCTCGCTGGGAGGCGATATCGAAGGGTACCTTCGCGGGTCGGAGTTCTCGCGCGACCGCATTGAGGACCTGCGCACCGCGCTCAAGGAAGGCGATTCGGTGCAGACGATGATCATCAACGTCGACCGCAAGAACCGCTCGATCAACCTCTCGGTCAAGGCGAAGGACATGGCGGAGGAATCCGAGGCGATGAAGTCGCTGCGCACCGAGAGCGCGGCCAGCGCCGCAGGCAGCACCAACCTTGGGGCGCTGTTGCGTGCAAAGCTCGACAAGAACAGTACGCCGCAGCAGTAGGCGTGGGGAGCGCGGGTAAGCACCTGGCAGAAGGCGGGGCTGGCAAGGAATACAAAGGGGACGTCCGGTCATGACCAAGTCCGAACTGATCGCTCGGCTGGCGCAACGCTACCCGCAGCTGGTGGCGAAAGACGCCGAGTACGCGGTGAAGATGATTCTCGATGCGATGACGCAGGCGCTGCTTGAGGGCAATCGCATCGAGATCCGCGGTTTCGGCAGCTTCGGCCTGAACTACCGGCCGCCGCGCGTCGGGCGCAATCCGAAGTCGGGCGAGAAGGTGCACGTGCCCGAGAAGTATGTCCCCCATTTCAAGGCGGGCAAGGAACTGCGCGAGCGCGTCGACGCCGCGGAGGCCGAGGCGGCGGCAAAAGCGCCCTGAGCGGCCGCTGGGCCATGCGATACCTTACCTGGGCTGTCCGGCTGGCGGTATTCCTGTTCCTGCTTGCGTTTGCGGCCAAGAACACCGAACCGGTCAGGCTCCGCTTCTACTTCGAGCTGGCGTGGCAGACCCCGCTCATCGTCCTCTTGTTGGCATTTTTCGCCGCCGGCGCCGTGTTCGGGCTTGCCGCGGCACTCGCAACGATGTTCGCGCAACGGCGAGAGAACCTCGAGTTGCGGCGTGCCCTCAAGGAGCAGGACCTGAAAGCGGCTGCCGCCGCAGAGCCGGTGCCGCCGCCGGCCGTGGATGCCTGATGGAATTCGAGTACTGGTGGCTCGTCGGGTTTCCGCTGTTCTTCGGCCTGGGCTGGCTGGCTGCGCGTATCGACATCAAGCACCTGCTCACAGAGTCGCGCGCCTTGCCGAAGTCCTATTTCAAGGGGCTCAACTTCCTCCTGAACGAACAGCCCGACAAGGCGATCGAGGCCTTCATCGAGGTGGTCAAGGTCGATCCGGAAACCGTGGAACTCCACTTCGCGCTCGGGAGCCTGTTCCGGCGGCGGGGCGAGCACGACCGGGCCATCCGCATGCACCAGAACCTGATCGACCGGGCGGACCTGTCTTCGGAGCAAAGGCTGGCGGCGTTGTTCGAGCTTGGCCAGGACTATCTCAAGGCCGGCATCCTCGATCGCGCCGAGGACGTTTTCAACCGCCTGCGCGAAGGACCGCTGGCCGCCGAAGCGCGCAGTTTCCTCCTCGAGATCTACCAGGCAGAGAAGGAGTGGCAAAAGGCAATCGACATGGCCGGCGAGATCGAGACCGGCCCGAACGAGTCTCGCGCCAGGGACGTGGCGCATTTCTACTGTGAACTGGCCGCGTTCGACACCACGCACTCGCGGCCCGACGATGCGCGCCGCCACCTCGAGGCCGCGCTCGAGGCCAATCGCAAGTGCGTGCGCGCGAGCCTGCAGCAAGGGGACCTCGAGCGCAGCCTTGGCAACAGCGCCCGGGCCATAGAGCATTGGAAGCGCATCGAGAACCAGGATCCGTCCTATCTTGCGCTTGCGGCACAGCGGCTGCTGGACGCCTTTCGCGAAACGGGCCGGCTCGAGGAAGGGCTGACCCTGCTGGCTGGGCACCTGGAGCGCTACCCGTCGCTCGACCTCCTCGACACGGTGTTTCAGTACACCCTTGATGTGAAGGGTGCTGAGGCGGCCTATACGCTCGTGCGCGACGAGTTGCGCCGCAATCCGACCCTGCTCGGCCTCGACCGCCTTCTCGAGGCACAGATTGCCGGGGCCTCCTCGCCCGACCGCCGCCGCGATCTCGAACTTGTAAAGAATCTCGTTCACAGTCATGCCCGGCGCCTCGCACGGTATCGATGCGCGAACTGCGGCTTCCGGGCGCGCCAGTTCCATTGGCACTGTCCGGCATGCGGCGGCTGGGAAACCTACCCGCCGCGCCGATCCGAAGAATTCGATCTGGCACCATGAGGAAGCAGCAATGAACGTAAGCGTCATCGGCACCGGCTATGTCGGCCTGGTCACTGGAGCCTGCCTCGCAGATGCGGGCAACACTGTTTTCTGTTGCGACATCGATGCGGGCAAGATCGCCACCCTCAATGCAGGCGGCCTGCCGATTTTCGAGCCGGGCCTGGAGGCGGTCGTGGCACGCAATCGGGCGGCCGGCCGGCTGGTTTTCTCGACCGACCTTGCCGCCTGCGTTGCGCATGGCGAACTGCAGTTCATCGCCGTCGGCACGCCGCCGGGCGAGGACGGCTCAGCCGACCTTTCGCACGTTGTGTCCGCGGCCCGGTCCATTGGCCGCCACATGACGGAATACCGCGTGATCGTGAACAAGTCCACCGTCCCGGTGGGGACCGCCGACGAGGTGCGCGCCGCGATTGCCGCGGAGCTCGCCGCTCGGGGCCCGCAGATCGACTTCAGCGTCGTGTCGAATCCCGAATTCCTCAAGGAGGGCGCGGCGATCGAGGATTTCATGCGGCCCGACCGGATCGTGATCGGCAGCGACGACGATCGCGCGACCCGGCGCCTTCGCGAGCTCTATGCGCCGTTCCAGCGCAACCACGAGCGCGTAATGGTCATGAGCGCGCGCTCCGCCGAGTTGACCAAGTACGCGGCGAACGCGATGCTGGCCACGCGTATTTCGTTCATGAACGACCTGGCCAACCTGGCTGAACGCATCGGTGCGGACATCGAGGAAGTGCGCCGGGGCATCGGTTCCGATCCGCGCATCGGATATCACTTCCTGTATGCGGGGGCGGGGTACGGCGGTTCCTGCTTCCCGAAAGACATCAAGGCCCTGCAACGCACGGCCGAGCAATCCGGGCATCCGCTCAAGCTGCTGGCGGCGGTGGACGCGGTCAACGAGGCCCAAAAAGGCGTGCTGGCCGCGAAGGTCCGGGCCAGGTTCGGGGAGGACCTCACCGGCAAGCGGTTTGCGATCTGGGGCCTCGCGTTCAAGGCGAACACCGACGACATGCGGGAAGCCTCGAGCCTCGAGCTGATCGCCGGCCTGCTCGCAGCCGGTGCGCAGGTCCGGGCTTACGATCCCGTCGCCGGCGGCGAGGCCGCAAAGATATTCTCCGCCCAGCCGCGTGTGGCCTTCGCCGCAAGCGCGGTTTCCGCGCTCGAAGGATGCGATGCGCTTTGCATCGTCACCGAATGGCAGGAGTTCCGCAGCCCGGATTTCGATGCCGTGAAATCGCAGCTGGGCACCGCCGCGATCTTCGACGGACGCAACCTGTATGATCCCGCGGCGATGAAGAAACTCGGGATCGAGTACTTCCCCATAGGCAGAGCGCCTGCGTGAGCGACGCGCCCGACCGGGGGTACCCGACAGCCGGTGCCCGCATCCTTGTCGTTGGCGACGTGATGCTCGACCGGTACTGGTTCGGGAATGTGGACCGCATTTCTCCCGAAGCCCCGGTCCCTGTGGTGCGGGTCACCCGCATCGAGGAACGCCCCGGTGGTGCTGCGAACGTTGCGCGAAACTGCGCTGCGCTCGGAGCGCAAGCGCATCTCCTGTCGGTCATTGGCGGAGACGAAGCGGGCGCAAAGCTGCTGGCGCTGGTCGAGGCCTCGGGCGTGCGCTCCAACCTGCATCGCGATGCGGCGATGGACACGACCGTCAAGCTCCGCGTCGTGGGCCGTCAGCAGCAGCTCCTGCGCATCGATTTCGAGACCCCGCCCTCCAGGGAAGTTCTCGCCTCGAAGCTGGCCGATTTCGAAGCCGCGCTTCCCGATTGCGACGCCGTCATCCTCTCGGACTACGGCAAGGGCGGCCTGGCCCACATTTCGACCATGATCGGCCAGGCAAAATCCGCGGGCAAGCGGGTGCTGGTGGACCCCAAGGGCGACGACTACTCCCGCTACAGGGGAGCGGACATGGTCACGCCGAACCTGGGCGAGCTGCGCGAGGTCGTGGGGTCGTGGAAGGACGAAGCCGACCTCGCGGCGCGCGCGCAGAAGCTTCGAATCGACCTCGCGCTCGATGGCCTGCTCCTCACGCGCAGCGAACAGGGGATGACGCTTTTCGATGAGCACGGCGCGATGCACGTGCCCGCGCAGGCGCGCGAAGTGTACGATGTGAGCGGCGCGGGCGACACGGTTATCGCGACCGTTGCGGTGATGCTCGCCGCCGGCGCTACGCTTGCCGAATCGGTTCGAATCGCGAACCGCGCCGCCGGGATCGTGGTCGGCAAGCTCGGCACCGCGGTGGCTACGCGCGCCGAACTTTTCGGATAACACTGGGAAGGCCCGCATGTACACCATCGTCACCGGCGCCGCCGGGTTCATCGGTTCGCGGATCGTGGCCGGTCTCAATCGCGAAGGCGAGAACCGGGTCATTGCGGTGGACAACCTGCGCAATTCGGCCAAGTTCACGAACCTCGTGGGGTGCGAGATCGCCGACTATCTCGACAAGAGCGAATTCCTCGAGCGGATCGAGAAGGGCGGTTTCAACGGCGCGGTCGAGGCGGTTCTGCATCAGGGCGCCTGCTCGGACACCATGGAATCCGACGGCCGCTACATGATGGAGAACAACTACAGGTACTCCAGGCGCCTGCTCGACTGGTGCCAGAACGAAGAGGTGCCGATGCTGTATGCGTCTTCGGCCGCTGTTTATGGCGCCGGCCCGGACTTCCAGGAAGAACGGAAGTTCGAGTCGCCGCTCAACGTCTATGGTTATTCCAAGTTCCTGTTCGACCAGTGCGTGCGCGCGCAGTTGCCCGAGCGCACCGCGCAGGTCGCGGGCTTGCGCTATTTCAACGTCTACGGCCCGAACGAGGCGCACAAAGGACGCATGGCGTCGGTGGCCTGGCACGGGTTCAACCAGTTCATCGACGAGGGCAAGGTCAAGCTCTTCGTGGGCAGCGCCGGGTACCCGGATGGCGGGCAGCAGCGCGATTTCGTGCATGTCGACGATGTGGTCAACGTGAACCTCTGGCTCCTTGAAAACCGGCAGGTGTCGGGGATCTACAATTGCGGCACCGGGCGTGCACAGACGTTCAACGACGTGGCCGCCGCGGTGGCCAACGGCGTGCGCGAATCCCGCGGTGAAGAGCGCCTGCCGCTGGAAGGGCTGGTGAGCGCCGGTGCGATCGAATACGTTCCCTTCCCTGCGGCCCTGGTCGGCAAGTACCAGAGCTATACGCAGGCGGACTTGTCCCAATTGCGCGACGCCGGCTACCCAGGCGAGTTCCGCACGGTCGAGCAGGGCGTGGACGAATACGTGAAAAGCCTCGTTGCCGCGCGCGCGCCGATCCCCAAGGCCTGAAATGGAACACAAGACTCTCGAACACGCGGTCGGCAACACGCCGCTGGTGCGCCTGAAGCGCATTCCCGGCTCCGGCAATGAAGCCAGCGGCAACGTGATCTTCGCCAAGCTGGAAGGCAACAACCCGGCCGGCTCGGTGAAGGATCGCCCGGCGCTTTCGATGATCATGAACGCCGAAAAGCGCGGACGCATCAAGCCGGGCGACACGCTGATCGAGGCCACCAGCGGCAACACCGGCATTGCGCTTGCCATGGTCGCGGCCATGCGCGGCTACCGCATGGTGCTGATCATGCCGGAGAACCAGTCGCTGGAGCGCCGCCAGAGCATGCGCGCCTTCGGTGCGGAACTCGTTTTGACGCCCAAATCCGGCGGCATGGAGTCGGCGCGCGACCTTGCCGCGCGCATGATGGCCGAAGGCAAAGGCGTCGTGCTCGACCAGTTTGCCAATCCCGACAATCCGCTGGCGCATTACGAAGGCACGGGCCCGGAGATCTGGCGCGACACCGGCGGAAGCATCACTCACTTCGTCTCGAGCATGGGGACCACGGGCACCATCATGGGCACATCGCGGTTCCTCAAGGAAAGGAATCCCAAGGTCTGCGTCGTCGGCTGCCAGCCCGAGGAAGGATCCCAGATCGCCGGCATCCGCAAGTGGCCCGAGGCCTACCTGCCGAAGATCTATGACAAGTCGAGGGTAGACCGCCTCGAGTACGTCAGCCAGGCCGACGCCGAGGATATGACGCGGCGCCTCGCGCGCGAAGAAGGCATTTTTGCCGGCGTGTCCTCCGGCGGGGCGATGTGCGTCGCCCTGAGTGTGGCCGAAGAGTTGAAGGGCGCCGTCATCGTCTCGATCGTCTGCGACCGGGGCGACCGCTACCTGTCCACCGGCATCTTCCCGGACTGACCGGGCGCATCGCTTGACACCCGTCCTTGCATTCGACATCGAGACGGTGCCCGACTGCGAAGGCATCCGGCGCCTCTACGACCTGCCCGATGCGCTGCCCGACCACGAGGTCGCCGAAGTGGCTTTCCAGCGGCGGCGCGCAGCGAGCGGGAACGACTTCCTGCAGCCGCACCTGCAACGCGTGGTGGCCATCGCCTGCGTGATGCGGGACGACGAAAGCGTGCGCGTCTGGTCGCTTGGGCACCCCGGCGACCCCGAGCGGGCGCTGATCCAGCGGTTTTACGAAGGCCTCGAGCGTTACACGCCGCAGCTCGTCTCCTGGAACGGCGGCGGCTTCGACCTTCCGGTGCTCAACTATCGCGCGCTCCTGCACGGCATCAATGCCGCGCAGTTCTGGGAAATGGGCGACGAGAACCGCGACTTCCGCTACAACAACTACGTGAGCCGCTACCACACGCGCCACCTCGACCTCATGGATGTGCTGGCCATGTACCAGCCGCGCAACAACAGCCCGCTCGACGAAGTCGCCCAGGTTGCAGGGCTGCCGGGCAAGATCGGCCTGCACGGATCGCAGGTGTGGGAGGAATTCCAGTCCGGCGGCATCGAGCGAATCCGCAGTTATTGCGAGGCCGATACCGCGAACACCTACCTGCTGTACCTGCGCTACCAGCTGGTCAGGGGCGCAATGACGCTGCCGCATTTCAAGCGCGAGTGCGCAGTGCTGCGCGCTGCGCTCGAGAAGCTCGCGCAGCCCCATTGGGCCGAATTCCTCTCGCGCTGGCGCGACCCGCTGCTGCATGAGTAAGCGCAGGACCCGCAGGGCCCCGTCCCCGCGGCCCTCGCGGCTGGAGGGCCCGGCCGAGTTGCGCACGCTGGCGATCGAATCGCTGGAGTCCGAGGGCCGGGGCGTCGCCCGTCACGAAGGCAAGGTGGTATTCGTGGAGGGCGCGCTGCCCGGCGAAGTTGTCGAGGCGCAAACCCTGCGACGCGGCGCCTCGTTCGACCAGGCGCAGACGGTGCGCGTGATTCGCGAGAGTTTCAGCCGCCGGGAGCCGCGCTGCCCGCACTTCGGGCTCTGCGGGGGATGCTCCACCCAGCACGCGGACCTGCGCACGCAGATGGCTGCCAAGCAACGCTGGCTCGAGGATTCGCTCCAGCGCATCGGCAAAGTGGAAGCCGAGACGCTGCTGCCGATCGTTTACGGCGAAGAATGGGGCTATCGTCACCGCGCGCGCATGGGTGTGCGGGGCCTGCCTCTGCCGAGGGGCGCACTGGTCGGATTCCACGAGAGGAAGTCGAGCTACGTGGCCGACATGAAGCAGTGCGAGAATCTGCCGCCGCGCATTTCGCGCCTGATCACGCCCCTGCGCGAGCTTGTCACCGGCCTCGACATGCGGGAGCGCATGCCGCAGGTCGAGGTCGCAGTCGGCGACAAGGTCGACGTTCTGGTCGTCCGCAATCTCGATCCGGTTTCCGAGGCCGACGCGCAGGCGTTGCGCGCGTTCGCAGACAAGGAAGGCGTCTGGTTGTGGCTGCAACCCAAAGGCCCGGCCACGGCAGCGCCCTTTCACCCGCTCGAGATGCCCGGCCTCGATTACACGTTGCCGGAGTTCGGCATCAGGATCGCTTTCCAGCCCACGGATTTCACCCAGGTCAACCACGGGATCAACCGCATCCTCGTGCGGCGCGCGGTGCGCATGCTCGATCCCAGGCCGGGCGAGCGGATCGCGGACCTCTTCTGCGGAATCGGCAACTTCTCGCTGCCGCTCGCCTCGGGTGGCGCGACCGTCGTGGGAATCGAGGGAGCCGAGGAACTCATCGTACGGGCCAGGACGAATGCCGAAGCCAACGGCCTCGCCTCCCGGGCGACATTCGAGTGCGCCGACCTCTTCGATGTGGACGAAGGCAAGCTCGCCGCCTGGGAGCCGTTCGACAAGCTGCTCATCGACCCGCCGCGCAGCGGCGCGGCCGAGTTGGTCAAGGCGCTGCCGGATGCGTGGCCGCGGCGCATCGTCTACGTGTCCTGCGAGCCCTCGACGCTGGCGCGTGACGCCGGGATCCTCGTCCATACACGCGGATTCCGGCTCATGGCCGCCGGCGTGGTGAACATGTTCCCGCACACGACGCACGTGGAATCGATCGCGCTGTTCGAGAGGGATTCTCTGAATTCCTGAACTTTCTTTTCTCGGACTCCGCGTGTTTATTGGCTCTCCGGCCAATTGGCGTATTTTTTCCAGTACATTCTGAGGGCCGGATCGGGCAACAAAAAAGGCGCCCGAAGGCGCCTTTTCCGGCCGAGCCGTGTACCGGAGTCAGTCTTTTTCGCCGGTCAGCGCCATCAGCAGATGGAGCAGGCTGGAGAAGATGTTGAGCAGGCTGAGGTAGACGCCGGTGGTCGCCATGACGTAGTTGGTCTCGCCGCCGGTCACGATGCGCGACAGGTCGTAGAGCAGGAACAGCGAGAACACGACAATCGCCATCGATGAGATCGCAAGCGACAGCACCGGCATCTGCAGGAACATGTTCGCGATGCCGGCGAGCAGCACCACGATCATGCCCACGAGCAGGAACTTGCCCATGAAGCTGAAGTCGCGCTTGGTGGTCGTCGCGATCGTCGCCATGACCGCCATCACCAGGCCGGTGCCGGCGGCAGCGTAGCCCACCAGCGCGGGGCCGTTCTTGAGCGACAGCGCCACCGTCAGGATCGGGCCGAGCCACCATCCCAGCAGGCCGGTCATCAGCAGCAGAAGCGCAACGCCCAGGCCCCTGTCGCGGTTGGCTGAGATCGCGAATTGCAGGCCGATCACCACCGCGAGCATTCCCAGCGAGATCATGATCGGGTGCTGCATCACGAGGCTGGCGGTGCTCATGCCCACCACGGCGCCGATGAGGGTCGGGACCATCGTCAGCGCGAGCAGCAAGTAGGTATTGCGCAGGACCTTCTGTGAGTCGGATGGCGCCGCCGTTGCCGGGGCGTAGCCTGAGGCGTCGCGGCCAAAGGCGCTGTCGTTGTTCGGGACCGGTCTGAGTTCGGGTTGCATATTCCCTCCTGTGGGAAAACATTCGGTCGCTTTGGTTATGAATCGGGCGACACCGTGGGTAAGACTACCAAATTGTGAGGAAGTTTCAACTGCTAAACCCCTTCGAACACGGTAAATTTGTTCTCGCCGAATTATGCAGCGGCGGCATGGCGGGTGGAGTTTTTTGTCATAAGCAGGTAATCGAAGACCAGGCGGGTTTTGGCGGCGAGCCGTCGGGTCATAGATGCGATGGAGTCGCCGGGCCTGGCGTGCAGG
>CANKMT010000077.1 GCA_947482825.1 Betaproteobacteria bacterium | reverse complement strand
GAGGCGGCGCGGCCGTGGTTCGGAAAACGGCCGCCGGGGTTCTAGAAAGTTAAACTTTTGATTGCGTAGAGTTAATCTCCGCGCGGTGTTCAGGGCAGTTAAGTTGCAGTTTTTGAATAATTGGTGTCAGAGTCCAATTATCCGACGCGGGATCTATCCCCCGATCCGCCAGCGCTCCGGCTCGCTGCTCTGGAATAGCTCGATCAGCAGGTTGTCCGGGCCGGCGACCATGACGTAGCGGAACTTCGGTTCGTCGCGGATAGGTTTCCTGAATTCGAAGCCTTCCGCCTTCATCCGTGCGACCAGTTCGTCCAGGTTGTCGGTTTCGATTCCCAAGTGATGCACCGGTCCGCCGCGTTCAGCGCCGTTGTTGATGCGGGGCGGCTGGTCGTAGACATGGATGAACGCCTTGCCGATCTGCAGCCGGACGCTGCGCGTGCCGGCGGCTTCTTCGTCCCATACGACGGTGGCGCCGAACATCCGGGTCAGGAAGCCGATCGTCGCTTTGATATCGGACGCGAAGATGTGAGCGTGGTCGAGGTTGATGCGCATGTCGGCTTTCGCGCTACTCCACCTTGATACTCCTCTCCTTCACCACCCTTTCCCACTTCGCCAGCCCTTCCTTAATCACCTTCCCGAATTGCGCCCCATCCAGCGCCAGCGGCTCATACCCCTGCGTCCCAAGGTAATCCTTGAACGCCTGGCTCTGAGCCACCTGCAGCGCCTCACTCTGATACCGCGCGATCACCGCAGCAGGCGTCCCCACCGGCGCAAACAATCCAGTCGTGAAATCCGCCTCCGCATCCGGCAACCCCAACTCGCCTACCGTCGGAACCCCAGGAAACGTTGGCAACCGCTTGGGCGCAGTCACCACCAGCGCCCGCATGCGCCCGCCGCGCACCTGCGGCAACATCGAGGCCGGCGCATCGGCCAGAAAATCCACGCGCCCGCCGATCACGTCCGTATACGCCCCGGTCACGCCTTTGTAGGGGATGTGCGCGAAGTTGGCCTTGGCCACCACGCTCATGAGCTCGACGACCATGTGGGTGAGGGTGCCGGTGCCGCTCGAGCCGAAGGTGAGTTTGCCGGGCGCGGCCTTGGCGGCGCCGACCATGTCCTGCAAGGTTTTGTACTTGGACTCCGCCGCCACGCCGAACACGAAAGGCGAAATCGAGAACGCGGCGATCGGCACGAGGTCCTTGAGCGTGTCCTGCGCGGTCTTCTGCACGCTCGGTAGCACGGACATGGTGCTGGTCGTGGCGGCCAGCAGCGTCAGGCCGTCGGGCGTGCTCTTGGCGACGTAGGAAGCGCCCAGCAGCGTTGCGCCGCCGGCCTTGTTCTCGACCACGATCGGCTGGTTGAGCCGCTGCGCAAGAGCAGCGACGAAAGTCCGAGTGACCACGTCGGTGCCGGCGCCGGCCAAAAGGGGCACGATGACGTGGATGGTCTTGGTGTCCTGCGCCAAGGCGGTGCCGTTCGCGAGGATGCCGAGCGCGAGGACCGTACCGGCTGAGAGAAGCTTGATTTTCATGTGGATTCCTGAACTTTAAATTTCGTAGAATCAATATCCATGCGGCGTTACAGCCAATTGTTATTCAATTTCCAATATACCTCCCCGCTACTCCACCGTAATCTTCGCCCGCCTGATGATGTCTCCGAGCTGGTCCGCAGTCGCCTTCCAGTTGGCCATGAACTCCTCAGGCGTACCACCAGCAGGTTTCGTGCCCAGCTCCACCAGCCGCGCCACGACATCCGGGCTGCGCACCGCGCGGGTCATCTCGGCGGCGACCTTGGCGATGATCGGCCGTGGCGTGCCCACAGCGGCAAACGCGCCGAACCATCCGACCACCTCGAAGCCGGGATAGCGTGCGCCAGGGCGCCGCAGAAAAGCGCGAACACTGCAAACAAGCGCTGCAGAGTTTTCACGATTGCGCTCCTCCGAGGGCGCCTGCTGCGCGCAGCGCGGCAATCCCCGCATCATCCAACTCCAACAACGCGCGCAACACCTCCTCCGTATGCTGCCCGAGCGAAGGCGAGGGCGTGCGCACCGACCCCGGCGTGGCCGACAACCGCGCCGGCACGCCCACGACGCGCGTCTTGCCGACTTTCGGATGGTCGATGTCGACAAGCGATCCGCGCGCCTTCACCTGCGGGTGCTCGACGACCTGCGCGAGGTTGTTGATCGCGCCCACCGGAATGCCGCCTTCGTTGAGGAGCTTTTCCCACTCATCGTAGGTGCGGGTAAGGAACACCGCCTGCAGGCGCGCGACGAGGCTCGCGCGGTTCGTGTCGCGCGCGGCATTGTTCAGGTAACGCGCATCGGCCGCGAGCTCTGCGCAGCCGATCAGCGGGCAGAAGGCCTTCCACTGCTTGTCGCTTGCGACGGCCAGCGCGAGGTCGCGCGTTTTCGTGTGGAAGGTCTGGTAAGGCAGCAGCGCCTTGTAGGCGGTGCCGAGCGGCCCGGGGATCTCGCCGTTGGCGAAATAGCCGCCGAGCATGGTGCCGAGCAGAGCCAACTGGCCTTCCATCATCGACACGTCGATCGACTGGCCGACGCCGGTGCGCTCCTTTACGCGCAGCGCGAGCAGGATCGCGTAGGCCGCGTTCATGCCCGCGGTCATGTCGGCGATCGAAACGCCGGCGCGCGCGCCGCTGCCGCCGGCCTCGCCGGTCACGCTGATGATGCCGCTCTCGGCCTGCAGGATCAGGTCCAGCGCCGGGCGGTCGCGGTAGGGCCCGTCCTGCCCGTAGCCGGAGACCGAGCAATAGATGATCGCCGGGTTGCGCTTGCGCGCCGCTGCGTAGTCCAGGCCGAGCTTCTCGAGCGTGCCGGGGCGGTAGTTCTCGAGCACCACGTCGCAACGCTCGACCATGCGCAGGAAAGTTTCCTTGCCTTCCGGGTTCTTGAGGTCGAGCACGAGACCTTTCTTGTTCCGGTGAAGGCTCACGAAATAGGCCGTTTCGCCACCCGGCATCGGCGCGCCCCAGGCGCGAGCGATGTCGCCCGCGCCCGGCGGCTCGATCTTGAACACCTGCGCGCCGTAGTCGGCCAGCATGGTCGAGCAGAAGGGACCGGCCAGCGCGTGGCTGAGATCAATGACCTTGATGTCTTCGAGCGGTAGTTGCATGAGGGAAGCCTATTCGTAGGTCTTGATCATGTCGAGCGTCGAGCGCTCGCCGATGGAATCGAAGTGTTCTTCAAGCCACCGATCGGCCGCGTCGAGGCCGAGCTTGTGCAGGTAGGTAAGGAAACTCCAGTCCGCGTTGAACTTGCTCGAGCTGCCGAGATCGCTCATGGCGTCCTCGGCCTCGATCATGTGGAAATTCACGCTGGAGAAGGTCTTGTTGGTCACCTCGCCGCGGTCGATCAGGCGCGACAGCGTGTTGATGCCGCTCATCTCGCGCATGAGCGACGAGTTGAAGCTGATCTCGTTGAGGCGGTTGAGGATCTCGCGCGCGGTGCTGGGGACTTCCGCGCGGTTCATCGGGTTGACCTGCACGATGACCACGTCCTTGCATTCGCATTCGTGCACCAGCGGTGAAATCGCGGGGTTGGCGAGGTAACCTCCGTCCCAGTAGCTCTCGCCGTTGATCTCCACCGCGCGAAAGAGCATCGGCAGGCAGGCCGAGGCGAGCAGGCTGTCCACGGTGATCTCCGGCGTGCGGAAGACCTTGAGCTTGCAGGTGCGCACATTGGTCGCGGCCACGAAGAGGTTGATGTCCGATCGTTCCCTCAGACCTTCGAAGTCGACGAGGTCCACGAGTATGTCGCGCAGCGGCTGGATGTCGAGCGGGTTCAGCTGGTAAGGCGAAAACATGCGCGTCACCGCGTCGAGCATCTGGTAGCCGGGCGTATTGTCCATGTTCCAGGTGTTTTGCCCCGGCGAGAAGGCCTTCGCGATCGCCATCGGCACCAGGGCGCCTTCGCTCACCCGGCGCCAGAAGGCGTGCAACGCATCGATCGCGCCCTGCTGGTGGCCGCGCAGGAACCCGTCGGTGAACACCACCGCGTTCATCGCGCCTGCGCTGGTGCCGCTGATGCCGTTGATGAAGATGCGCCCGTCGCTCATCAATCTTTCGAGCACGCCCCAGGTGAACGCGCCGTGCGCGCCGCCGCCTTGCAGCGCGAGGCTCAGGCGCTTGCGGCCCTTGTGGTGGATTGCGTCTTCCTTCATTGCGTGGGGCCGGCGAGTTGGCCGAGCGTTGCGGAAAACGTCTCGAGCTGGCGGGGCGTCATGGCCTGCAGCGCTTCCTCGCTGACCTGCTCGGCCGAGGACGCTGCGTTGGCCAGCAGCCTGCCGCCCGCGGGAGTGAGCACCGCGTAGCCGATGCGCGCATCGCGCGGGTCGGACTGGCGCTTCACTAGGCCGATCTTCTCCAGCGGGATCAGCGCGCGCGTTATTCCGGACGCGGTGAGGCCGAGCTTTTCCGCCAGGTCGATGCGGCGCAGCCGCCCGCCGGGCGCGCGGCTCAGGCTCGAGAGCACCATGAAGTCGGCGAAGCTCAGGCCGTGGTAGGTGCCCAGGGCGATGTCGAGCCTGCGGGTGAGGGTTGCGTAGGCTTTGTTGAGGCGGAAGCAGAATTCGAGCGCCGGGCTCGCCGCGGCGATTTCGGCCTGGGCATTCATGGTGGGTGTTCCTTGTGTCTCGACTTGATGGTTGCAATATAGTTGATCTAGCAACTAATAATCAAGTGGTTCGTTCGCGAGACGCTGCATCCGGCCAGTTGACGCGCGGCCGGCGCATTTTTTTTCAACGAGCGTCTAGCCGTGGGTGGAGAGCGCTTCGGCGGTGCGCTGCGGCAACGTATGGCCGGTGGCCGGATCGTCGAGCGCATGGATCGAAATCAGCGGTGCGTTCGATGTGACCGAGCCGAAGATCGTCGCGAACGACGCGTCGGCCGCGTCCCGCCCGGTGCCGATCCTCACGAGGCCGGCGCGCGGCACTGCGCCGGTTGGATCGAACAGGTACCAGCGGTTGCCGAGCCACGCTTCGACGTAGGCGTGGAAGTCGGTCGGACCGAGCGCCGGGTCCGCCCCGTAGTCGATGCCGGTGACGAACCGGGCCGGGATGTTGCTGGCGCGGCAAAGGGCGATCATCAGGTGGGCGAAGTCGCGGCACACGCCGATGCGGCTTTCGATCGTGTCGATCGCGGACGTGCTGCTGTTGGAACTGCCCGAAGTGAACCTGGTGCGTTCTTGCACCCAGTCGTTGATCGCCTGGACCCGGGAGTAGCCGCGCAAAAGGTGACCGAATTCGTCATTTGCGAGGGCGTAGAGCCGGTCCGACTGGCAATAGCGGCTCGGGTAAAGATAAGGCAGCACAGGCAATGGCAGGCGCGCCACGGGGACTTCATAGAGCCTCGAAGCATCGTCCACGTGGTGGGCGATATCCACGACCGCTTCATAGCGCACGAAGAGGTCTCCCTCGTCCGCGCGCAGGCGGATGAAGCGGCTTTCCGTGACGGGATCGGCCTCGATCGCTGGCGCGCCGCAGGGGCTCACCTGCAAGTTCTCGGACACGACGACCTGGCTCGGCGTTTGCGCCGCGTGGATATTGAAAATGAAATCCGCAGGCTGGTCAGTAATGCGGTAGTACAAGTGGATCGAAAAGCTCATCCTGACCATGGAATTCTCCCTGCATACGGCCAGTCTAGACGAGTTTGCGGCCGCTGATGGATCCTACGATCCCCGCGCCCGTCGCCGTCCCTACGCCGGACCGGTCCTGATCCGCGCGAGCAACTCGCGCAGCCGATCGGGCGATTCCTGCCTGAGCGTGCGCAGGTTCGCCCGCCCGATCCGGTCCGAGACGGGAACCGGCGCGGTGACGGCCAATAGCTCGGCTGCGGTCATGCCGGAGACATCGACATAGTCCGAAGCGCCCGACCCGCGCACCGCGCGCAAAACGCTCGCGCGCACCAGTTGCACCGTCGGGTCCGGGCTGCGCCGGATGAAGCGCACTGCGCGATGCTTATCGGCGAGGTCTTCGGCGAACTCCGGATGGAAGGGCACGCAATAGAAAGGCGTGTCGCCATTCGGGTGGCGGGATTGCATGCGGGCTCGGGCTGCACCGACGAGGGCTTCGAACGCGTTAGCGCCTTCGCGGCCTTGCGCCAGCTCCGGCGCAAGCGCAGGAAGGATCACCAGGCCGACTTCGATCGATTCCGCGGGAAGGCGTTCGAAGCTTTCGAATGCGCGATCCAGCGCCAGCGCCGCCGCCTCGAACTGCGGCGAGCCGGGCGCGCCGCCTTCCTCGAGCAGGACCACGCGTTGCAGCCGGCCGGCCTCGCGCGTGCGCTTCGCGTAGGGGCACAGGTTCAGCGCCTCGATGAACTCGCGCACGTAGCGATCGTTTCGCGCCAATGCGGCAGCGATGCGCGGGTCTTCGGGCGGAGGGGGCATGGTGGATTCAACGTGGAAGTCAGATCGACCCGCTACAGTACCAAACAACGGTCCGGTCCCGGAAGTGCGCGAGGGAAATGGCAGCATTTCGCCCGGGAGGCCAATATCGGCGCGGGGGTGAGGCGAAAAATGGCAGCAATTGGGTTGCCGTGAAAATCACCACTCACGGAGTCTTTGCATCAAATCCCTTCAGTGCCAATGCCACCAGGCGCGGCACCGGTTTGGCACCGGACTCGTAGTACGCCACCGCCCGGCGCGACAAGCCCAGACTGTGCGCCGCTTCGGTGAGCGAGAGTCCGTGCGCGGCGCGCCACGCGGTGAAGTCAACCGACTCGCCTTGCGCCGCTTGCTCCCGTGCAATACGCCATACCGCGTCGGCGCCGATTTCGATCTCAGCCCCTTCCCGCCCGCCCCACGAAAGCGAATGGCCCCATTCACCAGGCGCAACCGCGGCGAAGCGTGCTTTTTTGAGCGCGGGCGCAAGCGAGGCATGCGCCTTGAGCGCGGTGCCGACGTTCACCTTGTCGATCCGTCCGGTGGACCAGATCACTTCGACCCGATGTGGCGTCAGCGCGCGCGCCGATTTGATGGTGGGCAATTTCATGGATTGAGTTCCTTCCAGCGTAGTCGCAACGATTCCTGATTTTCCCGCGCCCAGGCAAGTGCCTCGTCCAGCACAACCCGATCAACACTGCCAACGATAGTGTAGTGCATGCCATGCACTATTTTAAGGGGCGATAGGGTGGCATTGGAATGCTGTGCCCACACCTGTCTAGCCCCGCCAATGGCAGGAAGGTCGCCGCTTCGTCTACCATTCGCGCGGTACCAAAACGAAAGTCAGCGGAGAAAACCATGCGCAGTCCCCTCCTTCTTGCCCCCGCATTGCTGGCGCTGGCGATAGCGTTCCCCGCCGCTGCCCAGGCGCCCTGGCCCTCCAAGCCGATCACCTTCGTCGTCCCCTACGCGGCCGGCGGCTTTTCCGACATCCGCGCGCGCAAGATCGGCATGGAACTGACCAAGGCGCTCGGCCAGCCGATCGTGATCGAGAACAAGGGCGGGGCCGGCGGCGTCCTCGGCACCGACTTGGTGGCCAAGGCCGCGCCGGACGGCTACACGATCGGCTCGGGCAACCTCGCGCCGCTCGCGGTCAACGTGACCTTGATGAAGAAGCTGCCGTACGACCCGTTCAACGATGTTGCGCCGGTGATTCTGATCGAGAACAGCCCGTTGATCCTCACTGCGGGACCGGGGCTGGCGGCCAGGAGCGTGCAGGAATTGATCGCTTACGCGCGCGCGAACCCGGGCAAGATCGCGTTCGGTTCTTCGGGCGTCGGCGGTGCGCACCACTTGTCCGGCGAGATGCTCAAGCAGGCGGCCGGCATCGACATGGTTCATGTCGCGTACAAAGGCGGCGCGCCCGCGGCGGCCGACGTGTTGGCCGGGCATGTGCCGATGATGTTCGAGATGGGCTATGCCGCGCTGCCTTCGGTCAAGGCGGGCAAGATCCGCGCTCTCGCGGTGACCTCGACGCGGAGGTTGGCGGTGCTTCCTGACGTGCCGACCATGAATGAAGCCGGCGTGGCGGGCTTCGAGTCCTACAACTGGCAGGGCGTGATCGTCCCCGCGAGGACGCCGCGCGAGATCGTCGACCGGTTGAACCGCGAATTGAATCGCCTGCTGACCGAGCCCGGCCTTCGCGACCTCATCACCGGCGACGGCAGCCAGGTCGGCGGCGGCACGCCCGAAGCGTTCGGTGCTTTCATCCGCAGCGAGGCCGAGAAGTGGGGCAAGGTCGTGCGGTCGGCTAATATATCGGCCCAATGATTTTGGCCCGATCGTCCGCGGAGTAGAATCGTGCCATGCCTCTCTACGATTATTCCCCGACCTCCGGTTCGTGCGAGCAGTGCAACGGCGTGTTCGAAGTCTTCCAGCGCATCGCCGAAGACAAGCTCTCGGCCTGCCCGACCTGCGGCAAGCCTTGCGAGCGGCGCATCAGCAAGGTTGCGCTCGGCGGCAAGTACTCGACTTCGGACGCCAAGATCAAGAGCCTCGGCCTGACCAAGTACCAGAAGAACGGCGACGGGCACTACGAGCGGACCGTCGGCAGCGAGGGCCCGGAACACCTCATCCGCTAGTCTCGCGCTGCGGGGTTCGCGCTTACAGGGATGCGCCGATCAACGCGCCGCAGCCGGCGGACTCGAGGACGCGCAGGGCATCCGCGCGATCCCCGGAAGACAGCGCGGAGAATTCTTCGCGCAGCCACTTGAGGCACTTTGCCTGATAGGGAAAGGGGTTCTGAACCCAGGGGCGGCCGTCGATTTCGGTTTCCACCTTTTCGGCGCGAGTCGACACGGCGCGCGCGTTCGCCAGCATCACGGGAACATAAACACGGCCGGCTTCCGCAAGCAGGCCGCCCAGTGCCGTGGCGACCGCGTCGCGGGCCAGCCACTGGTCCTCGGCCGGATCGAGGCCCGAGAGATCGTCGACCAGGCCCACCCATGCGTAGACCCGCGGCGCGCGCTCGAGCGTGATGGCCGCGGGGGTCGGGTCGAAGTGCGCGAGCTGCGTCAATTGGCCGTACACGCCGAAGTCCGATGCGCCGGGACGCCCGCCCATGAGGAAGGGATGCACTTTCAAATGCGCTTCGAAGACGTCGAGAAAGCGCCCGTAGCTCGCTTCGATCACTTCCGCCGTGACGGCATTCGAGCCGACGAAGCGCAGCCTGTCGATCTGCCGGCGCGAGAACTGCGCGCTCATTTCGGCGGCGGCTGCGTCGGAGGCAGTGATGTTGCGCCAGCGCGGCAGAATGTCAGCGGACTTCGCGATGTCGGCCGGGAAGTGCCAGCGGTAATGGAACATCGCCTTGGTCAGCCATTCGTCGGCATAGTCTTCGATCACGCTGTCGATGAAGCGCACGACCGGATCGGCCGGCCGCACGTGGCGGCCGGAAAATTCGGCCTCGAAACGCCGGATCAACGGCGTCGAGTCGGTCACCGCTTCGAGCTTGCCGGCGGCGTCGGGAAGATAAAACGTCGGCAGCAGATCGACTTTGGGGTTCGGGAGCGCGGCAAGGCGAGAGGAGCCCCTGACCAGCAAGGCGTACGCGATTTGCCGGTAGCGCATTACGGCGAGCATCTTGCGCGTATAGGGCGAGCCAGGCGCGCCCTTCAACAGCAGTGGCTCGGTCGTCGTCGCTCCGGTCATTTGGGCTGGCCGCAGAGCCGCCCTGAGCACGCCAGCGTCAAGCGCTTCTAGAACTTCATCGCCCGCGCGACCGCCGGCCGCGCGCCGATTTCGCCCAGCCAACGATCGACGTTGGGCACGCCTTCGCATAGCGCCGGCAGAACGTTCTTGGTCCGCGCAACGGTTCCGTAGAGCGCGAAATCGGCGATCGTCACGACCTTGCCGGCCGCGAAACGTTGATGCCCGAGGGTCGTGTCCCAGACCTTGAGGTATTCCTTCCAGCGGCTCTCGAACATCTCGAGCGTCGGGCGGTGCGGGTCCTTGGAGCGCACGATGCCGAAGATGGTGCCGAGCATGGGCCCCATGTCGGTGGCGGCGCTCATGAAGGCCTGCGAGAACGCCGGGCGCAGCTTCGGGTCGGTGGGGATGAACTTGCCGGCTTTTTCCGCGCAATAGACCATGATCGCGAGGGACTGCGAGAGCGTGAGCTTCTTGCCGCCGGGGCCGTCGGAATCGACGATCACGGGGATCTGGCCGTTCGGGTTCATCGCCAGGTACTCGGGGGTCTTGTTCCCGCCGTTGGCCAGGTCGACCGGGTGGAAGGTGTAGGGCAGGCCGCACTCTTCGAGCGCGATCCGTGCGCGCATCCCGTTCGAGGTTCCGGCGGCATAAAGGTCGATCATGGTGTTCTCCGGTTCAGGGGTGGATATCGGCGTGGACGCCGCGGGTCAATCGGCCAGGGCCTGGTAGGTCATCTGCCGCATCATCGCGCGATAGTGACGGCGCAGGTCGGGCGCGCAGAGCATCAGCACGCCGACGAGTTGCTCTTTCGGGTCGACCCAGAAGTAGGTGCCGTGCACGCCGGACCAATAGAAGTCGCCGACCGAGCCGGGCACCGGATTGCGGCCGGCTTCCTTCCTCACGCAGAAACCGAGGCCGAAACCCTGGCCGAATTCGGCGATCGGCGCCGACTCCTCGAACTGGGCGCGCGTCGTGCCGCTGAACGCGACCCCCGGCGGCAGGTGGTCGCTCGACATCAGTTCCACGGTCTTGCGCGAAACCAGCCGCACGCCTTCGAGTTCGCCGCCGTTGAGCAGCATCTGCGCGAATCGCAGGTAGTCGGTCGCAGTGGAAACCATGCCGCCGCCACCGGAAAGGAATTTCGGCCTCTTGGTCAGGGTGCGCGACATCGGCGGCCGTTCGCCGGTCTTCGGGTCGTTCTGCGCTTCGGCGATGCGGTCGGCGTTTTCGGCGCTTACCACGAAGCCGGTTCTGTGCATGTCCAGCGGGCCGGTGATCCGGGTATGGATGAACTTGTCGAGATCGACGCCGCCGACCACTTCGACGATGCGGCCGAGCACGTCGGTCGACATGCTGTAGTCCCAGACCTCGCCCGGCTGGTTTTGCAGGGGCAGCTTCGAGAGCTTGGTGATGAATTCAGCTGTCGTCTGTTTCGGGTTGAACACGTCGGCCTTGCGATAGGCCGCCTTGACCAGCGTGTCGCCGAACTGCCCGTACGTGAGGCCGGAGGTGTGGCGCAACAGGTCCTGCACGGTCATCTCGCGGTTCGCGGCCACGCGCACCAGCCTGGGCTTGCCGCCTGCGACGGGTTTCTCGACGCCGACTTTGAGGTCTTTCATTTCGGGCAGGTAGGCCGACACTGGATTCACCAGGCGGATCCGGCCCTCTTCGGCGAGCATCATGATGGCGAGCGAGACGATGGGCTTGGTCATCGACGCGATGCGGAAAATGGAATCGATTTCCATCGGCAGGTTGCGCTCGCGGTCGCGCCAGCCGAAAGCGCGCAGGTAGGCGGTCTTTCCGCGATGGGCCACGAGCGTGACCGCCCCGGGAATGATCCCCTTTGAAATGTCGGTCTTGAATACCGTCCCGATGCGCGCGTAGCGCGCGCTGGATAGGTCTGCGATGTTGATGATCGCCACGGTGCTTTTTCCCGGTTCCTTGCAGCTGGTGAGTCCGTATTGTAGCGAGACCGCGAGGCGAGGGCCGGGCCGTCGATGGTGCCCGTTGTTAAAATGGGCGCTCAGATGGCCGGCCGGATCGACAAGCCGCTGTGGGGACTCGACCTTCGGCCATCCCCCGATCCCCCTCCCAGGAGCGAAAATGTCATTGCGCATCAACGATACCGCACCCAATTTCACCGCGAAGACCACCCAGGGCGCCATCACGTTCCACGACTGGATCGGTGACAAGTGGGCGATCCTGTTCTCGCATCCCAAGGACTTCACCCCGGTCTGCACGACCGAGCTGGGCTACATGGCCAGGATCGAGCCCGAGTTCACCCGGCGCAATGCCAAGCTGATCGGCCTTTCGATCGACGCGGTGGAGAACCACGAAAAGTGGGCCAAGGACATCGAGGAGACCCAGGGCTCGAAGGTCAAGTACCCGATGATCGGGGACACCGACCTCGCCGTGGCCAAGCTCTACAACATGCTGCCGGCGGACGAAGTCGCCTCGGACGGCCGCACGGCGGCCACCAACGCGACGGTGCGCTCGGTGTTCATCATCGGCCCGGACAAGAAAATCAAGCTCATGCTGACCTACCCGATGACCACCGGCCGCAACTTCGACGAGATCCTGCGCGTGCTCGACTCGATGCAGCTCACTGCGGCCCACAAGGTGGCCACGCCGGTGAACTGGAAGAATGGCGAGGACGTGATCATCGTCCCGGCCGTGTCCGACGACGAGGCGAAGCTGAAGTACCCGGGCGGATGGAAGACGCTCAAGCCCTACCTGCGCCTGGTCAAGCAGCCGACTTGAAGCGCCGTCAGGAAACGAGGTAGACCCGCGCCGGGCCGGTGCGGGTGCGCGGCCTGCGCGTGCGGTGCGAACGCCGGTAGACCGGGTCATTGGCCGCCTTGTCCATCGCCAGCATGACGCGCGCGGCGAGCACGCTGGCCGCGAGGCCGAGCACCACCGCGATCGCGGAAATCGCAATCAGCAGGTACCCCAGGTGAGCTTCGACCAGTTGCATGCGGGAAGTGTATTCCGCGGCGCCCGTCTCGATCAACCGCCGCCTAGTTGTTCGCCTTCAACCCGAGCTTGGTCATCATCTCGCGGTCCTGCTCGAACTGCTTCCTTGCGTACGCGGTGTACTCCTCGCCGGTCATGTACTTGACCGGCTGGTCATAGCGTTCGAGCGTCTTCACGTAGTTGGGGTCATCCATCGCGCGCCGGAAAGCGTCGTGCAGGGCCCTGACCACGGCAGGGTCCATGCCTTTGGGCCCCCCGATACCGAAGGGCGAGTCCGAAACGATGCCGTAACCGAGTTCCTTCAGCGTCGGCACCGCGGGCCAGCGCTTGGTGCGCTCGGCGCCCCAGGTGACCAGCAGGCGAGCGCGTCCGGCATCGACCTGCGGCGCCCAGCCGGTGGAGTCGGCAGTGACTTCGATGTGGCCGCCCAGCAGTGCCTGGATGCTTTCCGCGACGCCTTTGAAGGGCACATGCAGGAATTTCACCCCGACATTGGCGGCGATTTCCTCCATGGTGATGTGCAGGCTGGTGCCAGCGCCCGGCGTGCCGTAGGAGACCTTGCCGGGATTCGCTTTCGCGTGGTCGATCAGCTCTTTGAACGTCTTCCAAGGCGCGTCGCCGCGGACGACCACCCCGAACGTGTACCCGGTCAGCCCGATGATGTAGTTGATGTCCTTGATCGGGTCGAACGCGACTTTTTGCAGGTGCGGTATGCGGAAAACCGTGATCGGCGTCTGCGTGAGCGTGTAGCCGTCGGGTCGGGCCGCGACCATTGCCACGGCGCCGAGCGTGCCCGAGGCGCCGGGCTTGTTCTCGATCACCACCGGCTGGCCGAGCTGCTTGCCGGCGGCTTCGGCAAACGAGCGCAGCACGAGGTCGCTCGATCCGCCCACCGGCCAGGGGCAGATCAGCGTAATCGGCTTGGACGGGAATGCCTGGGCGAACGCGGGAAGCGAAATCAGGCTGCTGCAAAGGCCTGTCAAGGCGGCGAGAATCACGCGTGAGGCGGATGTCTGGATAGTCATTTTTTCTCCTGGATCTTGTCAGCCGGCGTAGCCCGGCAACTCGCGGTCGAGCACCCGCATCATGGCTTCGAAGAACAGCTTTTCGCGCTCGGCGCGCGAATGGCGGTCGTCCACCGGCGGCGCCTGCACCTGCGCGACGATCGCCTCCGAGAGGATCTCGAGCGGCTGGCCCGACCCCATGGCAAGCAACTGCGCGCGGCACACGCGCTCGAGTTTGTACAGGCGCCGATAGGCCTGGGCCACCGTGTCGCCGACTACCAGAACGCCATGGTTCTTCATGAACATGACGTGGTTGCTGCCCATGAGTTTGGCTAGGCGTTCGCCTTCGTCGAGCGAATCTGCGGTGCCTGCGTAGTGGTCATCGTAGGCGATATGGCCATAGAAGAACGACGCGGTCTGGCTGGCCGGCAACAGGCGGTTGTTCTTCAGCATGTTGAGCGCGACGGCCCACGTCTGGTGCGTGTGCAGCACCACCCTGGCGCCGGTGATGCGGTGGATCGGGGAATGGATGCACTGCGCGGAGAGTTCCACCACGCCTTCGCCCTCGAGCGTCTTGCCCGATTCGTCGAACACGATCATGTCGCTCGCGCGCGCTTCGGACCAATGCAGGCCGAAAGGCAGGATCAGGTAACGGTCCGTGTGGCCGGGCACCGTGACCGTGAAGTGGTTGTCGATGCCTTCTTCAAGGTCGTGGAACACGGCGAGGCGATGCGCCGCGGCGAGGTGGACCTTGGCCTCCCGGACCGGGTCGGGACGCGAGGACGAAATCGGATGGACGGACATGGCGGGGCTCCCTGGGCTGGTGTGCGATGGCTCTGCGGATTATACGGGTCCGGCTCTTTCGGCCGATCTACTGCATGTACCAGCCGTGGCTGACCACCAGCGACTGGCCGGTGAGCGCGTTGGTCGGAAAGGCGGCGAACATCAGCGCGACCTGCGCCACGTCGGCGGTGGTCGTGAATTCCCCGTCGACGGTGTCCTTGAGCATGACTTTTTTCACCACGTCCTCTTCGGAAATTCCGAGCGTTTTCGCCTGCTCCGGGATCTGATTTTCGACCAGCGGCGTGCGCACGAACCCCGGGCAGATCACGTTGGCGCGGATGTTGAACGCCGCGCCTTCCTTCGCCATCGTGCGCGCGAGGCCGATCAGGCCATGCTTGGCCGTCACGTAGGGCGCCTTGAGCACCGAGGCGAGCTTCGAGTGCACCGAACCCATATAGATCAGGCTGCCGCCCTTGCCGCTCTTCTTCATCTGGCGCACGCAGGCCTTGGTCGTGAGGAAAGCGCCGTCGAGATGGATCGCGAGCATGCGCTTCCATTCTTCGTAGCTGAACTCCTCGATCGGGTGGACGATCTGGATGCCGGCGTTGGACACGAGGATGTCGACGTTGCCGAACTCCTTGATCGTGCGGGCGACGCCGGCCTCGACCTGCTCTTCGCTCGTCACGTCGACGGCCATGCCGATCGCCTTGCCGCCGGATTTGGCGATCTCCGCGGCTGTGGCCTCTGCGGCGGCCTGGTTGATGTCGGCGATGGCCACGCTGGCGCCTGCGCGAACGTATTCGAGCGCGATCTCCTTGCCCAGGCCGCTGGCGGCGCCGGTAACGAATGCGACTTTTCCCGTGAGCTTCATGATTTATTCCTCCGATTGAATAAAATTCTCGCCCGGCGCGAGGAACCGCCATTTGCCCTGCAGCAACTCCCCCAGCATGACTTGTCCTATGCGCACACGCTTCAGCCCAAGCACCTGCAGGCCGACCAGTTCGCACATGCGCCGAATCTGGCGCTTCTTGCCTTCGCGCAACACAAACCGCAACTGGTCGGCGTTCTGCCATTCGACCTTGGCCGGGCGAAGCGGCTTGCCGTCCAGGCTCAGGCCGTGGCGCAGGCGGGCCAACTCCGAAGCAGGAAGCTTGCCGGGTTTGAGGTGTTTCACGCGCACGAGGTATTCCTTATCGACTTCGGAATTCTCGCCGATGAGTTGCTTGGCGATGCGCCCGTCCTGGGTGAGGACGAGCAATCCGGTTGAGTCGATGTCGAGCCGCCCGGCGGGCGCGAGGCCGAGCAGTTCCTGGCGCCGGGCCGGCGCATTCTTCGAGCCCGGGTTGCGCCACTGGTTTTCGGGCGTGACCAGCACCGCAGCCGGCTGGTAGCCGTCTTCGGCTTGCCCGCTCACAAAGCCCATGGGTTTATGCAGGATCACCGTGACGCGCCGCGCCTGCTGCGAAGAGGCCTGCTGGTCGATCGTGATCTTCTGGTGCGGCAACACCTTGAGGCCGAGGATCGCCACCGTGCCGTCGACCTTGACCCAGCCGCGCTCGATCCACTCGTCGGCTTCGCGGCGCGAGGCGAGGCCGAGCGCGCTCATGCGCTTGGAAAGGCGTTCGGGTTCCGGAGCAGCCATGGAAGGGGGGCAGGGTGATTGCACGCAACGGTTGCGTGCCTGCGCATTTTAAACCGCCGACCCTGATACTGTTACGCCCCATGCTGAGGCTCACCGAAATCAAGCTGCCGCTCGACCACGCGGAGGACGCCGTGCGCTCGGCGATCCTGAAGCGCCTTGAGATCGCCTCTGAGGACCTTGTCGGGTTCACCGTTTTCCGGCGCGCCCACGACGCGCGCAAGCGCTCGGCGATCTATCTCATCTACACGGTCGACGCAGAGGTGAAGGACGAGGCGCAATTGCTCGCCCGCCTCGGAGGCAAGGCGCACGTCGGCCGCACGCCGGACATGGAGTACAAGTTCGTTGCGCGCTCTCCTGCGGACCTCAAACACCGGCCCGTGGTGATCGGCACCGGGCCTTGCGGCTTCCTCGCCGGCCTGATCCTCGCGCAAATGGGGTTTCGCCCGATCCTGCTCGAGCGCGGCAAGGCGGTGCGCGAGCGCACGCAGGACACCTGGGGCTTGTGGAGAAAGCGCATCCTCAACTCGGAATCGAACGTTCAGTTCGGCGAAGGCGGCGCTGGCACGTTCTCGGACGGCAAGCTCTACAGCCAGATCAAGGACCGCAAGCACTACGGCCGCAAAGTGCTCGCCGAATTCGTCAAGGCCGGCGCGCCCGACGAGATCCTCTACGCAAGCAAGCCGCATATCGGCACGTTCCGCCTCGTGGGCATGGTCGAGAAGATGCGCGCCGAGATCGAGTCGCTCGGCGGCGAGATCCGATTCGGCAGCAGAGTCGTGGATCTGGAGATCGAACAGCGCTCCGAACGCGGGCAGGTTCGCGGCGTGACGCTCGAAAACGGCGAAGTTATCCGCGCCGACCATGTTGTGCTCGCCGTCGGCCACAGCGCGCGCGATACGTTTGCGATGCTCCACGAGCGCGGCGTGTTCATGGAGGCCAAGCCGTTTTCGATCGGGCTGCGCATCGAACATCCGCAATCGCTGATCGATGCCTGCCGGTTTGGCGCGTTCGCGGGGAATCCGATCCTCGGGGCCGCGGACTACAAGCTGGTCCACCATTGCGCCAACGGCCGCTCGGTCTACAGTTTCTGCATGTGTCCCGGAGGCACGGTGGTCGCCGCAACGTCCGAAGCCGGGCGCGTGGTCACCAACGGCATGAGCCAGTATTCGCGCAATGAGCGCAACGCCAATGCGGGTCTCGTGGTCGGCATCACCCCCGACGACTATCCCGGCGGCCCGCTGGCGGGGATCGACTTCCAGCGTCATTGGGAGGAGAAGGCTTTCGAGGCCGGCGGCGGCAACTACAACGCGCCGGCGCAACTGGTCGGCGATTTCCTGGCCGGACGGTCATCGACTGTGCTCGGCGAAGTCATTCCGTCCTACACACCGGGCGTAACGCCCACCGACTTGCGTCAGGTGCTGCCAGCCTACGCCTACGAGGCGATTCGCGAGGCGATCCCTGCCATGGCGAAGCAGATCTTGGGTTATGCGATGAACGACGCCGTGCTGACCGGTGTGGAGACCCGCACATCGTCGCCGTTGCGCATTAGCAGGCGCGAGGACTACCAGAGCGTCAACACCGAAGGGCTTTACCCGGCGGGCGAGGGCGCGAGCTACGCGGGTGGAATATTCTCCGCGGCGGTAGACGGCATCGAAGTCGCCGAGGCGGTCGCGCTCAGCATCGTCGCGGGTGCGAAGTAGAATCGAGTCCCGCCAACAAGGAACGAACGAAATGAAACGTCCCGTCAGGATCGGTTTTCTGGTGCCCCCGGGCAATCCCACTTGCGAGCCGGAGATGTTCAGGCTCGCGCCGCCGGGTGTGACGGTGCATTTCACGCGCATGGTGGCGCACGGAGAGGCCGGCTCGCACAAGGGGCAGGAAGAGCGTAACCGGACGCAGATCGCGCACCTCGAGGAAAACGTCGCGCTGCTCACCATGGTGAAACCCGCGGTGATCGTGATGGCCCATACGGCTTCGAGCTACACGCTGGGCCAGCAGGGCGAGAAGGACCTGATAGCGAAGATGGTGAAGGCGACCGGGATTCCGTTCCTCACCGCGTTCGGAAGCGTGCTCACGGCGCTCGACCGGCTGGGCGTGAAGCGGGTGGCGTTGGGCGCGCCGTATGCCTACGACTCGATGATGAAGAGCAAGGCTTACCTTGAACTGCACGGCCTGCAGGTTCCCGGTTACGGCGTTCTTGAAAACGTCGTCAACATCTATGACGAGACGCCGGAGCGCGCCTATGAACTTGGGCGCAAGGTCGATACGTCGGAGGCGCAGGCGATCTTTCTTACCGGCGTTGGCATGCCGACGATCGAGATCCTTGAAAAGCTGGAGCGCGATGCGGGCAAGCCGGCAATTTCAAGCGCGTCCGCCATGATGTGGGACGCACTGCGCACCGCGGGCGTGAAGGACGCCATCACGGGCTACGGGAAGCTGCTCAGTCTGCCTTGATCCCTGCCGCGCGGGCGGCCGCTGCAAGTTTAGGCAGTTCGACCTCGAGGAAGGCGGCGAACTCTTTCGAATTGCTGCCCACGATGTCCCAACCCTGGGCGCTCACCGCCGAGCGCAGCGCGGGGTCGCGCATGACTTCGGCGATGCCGCTTTCGAGCGCACGCAGGGCCGCATCGGGCGTTGCCTTGGGTGCGAGCAGTCCCATCCAGATCCGGAAGTCCAGGTCGGGGAATCCCGATTCGGCGAGCGTCGGCACTGTCGACATCTGCGGGGAGCGTTGAGGCGTCGCGATCGCAATCGCGCGCAGCTTGCCCGAGCGCACGTGCTGCTGCACCGCGCTCGGCGTATCGAAGAGCCAGTCGATCTGCCCGCCGATCAGGTCGAGCAGCGCGGGATTGCTGCCCTTGTACGGGATATGCGAACCGCCCAACCCTGCGCGCTGGTTGAAGGCCTCCGCCGCGACGTGAGCCAGGGTGCCCGAGCCGGCCGAGCCGAAATTGAGCTTGCGCGAGTTCTTCTTCGCGTATGCGACAAGCTCCGCGGCAGTGTTTACGCCCAGTCCCGGGGTCACGACGAGCACTTCGGGCGTCGTGCCGATGAGGCTGACCGGCGCGAAATCGCGACGCGCGTCGTAGGCGAGGTTCGGGTAGACGACCGGAGCGACCCCGAGCGGGGTGGACGCAACCAGCAGTGTGTAGCCGTCGGGCTTCGATTTCGCGAAGGCGGCGGTGCCGATGGTCGCCCCGGCGCCCGGCCGATTCTCTACGATGACCTGCTGGCCCCAGAGCGTGGTGAGGCGCGCGGCCAGCGTGCGCGTGATCGTGTCGAGGCCGCCGCCGGCTGCGTAGGGCGCGATGATCTGCACCGGGCGCTCGGGGAAATCGGCGGCAGGCGATGAGCCGTTGCCGGCGGCCAGGATCAACAGGCAAAACGCGAATCGGATCATGCGGGCCTCGTGATGGAGTAGCGAATGAACGGGTCGCGCGGCGTGTACTTATCGTAGAGGCCGCGGGCGCGGTAGTTGTTTTCCTTGGTGTTCCAATACAGGCGCGACCAGCCCTCGGCGTCCATCTTCGCCATCAGCCAGTCGATCATGAGCTTGCCTGCACCTTTGGCTCGCACCTCAGGATCGACGAACAGGTCCTGCAGGTAGCACACCGGCGTGAGCAGCGAGGTGCTGTCGTGGATGATGTAGTGCCCGATGCCGATGACACCCAGCGTTGGGTCATCGACGACGATGCCATGCACCGGCGAGGCCGGGTCGAAGAGCCGGTTCCACAAATGCTGGGTGATGTCCTCCCGCGGCTCGCGCTCGTAGAACCTTGTGTAGCCGTCCCAGAGAGGTTCCCAGCGGGTGCGGTCGCGCGGTTCGATGGGTCGAATGTCAGGTTGCATGGTCGGTCTTCCTGCTCGGTATGGACCGCCCGATTGTAAAAGAACCGTGGCACGGCCTCGGCATGGACAAGTCCGAAAAGCGTCAACGCGGACCCTCAATGGCAGCATTTTGCCCGGAAAGCCAATATCCGTGCGGGGGTCTGGGATAAATTGGCAGTATTTGGTTTGCCGGAAGTCCAAGCGCAGAACCTCTCGATTCAGGCGCGCAACGTCCTCGGCGCGGGTTAGGCGAACATCTACAACCCGAGCGGCACCGACTGGGTGGGGCTGTATGAAACGCGAAATCAATGGGTGTCAGGAAATCAATGGGTGTCAGAGTCGATTTTTCCGCGAAGGTGGGCGAGGTAAAGCACCTTCCGTTACATTTCTCCCATGCCTTCTTCCGCCCTCGCGCTGGTCATTCTCGCCGGCTTCCTCCATGCCGTCTGGAACATCGCGGCCAAGAAAGCCGGAGGAGATTCGCGCTTTGCCGCTTTCACGGGATTGCTGGGTCTCGCGATCTGGGCGCCGGTGGGCCTGTGGTTCGGCTGGGACGTGGTGCCCGGATGGGGCGCTACCGAATGGGCCTTCGTTGTCGCGAGCGGCTTTCTGCACGTCCTGTACTACGTGACGTTGCTGCGCGGTTACCGCAAGGCGGACCTGACCGTGGTGTACCCGCTGGCGCGGGGCTCCGGCCCGCTGCTGTCTTCGATGGTTGCGATCGTCCTGCTCGGCGAACAAATTACCATGCTGGGCGTGGCGGGAATTTTCGCGGTGGTTGCGGGCGTGTTTTTCATCGCAGGCGGACCGGCCCTGTTCCGCGCCGCCCACGATCCGGCCAGGAAGGCCGGAATCCGCACGGGCATGGCCTACGGGTTGCTCACAGGCGTCTTCATCGCCAGCTACACGGTCGTCGACGGCTACGCGGTCAAGGTGATCGCGATGTCGCCGATCTTGCTCGACTACTTCGCCAACGCGGTGCGCGTGCTGTTCCTGCTGCCCTCGATGCTGCGCGACCGTGCGGTGGCCGCCGAGCACTGGCGCGCGCAATGGAAGTATGCGGTGGTCGTCGCCGTGATCAGCCCCATTGGGTACGTGCTGGTGTTGTTCGCGATGCAGGTGGCGCCGCTCTCGCATGTTGCGCCTGCACGCGAGGTGTCGATGCTTTTTGCCGCCCTGATCGGCGGACAACTACTGGGGGAGGGCGACCGCCTTCCTCGAATTGCGGGCGCCGCGTTCATCGCCTTCGGGGTGATGGCACTGGCGTTGGGCTGAATAATGGTGTCAGAGTCGATTTTGGAGGGGCGCTTGCCTCAGCAGTGCTGAAAATCGCAATGGCAGCATTGCGCCGCGGATTCGACCCGACTCGAACTACAGCTTCAAATCCGCCTGCTCGCCATCCAATTCCCCGCCACTGTCCTTCGGCGGCCGCCCGCGCGGTGCGGGCCCCAATCGCAGTCCCCGGGCGGCCTCGATTTCTTTTCTGAGCCGCTCGCCGGCAAGCAGATGGCCGGAAGCGGTTGCGCCGCGGATGTCGGTGAGTGCGGTTTCGTCAAGATTGCCGCGAAACAGGTCACGGTACCCGGCTTGCCGCTCCAGGTGTGAAGCGCCCGGGCCGGTGTACAAAGGATGCTCGGTGACCAGCTGATCGGCCCTACCCAGGGCGTTGCGCCGATAGCTTGACCAAGGATGGGTGCCTGGGTCCCTGGCTATTTCCGCGCGCACCGGGTTGAGTTCGATATAGCGCATGCAGGTGAGCAGGTAGGCCTCGGCATGCACGGCGCAGGCGCGAAATCGGCCTTCCCAGAGCGTGCCGCTGCGCATGTGCTCATCGTTGAAGTAGCGCACGTAGCGACGGCCGAGGATCTGCATAAGGCGTGAGGCTTGCTCGGTCGAAGGCGGGGTCAGCAGAAGGTGCACATGATTGGTCATCAGCACCCAGGCATGAATGGCGACGCCGAGGCGAGCGGCATAACGACCGAGCCAAAACAGGTAGGCGGCCCGGTCGCCAGCGGAGAAAAAGCAGGCTGATCGATTGTGCCCCCGCTGGATTACATGCAGCGGGAATCCGGACAGATCGGTGCGGGGGCGTCGTGGCATGCAGGGAACAACGCATCGCCTCAGGCTTGTGTTGACCGGCGTGGCCGAGAAAGTCGACACTGAAAGTCGACTCTGACACCGATTTCCCGGCAGGCGGCTGGTTGATCCAGATCAAGCAGGGCGAACGCCCGGGGACTAGCCTGTTCGGCTGGAAGAAACGAAAGTCCACTGAGGAGTGCATCCATGACAGTCCAGTCGCTTCACCATGTTGCCTCCCGCTGCAAGGATGCCCAGCAGACGGTCGATTTCTACACCAAGGTCCTCGGCCTGAAGTTCACCATGGCCATGGCCGAAGACAAGGTCCCGAGCACTCGGGAGGAGTGCCCCTACATGCACATCTTCTTTCGCATGGCTGACGGCAGCCACGTGGCTTTCTTCGAACTTCCGGAAGCTGCGCCGATGGGCCGCGATGCGAACACCCCGGAATGGGTGCAGCACCTGGCCCTGAGGGTGGATGACGAGGCGGCGCTGCTCGAGTACAAACGCCGCGTCGAGGCGGCCGGAGGCGAGGTGATCGGTCCGGTGGACCACACCATCTTCCGCTCCATCTATTTCTTCGATCCGAGCGGCATCCGTTTGGAGCTCACGGCGAACGTTCTGGCGCCGGAGGCCATGCGCAAGCTGGACGAGACACGCGATGCGATGCTGGAGGAGTGGAACCGCACCAAGAGGCCGCCACGGCAGGCTTCGTTCGTCCATGCGTCGCTGGACTGATCCCTGCGATAAATCGACTCTGCGATAAATCGACTCTGACACCGATTTTCCCGATGTACTGATCCAGGCGAAAAATCGACTCTGACACGGATTTTCCGTTTGCGGCTCGTCGCCGGTTCCGACGATCTGGCCCCGTTTTCCCGCAGTTCGTCGCATTCCCCTGCCGGTCTCCCCGGCCGCCCGGTACGATTCATGGGGCGTCAATCGCCAACCGGGGATGCCATGCACGTAGTCGCGTTAAGCCAGGTCAGCAAGACCTACCACTTGGACGCCACCGACGTCCCGGCCCTCGTCGGGGTCGATCTCCAGATCCGCCCCGATTGTTTCACCGTGATCTCCGGGGCGTCGGGCAGCGGCAAAACCACGCTGCTCAACGTCATCGGCTGCATCGACCTGCCCGACAGCGGCGAAGTGGTCGTTGCGGGCGAGCCGGTGCAGAAACTGTCGGATGACGCTCTTTCGGATTTCCGCGCGCGTCACATCGGTTTCGTGTTCCAGAACTTCAACCTGTTGCCGGTCCTGACGGCCTACGAGAATGTCGAGTACCCGCTGCTGCTGTCGCGCGTGCCGGCGGCCGAGCGCAAGCGGCGGGTCGAAGCGATGCTCGACGCGGTCGGCCTGATCGACCGGGCGAGCAACTACCCGGGACAACTCTCGGGCGGACAGCGCCAGCGCGTCGCGATCGCGCGGGCCCTTGCGCCCTCGCCGCAGCTCGTGCTCGCCGACGAGCCCACCGCGAACCTGGACAGCGTAACCGGCGCGGCGATCATCGACTTGATGCGCCGCATGCAGCGCGAGCTCCATGTGTCTTTCGTTTTCTCTTCGCATGACCCGAAGGTGCTTGCCGCTGCGGACGACGCCGTGATGATCACGGACGGGCGGATCGAGAAGATCGAACGCAGCCGGTCGTTGCCGGGGAGCGTGTCATGAGAACCCTCTCGCTGGCGCTTCGCAACCTGCTGCGCAACCGCCGCCGCTGGCTCACTACGCTCTTTGCGATGGGCATCGGCGCGGTCACGATCCTGATCTTCGGCGGCTACAGCACGGATATCACCTACGGCTTGCAGACCGGCTACGTGCTGCGTGGCGGACACCTGCAGGTGCAGCGTAAGGATTACTTCCTTTACGGCACCGGCAATCCGGCCGCCTACGGAATCGCCGGATACCAGCGCGTGATCGACGTGGTGAAGCGCGACCCGGTGCTTTCGCCGATGATGAAAGTGGTCACGCCGACGATCTCGCTCGGCGGGATCGCCGGGAATTTCAACGCGGGCGTGTCGCGCACCGTGATCGGCGCCGGCGTGGTGGTCGAGGACCGCAATCGCATGCGCCAGTGGAACGACTACAACCTGCCGATCCGCATCGGCCCCTCGCCGCTGACCGGCACCCGGGAAGACTCGATCGTCGTTGGCAACGGCGTGGCCCGCGTGCTGGAGCTGTGCGAGCCACTCGGGGTGCCCAACTGCTCGAAGAAAACCAAGATCGACAAGCCATCCGGTCCCGACGCGCCCGCGGATATCGCCGCGCTGGCGGCCCTCGAGGCTCGTCCGGCTGCGCCGAAGGACGAGGCGCGCATCGAACTGCTCGCGGCGAACGTGCATGGCGCACCGAACGTGGCTTCGTTGCGCGCCGTGAAGGCCGAACGCCAGGGCTTCAAGGAACTCGACGACATGTTCATCGGCATGCACCTCACCCAGGCGCAGCGCCTGCTCTACGGCGCCGAAAAGCCGCAGGCCACCGCGGTCGTGATCCAGCTTGCGCATACGCGCCAGATCCCGGCGGCGAAGGCGCGTCTGGCCGAGTTGCTGGCGACTTCGCTCAAGGACGAACCGCTGGAAGTGCAGGATTTCGAGGCGCTGAATCCTTTCTACGGCCAGGCGATCGGCATGTTCGCCGCGATCTTCGGCTTCATGGCGGTGCTGATCGGCGCGATCGTGATCTTCACGGTGGGCAACACGATGAGCATGGCCGTGGTCGAGCGCACCACCGAGATCGGCACGCTGCGCGCGATCGGCCTGCGCCGCAGCGGCATCCGCAACCTGTTTGTCTGCGAAGGGCTGCTCCTCGGGCTGATCGGCGCGGTCAGCGGCATCGCGGTCGCGCTCGATGCTGTCGCAGGCGTTGGGTGCGGCGGACGACAGCGCCTTTCGCAATCGCGTGGCCACCGGCCTGACCTACACGACCCAGACCAACCTCTCGTTCACGGCCGAGTACGACTACAACGGCGCCGGGCTCGAAAAGGACGCCTGGAACACGCTGCGTCGCGGGCCGCTCCCGGCCTAAGGCGCGTACCGCACTTTCGCGGGCAGCACGCAAGACCCGACCACGCGGCACAACGTTTTTCTCTATGCCACCTGGACCGACGCTTACATGAAGTACCTGGACCTGACGGCTATGCTGCGTCATGACGCCGTGGACTTGAGCCGCCTCGTGTGGCTCGAAGCCCGCTATCACTGGACGCGCGTGGACCTGGCGATTCAGGCGCAGGTGAATTCGGGCAACGGCACGAGCAATTTCGGAGCGCTCGCCGACCGGCGCATCACGCAGGTCGTGCTGAGGTATTTCTTCTAGGTGATCGGCGCTTCACCGGTCCGGTGGAGGGCGACGTGGCAGGATGTGGTAGGCTGTGTACATTCACGCACGCAGGGATCCGTCGATGTCCACCACCATGACAATCCGCCTGGAAGACGAGGTCAGGGACCGCCTTGACCAGCTTGCCGAAGCGACCCAGCGCAGCAAGTCGTTTCTCGCCGCCGAAGCGATCCGCGCGTTCGTCGAAACGAACGAGTGGCAGATCCGCGAAATCCGCGCCGCGCTGCAAGAGGCCGATGCCGGAGACTTCGCCAGCGACAAAGACGTTGCGGCGCTCGCCAGGAAATGGAAGGTGAATGCGGGTTAAGTGGCTGCGTAAGGCGCTGCGAAACCTTGATGAGGAAGCCACCTACATTGCGAGCGACGACGCGAAGGCCGCTCGCTTCGTGGTGGAGCGGGTTGTCGGCGCGGTGGCGGGGCTTGCGGACCAGCCGGGACTCGGGCGCCCCGGGCGCGTGCCGGGCACGCGCGAACTGATCGTGAAGAGAACCCGATATATCGTACCGTACCGGGTGCGGGGCCAGACGGTCGAAACCCTGCGGGTATTCCACACCTCGAGACGGCTGCCGGAGAAGTGGTAGGCGGACAGAGAAGTGATTCGAGACCTGGCGCGTCTAGCGCCTGCCCCAGCGGGCCTAGCGAAGCACCAGGCGCTGGATCCGGTCGATTCACTGCTCGATCCCGTGCTCGACGCCCTGCGCGAGGCCGATCTCCATCCCGATGGCGAACCCAAAGGCCAGGCCGACGCCGAGAAAAAGTACGACGGTCACGGTCGTGTTGACGACCATGCGCATGAACAGCTCGGCCGTCCTGCCGGTATCGGTTTCGTACTCGCGTGCTTGCGCCGGCGGCGCGAGCGCCGGCTGGCTCGACACGACGAGTTCGGCAAGGACGCGCGATACTTCGACCGGGATGCCGGCTCGCGTCATCGCAAGGCCGATGACTGCGGGCGACACGCCGCGGTCGGCCAGGAATTGCAGGACATCGAGGAGGCTCCTGCGGCTGTCCGCAGCCTTCGCCTGCACCTGCAATCCGGTCATCGCGGCTCTCCTCAGAGCCTGTGAAGAAATCGGGTTTTGCTGATTTGGATTCGGCATAGCGAACCGCGAGCGCCCAAGCGGTTGCGCACGGTGAAATTGGCTCGCATCCCGACGATGTAGCGTTCCGGCAGGCGTTTGTGCTCCGCGT
>CANKMT010000076.1 GCA_947482825.1 Betaproteobacteria bacterium | reverse complement strand
GGTGCTGCCCGAAAGCCCGCTGTTCAAGGAGGCGTACCAGAAGACCTGGGCGAAGTTCGATAAAAAAGCCGCGGATAAGCTGCTCGACGAAATGGGCCTCAAGCGGGGCCAGGACGGTTTTCGCCGCCTTCCCGATGGCCGGTTGCTGGAATTGATTGTCGAAACCGCCGGAGAAAGTTCAGAGCAGGCCGATGTGCTCGAGTTGATCCGCGTTACGTGGAAGGAAGTTGGCATCAAGCTTTTCACCAAACCTTCCCAGCGCGAGGTGCTGAGGAATCGCGTGTTTGGCGGCGAGGCATTGATGTCCGTGTGGAGCGGACTTGAGAATGGCCTGCCGACTCCCAACATGAGTCCCGATGACTTGGCGCCGCTGAGCCAGCAGCAACTCCAATGGCCGAAATTCGGCCAGTTTCACGAGACCGCGGGCAAGGCCGGCCTCGCGCCCGACATTCCGGAGGCACAGGAACTGGTCAAGCTCAGTGCCGCCTGGCGCGCGGCGAATACGCGCGCCGAACGTGAAAGCGCCTGGCACAAGATGCTCGCCATCCATGCCGATCAGCAGTTCACCATCGGCGTGATCTCAGCGGTTCCGCAGCCGGTGCTGGCGCGCACGACGCTCGTGAACGTACCCGAAAAGGGCTTCTACAATTGGGACCCGGGCGCCTTTTTCGGCATCTACCATCCCGACACCTTTTGGTTCAAGTGACTCAGGCAGCGTCTTCGCCGTCCGGGTGCCGGATGACGCGGGGCGACTGAAATCATGCTCAAGTACACGCTCCACCGGATCCTGATCCTCATCCCGACCCTGATCGTCATCAGCCTCGTGACGTTCACGATCATCCAGCTGCCGCCGGGCGATTTCCTTTCGAACCAGATTGACGAACTCAAGAGCCAGGGTGACACCGCGGCGCTCGAGAAGATCGAATTCCTGCGACGGCAGTTCGGCCTCGACAAGTCTTTCATCGAACAGTACGTGGTTTGGGTCGGCGTCTGGCCGGGGAGCAACGGTTTCTCCGGGCTGTTGCAGGGCGACTGGGGCTGGTCGTTCGAATACGATCTGCCGGTGAAGGAGGTCGTGGGCGACCGACTGCTGCTTTCGTTCATCCTCAATTTTTCGATCATCGTGTTCACGTGGCTGGTATCGTTCCCGATCGGGGCCTACGCGGCCACACACCAGTACAGCTGGAGCGACTACGGCCTTACCTTCCTGGGCTACATTGGACTGGCCACGCCCAACTTCCTCTTCGCGCTTGTCCTCATGTATTTCGCGAACGTGCAGTTTGGCCTGTCTGTCGGCGGCATCATGGCGCCCGAGTACCTCGGGCAGCCCTGGAGCTGGGGCAAGATCGAATCGGTGCTCCACCATCTGTGGATCCCGGTCATCGTGATCGGGACCTCGGGAACCGCAGGGATGATCCGGCGCCTCCGGGCAAACCTCCTCGATGAACTCCAGAAGCAGTACGTAACGACCGCCCGGGCCAAGGGCATGCCCCAGTTCAGGCTCCTGATGAAGTACCCGATGCGCATGGCGCTCAACCCTTTCATCGCCGACATCGGGAGCCTGCTGCCCAGCGTGATTTCCGGCTCGGCCATTGTCGCGGTCGTGCTTTCGCTCCAGACCTCGGGGCCGATGCTCCTCGACGCGCTGCGTAGCCAGGACCAGTATCTGGCGGGTTCCTTCCTGATGTTCCTTGCGTTGCTCGCCGTGATCGGCACCTTCATTTCCGACATCCTATTGGCCGCGCTCGATCCGCGGATCAGGCTCACCGGAGGCGTGGCAAAGTGAGCGCGACCGCGAAGGAAGACAAACTAGAGCATTTCGTCACGACCGAGCCCTTCGAGCCGTATAAAGCCGAGACCCTGACCCCCGAGCAGGAGCACTTCTACAGCGCCTCGCAGTGGCAGATCATGTGGTGGAAGTTCAGGCGCCACCGCATAGCGCTCATCTCCGGGGTGATCCTGCTCCTGATCTACGGCTCGACGCTCATGAGCGAGGCGATTGCGCCCTACAACCTCGATACTCGCGACACGAAGCACATCTACGCGCCGCCGCAGCAGGTGCGCTTGTTCCACGAAGGTAGCTTCGTGGGGCCGTTCGTTTACGGGTACGCGATGGAACTCGACCTCGCGACCATGAAGCGTACCTACGAGGAGAACATGGCGCGTATCCAGCCGTTGCGCTTTTTCTGCCGCGGCGACGATTACGAGTTCTGGGGACTTGTCGAAGGAAACTTCCATTTCATCTGCCCGGCCGAGGGGGGCACGTTCTTCCTGTTCGGTACCGACCGCCTGGGGCGCGACCTCCTGTCCCGGATCGTCTACGGCACGCGCATTTCCCTGACGGTCGGGCTGCTGGGCATCCTGGTCAGTTTCCTGATCGGGATCACGCTCGGGGGGATCTCGGGCTATTTCGGCGGCTGGATCGACAACATCATCCAGAGGTTCATCGAAATGGTCAGGTCTTTCCCGGAACTGCCTTTATGGATGGCGCTTTCGGCCGCGCTTCCGGTGACCTGGAGTCCGATCCTGGTCTACTTCGGCATCACTATCATTCTCGGGCTGCTCGACTGGCCGGGCCTCGCGCGCGCAGTCCGCTCCAAGCTGCTTGCCCTGCGCGAAGAAGATTTCGCGAATGCGGCGGTACTGATGGGCGCGAGTCCGGCGCGGGTCATCCGGCGCCACCTGCTTCCCAGCTTTGCCAGCCACCTGATTGCCTCGGTCACCCTGTCGGTGCCGAGCATGATCCTGGGAGAAACCGCGCTTTCGTTCCTCGGGCTGGGGTTGCGGCCGCCGGTGACGAGCTGGGGCGTTTTGCTGAACGAGGCGCAGAACATAAACGTCGTTGCGCTGTACCCTTGGCTGATGATCGCGGTGCTGCCCGTGTTCGTTGTGGTACTCGCCTTCAATTTCCTTGGTGACGGCTTGCGCGACGCAGCCGACCCCTACAATTAGGCAACAATTCGGCAATAGTCTATTTGGCGGTGTGAGGTTCGAGACGTCGCGATAACAAGGAAGAGAGTCTGGGGCGCATCCTGAGGGCCGGACCGCGCTAATATCCCCTTTTAAGCCAGGGAGTGAGCTGATGGAACGCGGCCTGTTCGGATTCATTCTTCGTTACAGCAAGCGTGAGCAGTGGATGATCGTCCCGCTCGTGGTCGCGTCGATGTTGATCCTGTTCGCCTCGCTCGACCTCCCGAAGACCATCGTCAACGAGCCGATCCAGGGAAAGCGCTTCCCGAACCCGGATTCGACCGTCGCTTTCCTGCGCATTGCGCCAACGCTGCCCGATTTCCTTGGCGGCCAGCAAGTGTTGTTCGAGGGGTTTGCGCTCGAGCGAGCGCCTTACCTGGTGGCGTTGTCGCTGACTTTCCTCGCGCTGATCATTGTCAGCGGGCTGCTGAAGCTCAAGATCAATACGATGAAAGGCTGGATGGGCGAGCGCATGCTCAGGCGCCTGCGATATACGCTTTTTGATCACATCCTGCGGTTCCCGTTGCCGCACTTCCGACGGGTCAAGTCGGCCGAAATGGCCACCATGATCAAGGACGAGGTAGAGCCGCTCGGCGGGTTCATCGGAGAAGCGATCATCTCGCCTTTGTTCCTGGGCGGGCAGGCGCTGACGGCTTTGTTCTTCATCCTGTACCAGCATATCTATCTCGGCATTATCGCGTTCTTCATGGTGATCGTGCAGGCTGTGGTCATTCCGCGCATGCGCCGCCGGCTCCTTGTGCTTACCAAGGAGCGGCAGATTGCCGCTCGTCAGCTGGCTGGGCGGATCGCGGAGTGCGTCGATGGCGTGGTCGAGATCCACGCCCACGACACCTCGAACTACGAACGCGCCGAAATTTCCGCGCGGCTTGGAAAGATGTTCCTGATCCGGTTCGAGCTGTTTCAGCGCAAGTTCATGATCAAGTTCCTGAACAACTTTCTCTCCCAGGTGGCGCCCTTCCTCTTCTATCTCGTGGGGGGGTACCTTGCGATCGCCGGCCGGCTGGACATCGGGACGCTGGTCGCGGTGATCGCTGCCTACAAGGATCTGCCCAGCCCGGTGAAGGAACTGATCGACTGGGACCAGCAGCGCATGGACGTCCAGATCAAGTACACGCAGGTCGTAGAGCAGTTCACTACTGACGACATCACGAAACCGGAGATCCAGCAGATCATTGACATGCCCGAATTGCCCAGGCAGGGCGATGTCAGGGCTTCGAACCTGACGTTGCTCGATGAGTCGGGCAACAAAGTGCTGGACGGAGTGTCGTTCGAGTTCGACCTCGCCGAGCATGTGGCGATCGTCGGGCATGCAGGCGGAGGCGGTAGTGAAATGGCTCAGGTCCTTTCGCGGCTTGTGCCGCCAAGCAGCGGAACAGTCGAAATGGGCGGCATTGACATCACCCGTGCACCGGAAGCCGTGACCGGCCGCGCGATAGGTTACGTTGGCGCGACCGCCTACCTGTTCCCGGTAAGCGTTCGCGAAAACCTTCTCTATGGGTTGAAGCACCGGCCGGTGCTCGAGTCGAGCTACGAGGGCGAGAGCCTGAGCAAGCGCGAGACCGAGTTGCGCGAATCGGCCAAGGCTGGCAATTCAATTCATGATATTCGGGCTGAATGGATCGACTACGAGGCAGCGGGCGTTTCCGGCAGCGAGGAGATGGAAGGGCGCATCCTGGAAGTGCTCAGGGTCGTCGACCTCGAAGAGGCCATTTTCGAGGTCGGCCTGCGCAGTTCGGTTCGCGCCGGTCAGGGTCCCGGCCTCGCCGAAAGTGTGCTGAGGGCGCGGGACACAATGCGTGCACGCTTGGACATGCCGGGGATCAAGGAGCTGGTCGAGAGATTCGACCTTGCACGGTTCAACCGGAATGCGACCCTGGCCGAGAATCTGCTGTTCGGCACACCGGTGGGCAAAACCTTCGACGTCGATAACCTCGCCAGGAATCCCTATGTACGCAAGGTACTCGACGAGAGCGGGCTTTCCGGCGACCTGCTGAAGGTCGGGCACAAACTGGCAGAGACGATGCTGGAGCTGTTCAGCGACCTTCCGCCCGGGCACGAACTGTTCGAGCGGTTCAGCTTCATCCAGCACGACGACTTGCCGCACGTAAAGGAGATTCTCGCCCAGGTCGCCGACGTAGGATTGGACAGGATCCAGGAGGCCGACCGCAACACGTTGCTTGCACTGCCTTTCAAGCTGATTTCCGCTAGACACCGCTTGGGCCTGATCGACGAGGCGCTCGAGGCGCGCATCCTCGAAGCGCGCCGATTGTTTGCGCGCAACCTGCCCGAAGAACTGCGCACCGCGATCGAATTCTTCGACCCGACGAAGTTCATCGGGGCCGCTTCGTTGCAGGACAACATCCTCTTCGGCAAGATCGCAACCGGACAGGCCGAGAGCAACGCGCGCGTTGGCCGTGTAATGCGCGAAGTCCTCGACGAACTGAAGTTGCGCCCGCTGGTGGTCACGATCGGGCTGGATTATCAGGTTGGAACCGGCGGTGCGCGATTGCCGGTCGCGGACCGCCAGAGGATCGCAATTGCGCGCGCCATTCTCAAGCGCCCGGCGGTGCTCGTTTTCGACCAGGCCGCAGCCGTGTTGGATCTGGCCTCTAAGAAGCGGCTTTTGGACAACGTCCTGGCTTGCCGCAAGGGCTGCGGCGTATATTGGGTTCTCAACCGTCCGGGACTTGCGGAGCGCTTTGGCCGCGTGCTGGTGATGGAGAAGGGTCGCTTGGTTGAACGCGGCAAGTTCGCGGAGTTGCGTGAGTCCGGCGGGGCGCTTCAGAAGCTGCTCACCGCCTGAACGCAGTCAGAGGAGATACGAAATGAGCCTGGAACAGGAAGTCGAATTGATCCGCCAGTTTCCGATCTTCAGCAAGATTCAGCCGGCCAAACAAAAGCTCCTCTGCTTCAGCAGCGAGCGGCTGACTTTCGAAGCCGGGCAGGTGATGTTTCGCGCGGGCGACGTGGGCGACGCCTGCTACATCGTAATCGAGGGGAGGGTCGAGATTACGGTGGAGACTCCCAAGGGCCCCTTGGTCGTGAACACTCTGGGCCGCAATGAAATCATCGGCGAGATTGCGATATTCGGGGACGTGCCTCGTACGGCCAGCGCCACAGCGACTACCCGCCTTGAAACGCTCAAGATCTCCAAGGAACTGTTCCACAGCGTGATCCGCGAAAACCCGGATGCCGCGCTCGAACTCATCCGCATCCTCGCGTCGCGCCTCGCGAACACCACTGCGCAACTCATCAAGACGCGGACCAGCAATTAGGGGCTACGCTGCCGCAGCCTCCTCGATGATCTCGTAGCCCGTCGTAATCTCGGCGGTCTTGCCGAGCATAATCGAAGCAGAGCAATACTTGTCGTGCGACAGCCGTATGGCGTGCTCGACGGTTTTCGGTTTCAGGGCGCGGCCGCGCACCTTGAACAGCATGTGGATGCGGGTGAACACCTTGGGGTCGGTATCCGCGCGGTCGGCATTGACGCTCACTTCACAGCCCGTCACGTCCTGTCCGCTTTTCTTCAGGATCACCATGACGTCGTAGGCCGTGCAACCGCCGGTACCCACCAATACCATCTCCATCGGCCTGGGCGCGAGGTTGCGTCCGCCACCATCGGCGGCCCCGTCCATTGCCACTACGTGGTTGCTGCCCGTTTCCGCCAGGAACGTCATTCCACCAGTCCAGCGCACTATGCATTCCATCGAATCGCCTCCTGTCTATTGAGTTTGTGCTTCGCAGCAGTCTTGAGTCGATTCGAGTCCATAGGCGCCCGGGAGCGAGATCGTACTGCAGCGATTTTATTTAATAATACCTATATAAATCATAATGTAAGTTGGATATCCGAGGTGATACGTAAAAATTATGATGCAATCAGAAAATATATATTGCAACGCACAATTAAACTGGCATAATCTGGCCCAATTCGATGCTTCAGTGTGCATCTGCAGGTTGTCTCCTCCACCCTCCTCCTTTGGTGGATTCAGCGCAACCCCTCCAAGGGTTGCGCTTTTTTCCCCCCCGTACGTTGTTGGGCTGCGCCAGCCCAAAATTGACAGCAGGGTGGTTTACTCCTTACAATCTGCGGCTTTTCTCAACAAGCATCGAGCCATGAAAACGTATACGGCGAAGCCGCAGGAAGTCCAGCACGACTGGTACGTTATAGACGCACAGAACAAGGTTCTCGGGCGTCTCGCGGCGCAGATCGCGTTGCGCCTGCGCGGCAAGCACAAGCCGGAGTACACGCCCCACGTGGATACGGGCGACTTCATCGTGGTCGTCAACGCTTCCGGGCTCCGGGTCACCGGGAACAAGCCGCTCGCCAAGAAATACTACCGCCACAGCGGTTATCCAGGCGGCGTCTACGAAACCAACTTCGCCAAGATGCAGGCGCAGTTCCCCGAGCGCGTGCTCGAAAAGGCGGTCAAGGGCATGCTGCCCAAAGGCCCGCTCGGATACGCGATGCTCAAGAAACTCAAGGTCTATGCGGCCGCAGCCCATCCGCATGCCGCGCAACAGCCCAAGGCTCTGGAGGTCTGAATCACATGGTCGGCGATTACTACTACGGCACAGGTCGGCGCAAGAGCGCGGTTGCGCGAGTCTTCATCAAGCCGGGCAGAGGCCAGATCATGGTCAACGGCAAGCCGGTCGACGTGTTTTTTGCACGCGAGACCGGCCGCATGGTTGTGCGCCAGCCGCTCGAACTGACCAAGAACCAGGCGACGTTCGATATCATGGTAAACGTATTTGGCGGCGGGGAATCCGGGCAGGCCGGCGCCGTGCGCCATGGCATCACGCGCGCACTGATCGAATACGACGCGGCCTTGAAGCCGGCACTTTCCGCTGCCGGCCTGGTGACCCGGGATGCCCGGGAAGTCGAAAGAAAGAAGGTGGGATTGCACAAAGCCCGGCGGCGCAAGCAGTTTTCGAAGCGCTAATCCCGCTCGCTGTTCCCATGCTGCAAAGAGCCGCCCCTGGGCGGCTCTTTCGCTTGCAGGTGACTACAAGACGGCAGGCGGAACAGGAGTGACCTGATGGCGACCGGCTTCAAGAAATTCCGCCAGCGCTTCGGCATATCCGCCCCCAAGGTAGCGGTGCGCACGCACGTGCCGTGGTATCTGCGCTGGCTCCTGCTCGCTGTGCTGCTTGCCTTTTCGGTGGCGCTCGCAGCGTGGATGTACGACGCAGGCCGGCGTTTCGCCGGTTTCGATCGCAGCGAAGTGCAGGACGAACTTGTGAACCTGCGTAGCGAGCTCGATTCGACCCGGGGTGAGTTGTCCAAGCTGCGCGCGATCGCGAACGCAGCGGAATCGAAGATGTCCATAGAGCGGACCGCGCAGACGAAGCTGGCCCAGCAGATTCGTCTCCTTGAGCAGGACAACGCGCGGCTGCGTGAAGATCTCGCAATCTTCGAGAGCATGATTTCCGCCGACTCGGGCGGCGCCCAGGCGCTGTCGATCCAGCGCTTGAAGGTCGAGCCCGACGGGCTGCCGGGCGAGTACAGGTTCAAGATGCTGCTGTTGACCGGGAACCGGCGCGATCGTGGCGATTTTCAGGGCCGGCTTGAGCTCCTCGTCGGGGTGCAGCAGGAGGGGAGGAATGCTATTATCGTCGTACCTGACCGGGCCGCGGTCGACGCGCCTGCGTTCAAGCTTGCGTTCAGGAATTTTTACCGCGTCGAGGGCACTTTTCGCGTCGATCCGAAGGCCAAGGTGGGCACAGTCCAGGTGCGCATCTTCGAAACCGGGGCCGCGCAGGCCAAAGCGACGCAAAGCGTAACGCTAGGTTCCTGAGGGAGCAACCCAATGTTCGGAAAGTCCAGCAAGCCCCAGAATCGCATCGACAGCCTGATCGGCAGCACAACCCGGATCGAGGGCAACGTGTTCTTCAGCGGCGGTCTCAGGGTCGATGGGGTGGTGCGCGGAAATGTCTGCGCGCTACCCGACCAGCCCGGGACGCTCGTCATCAGCGAGCATGCCCGTATAGACGGCGAAGTGAAGGTGGCCCACCTTGTCGTCAACGGGACCATCAATGGCGCCGTGCACGTCTCCGAAACGCTGGAACTGCAGGCCAGTTCGCGTGTCAGAGGGGACGTGAATTACAAAAGCATCGAGATGCACCAGGGTGCCATCGTCGAAGGCCGCTTGGTGCATCAGGACGGCGGGGTGGCCGAAATGAAGCCGATCGAGCTCAAGCTTGCATCCGGCGCCTGAGTCAAACGGTGGCGCAAGCCCTCGTTGACCGCATGGAAATGCACGCAGGATAATCAGTCATCAGTCTCACGGAGCACAACATGAACGCAATCACGGATCTCCCGGAAGCCAGCGAAATGCCGGCACCGCTGGTGTTTACCGATAACGCAGCCGGCAAGGTCAAACAGTTGATCGACGAGGAAGGCAATACGGACCTCAAGTTGCGCGTATTCGTCACCGGCGGCGGTTGCTCGGGCTTCCAGTATGGGTTCACGTTCGATGAAGTGCAGAACGAAGACGACACGGTCATGGAGAAGAACGGCGTGCAGCTTCTGATCGACCCGATGAGTTACCAGTATCTCGTCGGCGCGGAAATCGACTACTCCGAAGGCCTCGAGGGCGCGCAGTTCGTGATCAAGAACCCGAACGCCACGACCACTTGCGGATGCGGCTCGTCTTTCTCCGCCTGAGAAACTCGAACCGCCAGCAAAAAAGGGAGCCTCGGCTCCCTTTTTATTTTCCGGGGCGCCGGTTTCCCGCCTGCGTCTACGCGGGGTAGATCGCGCCGAGCACGCGCAGGCCCTTCGCCCCCGTGACTTCCGGCAGGTTCCCGGGCCGCCCCTGAATGGCGCGCCACGCGAGCCACGCAAAGGCCGCGGCTTCCACTTCTTCCGCCCCCAGCCCATGCGCCGCGCTGGTCTCGATCGAGCGCGGCGAAAGCCGCGCGGCAACGCGGCCCATCAGCGCGTCATTGCAGGCCCCACCACCGCAAACAATCACGCGCTCCGGCTTTGCGCAGGCGGTTTCGATCGAGCGGCTGATCGTCTCGACGGTCAGGGCCAGCAAGGTGGCTTGTACGGCCCGGGAATCCTCCGAACCGTCGAGGAACTGCCGCAGCCACTCGATGTTGAACAACTCCCTTCCGCTGCTTTTCGGCGCCGGCCGACGGAAATACGGTTCGTTCAGCAATCGCGACAAGAGGTCCTGAAGCGGCTCCGCCCCATGGGCCCACGCGCCCCCTGTGTCATACGGCTGGTGCAGGTGGCGCTGCGTCCAATCGTCCATGAGGCAATTGCCCGGGCCGGTATCGAACCCGAGAACCGGCGCCCCTTGGCGTAGCAGGGTCACGTTTGCGATACCGCCGATATTCACGACTGCGCGATTTTCCGTAGTACTGCCGAAAGCGACCGCATGGAATGCGGGCACCAGCGGCGCCCCCTGGCCCCCGGCGGCCATGTCCCGGCTCCGAAAATCGGCGACCACCGTGAGGCCGGTGAGTTCGGCGAGCAGCGCCGGATTGCCGATCTGCACCGTGAATCCCTGTCCGGGGCGATGGCGCACCGTCTGTCCGTGGCAACCGATTGCCCTGATTTCGGCCGAACCGACGCCGGCCTTTGCGCAGACACCTTCGGTCGCCTGCGCGTAGCGCGCTGCCAATAGCTGCCCGAGGCGTGCCGCACGCTCGATCTCGTCCGGTCCCGCCGTGCAGAGCGCGAGCAGCGCCTTTCTCAAGTCCTGGTCGAAAGGGACGTGGAAATGCGCCAGCGCGCGGAACTTCGTTTGCGAGAAATCGGCCAGGACCGCGTCGACGCCGTCGAGGCTGGTGCCCGACATCAGGCCGACATACAAACCCCGGTTGGCCACGGGAACGGCCAGTCTTACTGGAGCAGTGCCAGGTTGCTGTTGGCGATCAGGTCAAGCTGCGCGGCGAACGGGGCCGTATTGCGCCGGAACGCCGGCAATTCGCCCGCGGGCACCGGGAGTGCAGCCGGTAATGTTATCGCAAGCGGGTTGCGCGGCTCTCCTGCGACGCGGAACTCGAAATGCAGGTGAGGTCCTGTAGCCCACCCCGTCTGGCCTACGTACCCCAAGGTGTCGCCCTGCGAGATCCGGCTGCCGCGTTGCAGGCTGGGCGCGAACCTGCTCAGGTGCGCATACGCCGTGCTGTACTGGCCGCTGTGCCGAATGACCACCATGTTGCCGTAGCCGCCCTGGCGACCGGCAAACTCCACCACGCCGTCGCCGACCGCGCGGATCCGGGTGCCGGTCGGGGCAGAGTAATCGATGCCTTTGTGCGCGCGCCATTGCTGCATGATCGGATGCATGCGCATGCCGAAACCGGATGTGACTCGCGAAAATTCGAGCGGGGAGCGCAGGAAGGCCTTGCGCAGATTCTTTCCGTCCGGCGTGAAATAGCCCCCCTTGCCGCCGTCGGCGCCCGCATACCATACGGCACGAAAGCTCTTTCCGGCATTCACGAACTCTGCCGCCAGCAGGCGGCCTGGGCGCACCGGGAGGCCTTTGTGATACAGGACTTCGTACGACACGGAAAAGCGGTCGCCCTTGCGGAGGTCGCGGTGAAAATCGATGTCCCCGCCGAAGATCTCGGCCATCTGCATCGCCACCGCATCGGGCAGGCCGGCGCTGTCGGCCGCTGCGAAGAGCGAACTCCTAATCGTTCCCGACTTGAGCACCGCATGCGGCGCAAGCGTCAGCCGCGATTCGGTGAACTTGAATCCATCGCCGTCACGGTCGATCGAGGTGAGCGTTTCCCTGGCGGAAGTGTAGGTGAGCGATAGAAGCGACCCATCGTCATGCACTTCGGCATTCACGACTGTCCCGGCACGAAGGCCGTTCAGCAGTTTTCCGTGGCCACGCAGCAGTTTTTGCGTGTCCTCGCCAATGACGCCGAGCCGGTAAAGCAGGCCTGCCAGCGTGTCACCGCGCTGGAACCGCTCTTCGCGGATGAACGCCGCGGGCGGCGGGACGACCGCCTCTGAAAGGTCGATTTCCAGCGGCTCGGGTACGGCGGTAAGCGGAATCAGGAGCTGCGAAGCGGGCACGGTGCCAAACGCGGCAATCGCCCCGAACAGCGGCAACGCAAGCAGAGCACAGATGCGCGCGGCACGGAAACGCGGACTTAGAAGTCTCTTGGGCAAGGTCAGCGGTTCGGCTAAAATCGTTTTTTTATCAGGCGCATGCCGCGCCCGCCGGGTGTATTCGGGTGTATTCTTTTTTAATTCGCGGTCGAGTGTAGCAGACTTCGCGCCGCGCAAAAACAGAGGCCGGGCGCCCATCGGCGCCCCAGATTCCATGGTTACGATTTCCGAGGCCCTCGAGGTCATCAAGCGCGGCTGTGAAGAGCTCCTGGTCGAGGAAGAGCTTGTCAGGAAACTGCAAACCGGCCGCAAACTGCGGGTCAAGCTCGGCATGGACCCCACCGCGCCCGACCTGCACCTCGGGCATACGGTGGTCATCAACAAGCTCAGGCACTTTCAGGACCTCGGCCATCACATCCAGTTCCTGATCGGGGACTTCACCGGGATGATCGGCGACCCCACAGGCAAGAACCAGACGAGGCCGCCGCTCACGCGCGAGCAAATCCAGGACAACGCCGCGACCTACCGCAAGCAGGTGTTCAAGATCCTCGACCCGGAAAAGACCGAGGTCATGTTCAACTCGACATGGTCCGACAAGTTAGGTGCCGAGGGCATGATCCGGTTGTGCGCGCGCTACACCGTCGCGCGCATCCTCGAAAGGGACGATTTCGCCAAGCGCTACAAGGGTGGGCAGCCGATCGCGATGCACGAGCTCCTGTATCCGCTGATGCAGGGCTACGATTCCGTGGCCATGAAAAGCGACGTCGAGCTCGGCGGCACCGACCAGAAGTTCAACCTCTTGGTGGGCCGTGAGCTGCAGAAGGACTGGGGGCAGGAGCCGCAATGCATCCTGACCATGCCGTTGCTCGAAGGCCTGGACGGCGTCAACAAGATGTCGAAGTCCCTGGGCAACTATGTCGGGATCGACGAGGCGCCCGGCGAAATATTCGGCAAGCTGATGTCGGTCTCCGACGACCTCATGTGGCGTTATTTCGAGCTGCTTTCGTTCCTGCCGCTCGCGGAAATCGCCCGATGGAAACGCGAAGTGGAAGGCGGCCGCAACCCCCGCGACATCAAAGTCGCGCTGGCACAGGAAATCGTTGAGCGCTTTCACGGAAGGCCGGCCGCAACCGCCGCGCTTGCCGATTTCGAGACGCGCTTCAGGCACGGCGAAATCCCGGCGGACATACCTGAAGTGGGGCTGACTGCGCCCGAGGGAGGCCTGGCCATTGCGCAAATGCTCAAGCAGGCGGGGCTCACCGCAAGCACGACGGAAGCGCTGCGCATGATAGAGCAAGGCGGAGTGCGGCTGGATGGCGAGCGGGTTAGCGACCGCGCCCTCAGGCTGGCGGGCGGGGCGACTATCGTTGCGCAGGTCGGCAAGCGCAAATTCGCGCGCATCAAATTGTCCTGATCGATCCGGAGGAAGACAGTGAGCAACCTGCCTGAGTATGAGGTTTATGCAATCAAGTACGCGCACCATGAACGGCGCTCGAGCGAGAATTTCCTGGGCGGCGATCCCCACGATGCACCGATGCCGCTCGACTACTTCGTGTGGCTGATTCGCGGTGCCGGTCGTGAGATCGTCGTCGATACCGGATTTTCTGCCGCCATGGCCGCGAAGCGCGGACGCAACCACCTGCGTTGCCCCTCCGAAGGGCTGCGGCTCCTCGGGGTAGACGCCGCCGCTGTGCGCGATGTCATCGTCACCCACCTGCACTACGATCACGCAGGCAACCTGGAGGTCTTCCCGAACGCCACGTTCCACATCCAGGATCGCGAGGTGAACTACGCGACCGGCCGCTACATGTGCCACGATTGCTTCCGGGGCGCCTACGAAGTCGAAGACGTCGTGAGCCTCGTGCGCAGGGTCTACGCCGGCCGCGTCAGCTTCCATGCCGGCGACGGCGAGGTGGCGCCGGGCGTTTCCGTGCACCTCATCGGCGGGCATACGATGGGCATTCAATCGGTCCGCGTGATGACCAAACGCGGCTGGGTCGTGCTCGCGAGCGACGCATCGCACTTCTACGCCAACATGGAACAGGTCCGGCCGTTCCCGATCGTCTGGTCGGTGGCGGAAATGGTCGAAAGTTACTCCAGGCTCCGTGCCCTTGCCGAGTCGCCCGACCACGTCATACCCGGGCACGACCCGCTCGTCATGTCGCGCTATCCCGCGCCGTCCGAGGCGCTCGAAGGGGTCGTCTGCCGCCTGGACGTTATGCCAAATTAGGCATATAGAATGTCTCAAGGACCGCGAATTCATTGGGTCCGGCGGTTTGAAAGTTTATCTTTTCTGGCGACGCGGCGCGCGTGCGCCGTGCCGCCGCCGGCGCGCCGGCTCGCACGGCTATCACAACTCTGGCCGGATGCCCGCCGCAGGGTTGGCTGTTTTACAGGTTATCGGGCAGAATAAAGACGGATTCCGGCTGGGCGGGCCGCGGGGGCGCCGCGCATTCAAATATTCAAGCTGGAACGAGAAGCCAACCATTGTGAGGAGGTTTTTGTGAAACGTCGTTCATTCCTGAAGAAAGCCGGTATTGGCCTGGCCACGGGCGCTGCCGCCGCTACGCCAGCGATCGTCAATGCGCAGGCGGCGCCCGGCGGATTGCCGAGCATCACCTGGCGCATGGCCACGAGCTGGCCCAAGAGCCTTGACACCCTTTTCGGCGGCGCCGAGCTGGTCGCCCGGCGGGTCGGGGAGATCACCGATGGCAAGTTCCAGATCCGCGCATTCGCGGCCGGCGAGATCGTGCCCGCGCTGCAGGTGCTGGATGCCGTGCAGGCAGGCACCGTCGAGATCGGCCATACCGCGCCGTACTACTATTTCGGCAAGGACCCAGCGTTCTCTTTCGGCACCGCGGTTGCCTTCGGCGGGAACGCGCGCCAGCAGAACGCGTGGTGGTATTTCGGCGGCGGTTCGGAAGCCATGGCGCCCTTGTTCAAGGAATATGGCTGCATCTCGATGGTGGCGGGCAACACCGGCTGCCAGATGGGCGGCTGGTACCGCAAGGAAATCAAGAGCGTCGCCGACCTCAAGGGCCTCAAGATGCGCATCGGCGGCATGACGGGCCTGATTCTCGCCAAGCTCGGCGTGGTGCCGCAGCAGCTGGGCGCGCCCGACATCTACCCGGCGCTGGAGAAAGGCACGATCGATGCGGCGGAGTGGGTCGGCCCCTACGACGACGAGAAGCTGGGCTTCAACAAGGTGGCCAAGTTCTATTACTACCCCGGCTACTGGGAAGGCGGCCCGATGGTGCATTCACTGGTCAACGAGAAGAAGTGGAACGAGCTACCCAAGGCCTACCAGTCCGCGCTGCAGACGGCCTGCGCCGAGGCCAACGTGTGGATGCCCGCGAAGTATGACGCGCAGAATCCCGCCGCGCTGCGGCGCCTGGTGGCGAGCGGCACGTTGCTGAAGCCTTTCCCCAAGGCGGTGATGGAGGCCGCCGAAAAAGCCGCCTACGAGGTCTACGAGGAGATGGGCGCAAAGAGCGCGCACTTCAAGCGCATTTACGTCGACTGGAAAAAATTCCGCGACGAGCAGTTCCTCTGGTTCCGCGTCGCCGAGAACACCTACGACAATTACGCCTTCAATTCGAAGGTGGGCCAGCCCGCAGCCGAGAAGCCGGCTGCCGCAGCCAAGAAGTAACGCAAGCACGGCCAGAAAAAACCCCGCGCAGGCGGGGTTTTTTTTCGCCCGCGCGCGGGGCGCGCCTACCTCTTGGCCGGCGTGCTGAAGTCCGGTGGCGCCTCTTCCTCGGCGCCGTCCTTCTTCTCGTATTCCGACGCCGGGATCTCGATTTTCACCTTGCTTGGGTCGACGTTGTTGCCCTTGTCGAGGAAGTGCGTCACCAGCCCGGGCCAGGCGATCACGATCGCCACCATGATCACCTGCAGGACCACCCAGGGAATCGCGCCCCAGTAGATCGCCGAGCTCTTGATTTCCCTGGGCGCGATGCTGCGCAGGTAGAACAAAGCGAAGCCGAAAGGCGGATGCATGAACGAAGTCTGCATGTTCACGCATAGCAGCACGCCGAACCAGATCAGGTCGATGCCCAGCTTTTCGGCCACCGGCGCGAGCAGCGGCACGATGATGAACGCGATCTCGAAGAAGTCGAGGAAGAACGCAAGGAAGAACACGAACACGTTGACGAAGATCAGGAAGCCGACCTTGCCGCCGGGAAGTCCCGACAGCAGGTGCTCGATCCACAGGTCGCCGTCGACGCCGCGGAATGTCAGCGTGAAGATCGTCGAGCCGATCAGGATGAAGATCACCATCGCGGTGATGCGCATCGTCGAACGGGAAGCTTCCGCGAGCAGCCCGCGCAAGGGGCTGATCGTGATCGACTCGAACATCACCAGGGCGAGGCCGGCGTAGAAAACGATGAAAAGCGGCGTCTTCAAGGCCGCGAGAAACGAACTCGACGCGTTGACCATGAACTCCGGAACGACCTCCGGCTTGAGCAGGAGGAGCTCCGGGACCGAGATCAGCGAAATCGCGACAGTCCCGACCCAGAAGGCGATCCTGCCGCGCAGCGAAAATTCGGGTCGATGGATCACGGCCAGCACGATGGCGCCGACCATGCCCATCGCACCCGCCTCGGTCGGCGTAGCGAGGCCGAGGAAGATCGTGCCGAGCACGAGAAAGATCAGCACCAGCGAAGGCACGATGCCCCAGAGGCATTTCTTCACCAGCGGCCAGCCGCGGAGCGTGAGCGAGTCGCGCGGGATGCCCGGAACCCAGTGCGGCTTGACGAAGCTGATGAGGAGCACGTAGGCGCTGAAGAGCAGCACCTGCACCAGGCTCGGGCCCCAGGCGCCGGCATACATGTCGCCCACCGACCGGCCGAGCACGTCGGCAAGCACGATCAGCACCAATGACGGCGGGATCAACTGCGTGATCGTCCCGGAGGCCGCGATCACGCCGGTGGCAAACCGCTGGTCGTACCCGTAGCGCATCATCACCGGCAGCGAGATCAGGCCCATGGCGATGACGGAGGCCGCGACCGTCCCGGTGATGGCGCCAAGAATCGCGCCGACCACGATTACCGCGTAGCCCAAGCCGCCGCGCACCGGACCGAACAGCTGGCCAAGGCCGTCGAGCAGGTCCTCGGCCAGGCCGCAACGCTCGAGGATCGCGCCCATCAGGGTGAAGAACGGGATGGCGAGCAGCGTGTCGTTCGACAGGATGCCGTACACACGCTCGGGCAGCGCCTGCAACAGGATGAAATCGAAGAATCCGAGGTGGATCGAAATGAACCCGAAGAACAAGCCCACGGCGGCCAGCGAAAACGTCACCGGATAGCCGATCAGCATGAACACCACGAGCCCCCCGAACATCAGGGGCGCCATCAATTCGCGCGAGATCATTGCAGGGGCCTTTCGTAATGCAGGTTGGCTTCCATGTGCCCGGTCAGCATTGCGATGCGCTTGATGAGCTCCGAGACTCCCTGCAGGCTCAGCAAGGCGAATCCCAGGGGAATGAAGATCTTCACCGGCCAACGCGTGAGACCGCCCGCGTTCGCGGAGACTTCGTTTTCGAGCCAGGAGTTATGGAAGATCGGCCACGACAGGTACGCCATGATCAGCGTGGCGGGCAACAGGAACAGGATCCCGCCGAAGATGTCCACCCCGATCTGGCGCCGGGTGGAGAGGTTGCTGAAGACGATGTCGACGCGCACGTGCTCGTTCTTCTTCAGCGTGTACGAGGTCCCGAGCATCACCATGGCGGCGAACATGTACCACTGGATTTCGAGCCAGGCGTTGGAACTGGCGCCGAAGGCATAGCGCGAGAACGCGTTGCCGGCGCTGATCAGGCACGAGAGCATCACCAGCCAGTTGGCGACGTAGCCCAGGCGCTCGTTCAACGCATCGATCACCCGCGAAAGGGCGAGCAAGGACTTCATCCGACTTCTCCTCCGTTGCCTCGGTTCTCGTGCCGGCTGGAACGCGCCCGGCATCGCATGCATCGGGCGCCCGGTTTCTGCGACCCGCCCGGATTCTCTACGATTGGGCAGGTTCGGGCAATCGCCCGAGCATGCTTACGCCAGCCCTAAGCTCCGTACCTGTCGCAGGCCTTGGCGGCCTGCGCCATCTGCGATACTCCCGTCTTCCCCTCCACTGCGGGCCCTGCTCGCACCACAGATGAGCGCATTCGATTTCGATACCCCTGTAGACCGGTCCGGCACGCACAGTTCCCGGTGGGAGAAATATGCCGGTCGCGACGTCATCCCGCTATGGGTGGCCGATACCGACTTCCGCGCGCCCCCGGTGGTGATCGAGGCGCTGCGCAGGCGGGTCGAGCACGGCGTGTTCGGGTATACGACGCCCCCGCCGGAGCTTCGCGAACTGATCGTGGCGCGTATGCGCAGGCTCTATGATTGGAAGATCGAGCCCGAATGGGTCGTCTACGTCCCCGGGGTGGTGTCGGCGCTCTACATGGCGGCCAACCGGCTGACCCAGCCGGCTGACCGCCTGCTGTTGCCGACGCCGGTGTACTACCACATGTTTCGCGCCGCGCAGTACGCACCGCGCGAGCGGACCGACGTGCTGATGGTGCTCGACGCGGGTCGCTGGGTCTGGGACGAAGGGCGGTTGGCTGCGGCGGTACTTCCCGGGACGCGCATGCTGATGCTGTGCAATCCGTACAACCCGGGCGGGACGATCTTCACGCGTGCCGAATTGGGGCGTCTGGCCGCTTTCGCCGAAAAGCACGACCTGGTCATCGTATCCGACGAAATCCACTGCGACCTGCTGCTCGACGAGGGCAAGCCCCATATCCCGATCGCAAGCCTGTCGCCGCAGGCATCGCGCCGAACCGTGACGCTCATGGCACCATCGAAAACCTTCAACGTCGCCGGCATCGGGCTTGCGTACGCGATCATCGAAGACCGGGCACTGCGAGAAGCATTCTCGTTCGACCTCAAGAAATCCGTGCACGACGCCTCCCTCATGGGCTACGAGGCCGCACTTGCCGCTTATCGTGACGGACAGGACTGGCTCGACGCGCAATTGAGCTACCTCCGAGGCAACCGGGACCTGGTTGAATCGGCGATCGCGCGCCTACCGGGCGTCAAGACTGCGCACCTAGAGGCGACCTACTTGTCGTGGATCGATTGTTCGGGACTCGGCGTGGCCGACCCGCACGCGCTGTTCCTCCAGCACGGCCTGGGCCTTTCGCCCGGTGCGGATTTCGGCGCGCAGCAGTTCGTGCGGTTCAATTTCGGCACCCAAAGAAGCCTTCTCGCTCGGGCGCTTGAGCGCTTTGAGCGGGCTGTTCTCGCGGCAGGAAAGTAGCAGTTGCGCTTTTCAGAAGGGCGCGCGCGGCCCCTTAAAGGGTCTGGCGGCAAAGCCTTTGGGCCGCGTCCAGCACCTCATGCAGGTGCCCTTCGCGCATCCCCAGTTCGTCCATGTGGGCCACCGTCTGGGCCAGGTAGTCGAGGTTCTCTCCGCGCATTCCGCAACCCTGGGCCACCATTCGGGCAGTTTCGGGGACGCTCAGGCGGCCGGCAAACTGGCGGTGCTTCGAATCGGCTACGAAAGCCACTGCGCGCACGGTACGCTGGCCCAGCCTGACCGGCAGCAGGCGCGCCACGTACACGCCATTGGGCATTTCGCGCTGCCAGAGCACCTCGAGCGTGGTGTGTGCATGGCGGCCATCGACCCGGAAGGCGACGCCGCGGCAGGATCCCCCGGGGCACAGGCCCATGACCAGGCCGGGGCGCTCGGGCGTCCCGCGATAACGGTGCGAATAGATGCAAAGCGAGCGGTGGTAGCCGTGCAGCTGGCCGGCACGCCGTTCCGCATGGCGGAAATCCGGCGACCACATCAGCGAGCCATAGCCGAAAACCCAAAGGTCGCCGCCGGGCACATGGGCGATGAATCGGTCGAGGGATTTCCGAAGCGAAGGTTCCAGCTGGCCCATCGACCGGATTATAGGGGTCCGGTCGCGGATCGGGCGCGCCGGGACGCTGCACTAGAATCACGTTTTCGGGCTGAACCCAGGAACCCATGAGCAATCCCCGTCGTCCGCCGATTGTCGGCCGCTTCATGCAGGAGGAAGTCGCACTGGCTTCACGAAACAGCGGCATGCCGCTCGAGGCTTTGCGCTATGACGTGACCCCGGCCGGGCTGCACTACCTCCTGGTCCACTTCGACATCCCCGCGGCCGATCCGGGATGGAAGTTGTCGATCGGAGGGCAGGTGTCCAATTCGCGCGCGCTTTCGGTGGACGAGGTCAAGGCCCTGCCCCAGAAGACGCTGCGCGTCACGCTCGAATGCGCCGGCAACGGGCGCGGGCAGATGTCGCCGCGATATCCTTCGATGCCATGGCTCGAGGAAGGTGTCTCGACCGCCGAGTGGACGGGTACACCGCTGGCCGCGCTCCTTGCCGCGGCAAAAGTAGATCCGGGTGCCAAGGAAATCATCTTCCGCGGCACCGACCGCGGGATCGATCGGGGTGTCGATCACGACTACGCGCGCAGCCTTTCGGTTGCCGAGGCGATGCGGCCCGATGTCCTCGTCGTGCATTCGATGAACGGTCAGCCGCTCCTGCCGCAACATGGTGCGCCGCTGCGGCTCGTGGTTCCCGGCTGGTATGGCATGGCCAGCGTGAAGTGGCTGGCGCGCATCGAGGCGACCGACGTCCCGTTCGACGGCGTGCAGCAGGTGGGCAGCTATCACTTTCGCACGCAGGCGGGCGAGGCGGGCGTGCCCTGCACTTATATTCGCGTCAATTCGTTGATGGCGCCGCCCGGCATCCCGGATTTCTTCACCCGCCGGCGCATTGTCGCGCCCGGGCGCGTCAATCTGACGGGGCGGGCGTGGTCCGGCGACGGCGTGCCGATCAACCGGGTCGAGGTTTCGATCGACGGGCAATGGCGCGACGCAAAGCTCGATCCGGTGGCCGGCCCTTGGGCTTGGCGGGGCTGGTCGTGCGAATGGGAAGCCGTTCCCGGCGAGGTTGTCCTCGCGTGCCGCGCGACCGACGCCAAGGGCAATGTCCAGCCCGACGAGCCGGTCCCGGATGTAACCGGATTCGGCAACAATTCAATCCACCGGGTCGCGGTCACCGTGACCGGAGAGGTCGGCTAGAATCGCCGGCCGTGCATTCAGCATATTGAACGCCAAGTCAATACACCGCGCAGCCGCGTAGCATTGGTGGAAAAGGGGACTCAGCAACCGAATGAAAGCGAAAACCGTAGTGGATTGGCCGCTTGACCTTCACAAGGTCCTGACCGAAACCGGCGTGCGGCAGGTCGCGTACGTGCCGGACGCAGGCCACAAGCGCCTGATCGAACTGTGCCGCGCCGACAAGAAGATGCGCGCCGTGGTGCTCACGACGGAAGAAGAAGGCCTCGGCCTGGTCATGGGCGCATGGCTGGGCGGCGAGAAGAGCGCAGTGCTCATGCAGTCGAGCGGCGTGGGCAACGTCATCAACACGCTGGGCACAATCAAGGAATGCCGCTTCCCGCTGCTGATGCTGATCACGATGCGCGGCGACGAAGGCGAGTTCAACCCTTGGCAGGTGCCGATGGGACAGGCCACCCAGACCGTGCTCGAGGCGATGGGCGTCATCGTCAAGCGCATCGGCACGGCCGAAGAGGCCGGGCCGGTCGCCAGCGCCGCAGCGCGCCTTGCCTACAACAGCTATGCAGCCGTCGCGGTGCTGATTTCCCAGCGGCTCATCGGCATCAAGAGCTTCCAGGACCAGGCCAGCCGATGAAAACGAACCTGCACCGGCGTGACGTTGTGAACGCATTGCTGGCCGATCGCGACGACCTGATGGTCATTGCCGGCCTTGGATCGACCGCATGGGACATCACCGCGGCCGGTGACCACGACCTCAGTTTCCCCTTGTGGGGCGCAATGGGCAGCGCCGCGATGATCGGCCTGGGCCTCGCGCTGGCGAAGCCGCGCCGGCGCGTGCTCGTCATCACCGGCGATGGCGAGATGCTCATGGGGCTGGGGTCGCTCGCCACCATCGGCGTGCAGAAGCCGGCCAACCTTTCGGTGATCGTGATCGACAACGAGCGCTACGGCGAGACGGGGATGCAGGAAACCCACACGGCCAGCGGCGTCGACCTCACGCTGGTGGCCAAGGGTGCGGGGTTCAGGCAGGCGCGCCTGGTCACCGACCGCAAGGGCGTCGATGGCCTTCACAGGATGGTGCATGGCGAGGCCGGGCCGAATTTCGCGCAGGTCAAGGTCGTGGCCGAGAAGATCCCGCTGGTCTTGCCGCCGCGTGAAGGCGCGCTGCTCAAGGCGCGGTTCCGTCGCGCGCTGATCGGTCCGGCTGCCGACGCGCTGTGACGGCACGCAGTAACGCCGGCTTGGCCCGCCGTGCCCCCTAGCGGCGCGGCCGCAGGCTGGCTCGGGCGATCGGTCCTTCGCAGGGAGGACGCCCCGCTGCTCACCGGGCGCGGGCGATTCATGGACGACCTCGAGCCGGTGGCGGGCCTTCGCCACGCGGCGATCCTGCGCTCGCCTCATCCGCATGCGCGCATCCGTGCAATCGACACGAGCGCGGCGGAAAGCCTGCCGGGCGTCATCGGCGTGGTCACCGGGGCGCAGATCGCGCAGGTCGCGGGGATCATTCCAAGCGTCGTGCGGTCCAAGATGCGTTTCCAGGTTTGCGCGACGACAAAGGCGCGCTATTGCGGTGAACCCGTAGCGGTCGTCGTGGCCATCGACCGCTACGTGGCCGAGGACGCGCTCGAATTGATCGAAGTCGATTACGAACCGTTGCCGGGTGTGGCGCACCTCGACGATGCAATTGCGCCCGGCGCGCCGCTGCTGTTCGAGGAAGCCGGCACCAACGTCGCGCAGAGGCGGGAATTCAAGTACGGCGACCCCGACGGCGCGTTCGCCCGCGCGGACCGCACCTTCAAGCTCGACTACCGTTTTCCGCGCTCGATCGCCACGCCGATGGAGACCTACGGCGTGATTGCGCAGTTCGAGCCGCATCCGGATCGCTACACGATCTGGTCGAATTTCCAGGGGCCGTTTGTGCTGCAGCCGCTGATGGCCGGCGCGCTCAGCGTGCCGGGAAACCGCCTTCGCATCGTGACCCCGCCGAATTCCGGCGGCAGCTTCGGCATCAAACAGGCGGTGTACGCCTACATGGTGCTCATCGCGGCCGTGTCGCGGCTGGTCGGCGTACCGGTCAAGTGGACCGAGGACCGCCTCGAGCACCTGATGGCCTCCTCGAGCGCGACCGATCGCACCGGGGACGTCGAGGGGGCGTTCTCGAATGACGGCGAACTGCTCGCCGTGCGCTACCGCAACGTGGTCAACCTCGGCGCCTACATCCGCGCGCCCGAGCCCGCCTCGGTGTATCGCATGCACTCGACCTCGAGCGGCGCCTATCTCGTCAAGAACCTTGCCATCGACAACACGCTCGTGGTGACCAATCGCATGCCCGCGGGCTTGAACCGTGGCTACGGCGGACCCCAGTTCTACTTCGCGCTCGAGCGAATCATGGAAATCGCGGCCCGGGGCCTTGGCCTCGACGTCGCCGAGATCCGCCGCCGAAATGTGGTGAAGAAAGGCCAGTTCCCCTACGACTCCCCGGCGGGAAGCCAACTCGACTCCGGCGATTACGAAAAGTGCCTCGACGAAATGCTGCGCCTCGCCGACTATCCGGCGCTCCTCGCGCGCCGCGACGCGGCGAGAAAGGCAGGCAAGCTCTTCGGCATCGGCATTGCGCTCGGCGTCGAGCCTTCCGGCTCGAACATGGCCTATGTGGGCCTCGCGCAGACCGCGGAGCAACGGAGCAAGGCCGAGCCCAAGTCCGGCGCCAATGCGGCGGTCACCATCTCGATCGACCCGAGCGGCGGGATCACCGTGCAGCTCGACAGCACGCCCAACGGGCAAGGCCATGCGACGGTCGCCGCGCAGATCGTGGCGCAGACGCTTGGCGTCAATTCAGATGACGTGGATGTGCAGACCGAAACCGACACGCGCACCATCGCGTGGAGCATCGCCTCCGGCAACTACTCGAACCGGTTCGCCTCGGCCGTGACCGGAGCGATCCTCGGTTGCGCGCAGAAGGTCGCACTCAAGCTGCGGCAGATGGCGGCCGAGGATTTCAAGGTCGATGTCGAAGCGGTGGAGCTTGCCGATGGCGCGGCGCGCGTCATCGCGAACCCGCAGCAAGCGGTGGGCGTAGGCAGGCTGGCTTCGCGCGCGCACTGGAACCCGGCCGGGATGCCCGGTGGCGTGAGTGCCGGCATGACCGAGACCTTTGTGCTCGATGCACCGACGCTGACCAGTCCCGGCGACGATGACCGCATTGCCTCCGCGATGACCTATGGCTTCGTCGCAGACCTCGCTGCGGTGGAGATCGACAAGTTCACCGGCAGAATCGAGATCGTCAAATACGTCTCGGTGCACGATGTCGGCACCATGCTCAACCCGATGATCGTCGAGGGCCAGATCCACGGCGGGTTCGCGCACGGCCTGGGCGCCGCGCTGTTCGAGGAACTGGTGCACGACCGCGCCGGGAATTTCGTTTCCGGCAGCTTCGCCGAGTACCTGTGCCCGACGGCGCCGGAGATGCCCCACGTCGATATAGGGCACGTGTCCACGCCGACGCCGGTCAATGCCACGGGCGCCAAGGGCATGGGCGACGGAAGCTCGATGCTCGCCCCGGCGGCTCTCGCGAATGCCGCGGCCGACGCGCTCGGCCGCGAGGACATCGAATTGCCGCTGTCCCTCAACCGCCTCTGGGAACTGGCCAATGCGCAGCCGGTCACCGCGAGCGGCACCTACGGCGGCGTGCAGAGGAAGAGCGGCGGCGCCGACCTGCCCGGCTCGCTGCAGGGCGAGGGCGCCACGGTCCTTTCGGCGCCGCCGGAAGAAGTCTGGCGCCGGCTGCTCGATCCCGAAGTGCTTTCCGCAGTGATTCCCGGCTGCAGGAAGATGGAACGCTCCGGCGCCGACGGGTTCGATGCCGAGGTCAGCATCGGCGTGGCCGGCATCCGCGGCGTGTACGCCGCAAAGATCCGCATCGCCGAAAAGAGGCCGCCGGCTTCGATGCGCATGGACTTCCGCGCTCAGGGGCGCCTCGGCAACGGGCACGGCAGCGCGATCGTAGAGTTGAAACCGGAAGGCACCGGGACCAGGCTGTCCTATCGCTATGGCGCGGATGTCGGCGGTACGGTGGCCGCGGTTGGCGCTCGCATGCTCGGCTCGGTCACCGGCGTGCTGATCGCGCAGTTCTTCAAGTCGTTCGAGGCCTACGGGCAGCAGGGCGCTGGCAAGGCCGGACTGTGGACCAAAGTGAGCAGTTGGCTGGGCGGGGGCAAGTCATGAAGCCCGTCGGTTTTGAATATTGCCGGCCTGGGACGCTTGCAGAAACGCTCGCCCTGCTGGAAGAGTTCGGCGCAGAAGCGAGTGTCCTCGCCGGCGGCATGTCGCTCGGCGCGATGCTCAACATGCGGCTGGTTCGCCCGACGGCCGTCGTCGACATCAAGCGCGTGGATGGGCTCGATGCGATCGCGATGAACGGCGAAGTCCGCACCGGCGCCACGTTGCGGCAGGCGGCGGCGATGGCGAACGCAGAACTGATGCGTGCCGTGCCGCTGCTCGCGCTGGCGTTGCCGAACGTCGGGCATTTCCAGACGCGTAACCGCGGTACGCTCGGCGGTTCGGTGGCCCACGCCGATCCCAGTTCCGAGATCCCGCTTACGCTCGCAACACTCGGCGGCGCGGTCGAACTCCAGTCGAAGCGCGGCACGCGCCGCGTGCCGGCGCGAGAATTCTTCCTCGACATCCTCACGACCCAGCGCGAAGCCGACGAACTGCTGACTGCGCTCGTATGGCCCAAGGGCAAGCCCGGCGCCGGCCACGCTTTCACCGAGATTGCCCAGCGGCACGGCGACTTCGCAATCGTCGCCTGCGCGGCGCAGGCCGTTGCAAAACCCGATGGCTCGCTCGCGCAGCTGGCCTTCGGGCTGGGCGGCGTTGAAAGCCGCCCGGTTGTTGTCGATACGAACGCCTTCCTCGGAAAAGTCTGCGGGGATGCGCTGGCCGGGGAGATTGCCGCGGCCGCAGCGGCCGCAGTCACGCCCATGAGCGACTTCAAGGCCACGGCCGACTACCGACGGGCGCTCGTCGAAACTCTCGGCCGGCAAGTCCTCGCCGAAGCCTTTCGTAACTGCAGGAAGCACTGACATGATCCGGCTCAAGCCCGGCGCCCGCCACGCCGTCTCGCTCAAGGTCAACGGCAAGACCCTGTCCGGCACCGCCGAGTCGCGCACACTGCTCACCGACTTCCTGCGCCACGAACTCAAGCTCTACGGCACGCATGTCGGGTGCGAGCACGGCGTTTGCGGCGCGTGCACGGTCATGGTCGACGGCCGTGCCGTGCGCAGTTGCATGCAATTCGCAGTCGAGTGTGAAGGTGCGGACGTGCGCACGGTCGAAGGCCTGGCCAGCGGCGATACGCTGAATGTTCTGCAGCGAGCCTTCAACCGGCATCACGCGCTGCAATGCGGCTTTTGCACGGCCGGCATCCTGATGTCGGCGACCCACTTCCTCGTCGAGACGCCCGAGCCGACCGAGGCCCAGGTGAAGGACATGCTCTCGGGCCATCTC
>CANKMT010000075.1 GCA_947482825.1 Betaproteobacteria bacterium | reverse complement strand
TTCTTCTCGGCGAGCGGGTCATGGTTCGCGACTCACGGGAACCAGGCTGCGCGGCAGGGAAAAAACCACGTCCTCCTCGATGCCCGGAAGTGCGGTCACGCTGCCCGCACCAAGCGCCCTCAGGCGCGTAATCACGGCGTCCACCAGGACTTCCGGCGCCGAAGCCCCGGCCGTGACCCCGACCCGCTTTTTGCCGACAAGCCATTCCGCGCGCAACTCGTGCGCGTTGTCGATCATGTAGGCTTCGGTCCCGCGGCTTTGCGCCACTTCGCGCAGGCGGTTCGAGTTGGAGCTGTTCGGCGAGCCGACCACGATCACGAGGTCGCACTGCGGCGCCATGAACTTGACCGCGTCCTGGCGGTTCTGGGTCGCGTAACAGATGTCGTCCTTCTTCGGGCCGCTGATCTGCGGGAAACGCGAGCGCAACGCGGCGACAATGACCTGTGCATCGTCGACCGACAGCGTGGTCTGGGTCACGTAGGCGAGCTTAGACGGGTCTCGAACCTCGAGCCCCGCGACGTCGGCCAAAGTCTCGACCAGGTGCATTCCGCCGCCGGCCTGGCCCATCGTCCCTTCGGCTTCCGGGTGCCCACGATGGCCGATCATGACGATTTCCATGCCTTGCTTGAGCAGCTTGGCCACCTGGACGTGCACCTTGGTGACCAGCGGACAGGTGGCATCGAATACGTTGAGCCCGCGCGACTCGGCTTCGCGGCGCACCGCCCGCGACACGCCGTGCGCGCTGAAAATAAGCGTGCTCCCGGCCGGCACCTCGGAAAGGTCCTCGACGAACACCGCGCCTCTCGAGCGCAGGTCGGCGACGACGAACTTGTTGTGCACGATCTCGTGCCGGACGTAGATCGGCCGCCCGTGCTGGACCAGCGCCCTTTCGACGATTTCGATCGCGCGCTCCACGCCCGCGCAGAATCCGCGGGGGTTCGCAAGCAGCACCTCCATGCCGGCTTCTTCCGAGGACAGGTTTTCCATACCGGCTATGGTGCCACGATTGACCGCTACAGGACCGCCAGGACCCGCACTTCGAAGCGGATCGGCCGGCCGGCCAGCGGATGGTTGAAATCGACCAGCGCCTCGCCTGCGCCGATTTCGCGGACCAGACCGGCCATGCGAAGTCCGTCGGGGCCGGCAAATTCGATGACCTGTCCGGCTTCGGGCACGACGCTGGCGGGGAAGGCATTTTCGGGCACGCGTTTGAGAAGGTCTTCGCGATAGGCGCCGAACGCCTGCTCGGGCAGCAGATCGAAGGTGCGCGACTGACCGCCCTCGATTCCCACGAGGCAGTTTTCGAGCGCCGGGGCGAGCTCGCCGCTGCCGAGAACGAGGGTCGCCGGATTGCCGCCGAAAGTTGAAAGCACTTCGGCATGCGGCGGCTCGGCAAGCGCGATCCGATAATGCAGCGTCAGGTGGCTGGAAGGTACTGCGCTCACAGACCCGCCTTCTCAGGCGCACGCGGCATGAAGCTCTCCACGACCAGAATCACGGCGCCGACCGTGATCGCCGAATCCGCCACGTTGAAGGCCGGATAGCTCCACCCGTAGAGGTGGAAATGCAGGAAATCGACCACCTTCCCGTAGGCGATCCGGTCGATGACGTTGCCGATCGCCCCGCCAAGGATCAGCGCGAGGCCCGCATCGAGCAAAGCGCGCCCAGGGTTGCGCCAGAGCATCCAGCCGACGACCGCCATCGCCGCGAAGGCAATCGCGACGAGGAGCGGCGTCTGCCAGCCCGCCGCACCGGCGAGGAAACTGAATGCCGCACCTTTGTTGTAGACGAGAACGAGGTCGAAGAACGAAGTCACCGTCACGAACTCGCCGAGAGAGAATCGCTCGAGGATCGCCAGTTTCGTCGCCTGGTCGACAAGAACAATGAACGCCGCGACCGCGAGCCAGGGCGCCATGCGGCGGAGCCTCGCGGCGGTGCCCATCAGGCATGCACCCGCTTCTCATCCCGCCCAGTCAGGTTCCCGGCACAGCGTCCGCAGATGGTCGGGTGCTCGGCCACCGCGCCCACGTCTGCGCGGAAATGCCAGCACCGCTCGCATTTTGGATGGCTGCTTGGGGTGACGTCGACGCGCTCGTCGGCCGAGGCGTGCACGCGCGCGGCGGATGTGAGGAGTACGAAACGCAGGTCCTCGCCGAAGCTCCCAAGCAGGGCCGCTCTCTCGGGCGTGGCGTGGAAATCGACTTCGGCCGCAAGCGACGAGCCGATCTTCCCGGCGCTGCGCAGTTCCTCCAGCTGGCGGCGAACATCGGCGCGGATCGCGCGCATCTTCTCCCACCGATCGAGCAGCTGTGGCGCGTCCTCGACGGCCGGCAGCTTGTGCAGCGTGTGAAAGAAAATACTGTCGTCTTTCTTGCCGATGAAGACGGACCAGAGCTCTTCCGCGGTAAACGAGAGAATCGGCGCCATCAGCCTCACGAGGCTCGAGGTTACGTGCCAGAGCGCGGTCTGCGCCGAGCGGCGCGCATGCGACCCGGCGGCGGTCGTGTAGAGGCGGTCCTTGAGGATGTCGAGGTAGAACGCGCCGAGGTCTTCAGAGCAGAAAGTCTGCAGGCGCTGGGCGACGAGGTGGAACTGGTAGCGCGCATAGTCGGCCGCCATCTCCGCTTGCAGACGCGCCGTGAGGGCGAGCGCATAGCGATCGATCTCGACCATGTGTTCCGGCGCAACCGCGTCGCGGCCGATGTCGAAATCGGACGTGTTCGCGAGGAGGAAGCGCAGCGTATTGCGGATGCGCCGATAGCTTTCCACCACGCGCTTGAGGATCTCCGGCGAGATCGAAAGCTCGCCGGAATAGTCCGTGCTTGCAACCCAGAGGCGCAGGACCTCGGCGCCCAGCGTGCCGGAGACTTCCTGCGGCACGACGGTGTTGCCCCTGGACTTCGACATCTTCTTGCCCTGGCCATCCACCGCAAACCCGTGCGTGAGCAGCGCCTTGTAGGGCGGGATGCCGTTCATCATGCAGGACACGAGCAGCGACGAATGGAACCAGCCGCGGTGCTGGTCGGAGCCTTCGAGGTAGAGGTCGGCGGGGAAAGTGCTTTCGCTCGCGTGCGAACGCTTGAGCACGGTGAAGTGCGTCGAGCCGGAGTCGAACCAGACGTCGAGCGTGTCGCGGCTCTTTTCATACGCCTGCGCATCGGCGCCGAGCATCTCCCGCGCAGTGACGCCCTGCCAGGCCTCGATGCCGTCTTTCTCGACACGCTTGGCGACCTGCTCCAGCAGTTCGAGCGTGCGCGGATGGAGCTGACCTGACTCGCGATGGATGAAGAACGGCATCGGTACGCCCCACTGGCGCTGCCGCGAAAGGGTCCAGTCCGGCCGGTTGGCAATCATGCCGTGCAAGCGCGCCTGCCCCCACCCGGGAAAGAACTGCGTGTTCCCGACGCCGCGCAGCGCCGTGGTTCGCAACGATTCGGCCGGCTTTGCGCCGTTCCAGCCCGGCACCTTGTCCATTCCGGCAAACCACTGGATGGTGGCCCGCAGGATCACCGGCGTCTTGTGCCGCCAGCAGTGCATGTAGCTGTGCACGTAGCTCTCGGCGGCGAACAGCGCGCCGCGCTCGCGCATCGTTTCGACGATCTTCGGATTCGCCTTCCAGATCATCAGGCCGCCGAAAAGCGGCAGGCTGGCGGCATACTTCCCGTCGCCCATGACCGGCGTGAGGATCTCGTCGTCCTTGAGGCCGTTGCGGCGGCACGAATCGAAGTCCTCCACGCCGTACGCAGGCGACGAATGGACGATGCCGGTGCCGGTGTCGAGCGTGACGTAGTCGCCGAGGTACACCGGAGACAGGCGCTCGTAGAAGGGATGGCGGAAGGCGACCCTCTCGAGCGCGGCGCCCTTGCAGGTTGCGATCGTCGTCCCCGCGAGCTCGTAGCGCGCGAGGCAGGCCGCCTGGAGTGCCGCGGCAAGGATCAGCAGCCCTTTTTCCGTCTCGACCAGGTTGTAGTCGAACTCGGGGTGGAGGTTGAGCGCCTGGTTCGCCGGCAGCGTCCACGGCGTGGTGGTCCAGATCACGATGTGGCCCGGCTTGTCCGGCAGCGCCGCGAGCCCGAAAGCGGCCGCGAGCTTCTGCGGCTCGGCAAACGCGAACCCGACGTCCACCGCGATGTCCTTGCGATCCTCGTATTCGACCTCGGCCTCGGCGAGCGCCGAGCCGCAGTCGAAGCACCAGTTCACCGGCTTGAGGCCGCGGAAGATGTACCCTTTTTCGAGCAGCATGCCGAGGGTGCGGATCTCGTCGGCCTCGTTGCCCGGCGCCATCGTGAGATAGGGATTGTCCCAGTCGCCGAGCACACCCAGGCGCTGAAAATCCTTCTTCTGGCTGGCGATCTGCTCGGTGGCATACGCGCGGCACAGGCGCAGCGTTTCCTCCGTCGAAAGGTTGCGGCCGTGCACCTTCTCGATCTGCGCCTCGATCGGCATGCCGTGGCAGTCCCATCCCGGCACATAGGGCGCGTCGAAACCGGCCAGCATCTTCGACTTGACGATGATGTCCTTGAGAATCTTGTTGACCGCGTGCCCGATATGGATGTCGCCGTTGGCATACGGCGGGCCGTCGTGCAGGACGAATCGCGGCCGCCCGCGCGAGACTTCGCGCAGGCGTTTGTAGAGGCCCTTGTCCTGCCATTCCTTGACCCACAGGGGCTCGCGCCTGGCGAGGTCCCCTTTCATCGGGAACGGCGTGTCGGGCAGGTTCAGCGTTTTCTTGTAGTCAGTCATGGTTCTTCGCAGCAAAAAAATCCCGGGCCTCTTTCGCGTCCCGGTCGATCGCTTCCTTCAACGTCACGAGGTCGGCAAACTTCGCCTCGTCGCGCAGCTTGTGGAGGAACTTCACCTCCAGCCGCCGTCCGTAGAGGTCTGCCTTGAAATCGAACAAATGCACTTCCAGCAACGGCACGGCGTCCTCTTTCACCGTCGGGCGCACGCCAACGCTGGCGACCGCGGGCCAGCCTTTCGGTCCGGCACCCGGCACACCCAGCGCCTCGACCACGAAAATCCCGGCCAGCGGCGGCTTGTGCGGCAGGCGGATATTCGCCGTCGCATAGCCAAGTTCGCGGCCGAGCTTGTCGCCGTGCACCACTCGCCCCGCGATCGAATACGCCCGCCCGAGCAATGCAGCGGCGCCCTCGAGGTCGCCGCGCTCCAGCGTGTCGCGCACCGCGGAACTCGAGATGCGCCGCCCTTCGCTCCTGACCTCCGGCATCGCTTCGAGCGCGAACCCGTGCTCGCGCGCCGAACTTTCGAGTTGCGCGAAATCGCCACTGCGCTTTGCGCCGTAGCGAAAATCGCTCCCCACCAACAGCCATTCGCACCCGAGTCCGCCGACCAGCACGTCCTGCACGAATCGCCCGGGCGATTGCGACGCGAATTTCGCATCGAACCGCTCCACATGCACCCTATCCACTCCGGCGTCGCGCAAAACCGCAAGCTTGGCCGCCAGCCGCGTCAGTCGTGCGGGCGCCGCCTGCGGGGCGAAGAACTCCCTCGGGTGGGGCTCGAAAGTGAGAACGCAGGACTCGACCGCGAGTTCCGCAGCCCGGGCCTTCAGCCTCGCGAGCATGGCCTGGTGGCCGCGATGCACGCCATCGAAGTTGCCCACCGTGACCGCGAGCCGTCCGCGGCTGGAGCGCGCGGTTCCAGGGTGGCCAAACGCGGCAAAAGGGCCATGCGTGACGAGCATTCCGGTGCGCTGTAAAATTCTGAATTATAGCGGATTTCCCCTCTCTGCCGACCCAGCCCCCCAAGAGGAAACGCATGCAAACCCTCGAACAACAGATGGCGTTCTATGCGGCCTATCACCAGGACGCGCGCAACAAGTTTTCGCACTTCATCGGCGTGCCGGCGATCGTGCTGGGCGTAATGGTGGCGCTGGCCTGGCTCAGGATCGATGTGGCAGGCACGCCGGTCACCGCGGCCATGGCGATTACGGCAATCCTGCTTGCTTACTACCTACGGCTCGACATCCCGCTGGGGGTCGCGATGACCGTCGTCCTGGCCGCTTTGCTCTACGTGGCGGGGATCATCGCCTCGCTGCCGCTGAAGGAGGGCGTGACCTGGTTCCTCGTCCTGTTTGCGGGCGGCTGGGTGATCCAGCTCGTGGGCCACATCTACGAGGGGCGCAAGCCGGCGCTGGTGGATAATCTCTTCCAGATCTTCGTCGCGCCGATCTTCGTGTGCGCGGAAGTGTTTTTTGCGTTGGGCTACAAGCCGGCGCTGCACGCAGCGGTCCAGAAGCGTGCGCTTCAGATGCGCTCGGATGCAGGGATAGGGCAGCAGCCGACCGCCGCTTGATCAATTCAGCCTTGCGCACAGCTTGGTGAGTTCCACCACGCGAGCGCGGATTTCGTCCGCGTCTGCCGCATCGGGGGCCTGCTCGAGGTAGTCGTTCAGGTCCCTGAGCGCCGCACGAAAAGCCTCAAGCCGATGGTAGACCAGGCCGCGATCGCGCAATTCCGACGCGGCGTCCGGCGCAACGACGATCATGCGGTTGATGACTTCCAGCAATCGCTCGGGCTCGTCCTTTTCACGATAGATGTTCTTCAGGTTGCGCAGCATTCTGGCGAGGATCTGGCGATGGCCCGCGGGCTCGAGGAACTGGTCCAGCGGCAGTTGCGCCGCGACGTCTTCCGCCGAGCGCAACCCGGCCCGCCCGCTCCCTGCGATGACCCGCCTGAGCAGCTTGCGCAGGTCCTGCTCGGACAAGGGCGCGCCGCCCGAGAACGGGTCGAGGACCAGCGTTCTGCCTCGCAGGCCGAGCCGCACGAGGAAATGCCCCGGGAAAGAAACGCCGCCGAGCGGCAAGCCGATCTTGCGGCCGATCTCCATGTACACGATCGCCAGTGAAATCGGGATGCCCACGCGCCGCTCGAGCACCTCGTTGAGGTAACTGTTGCGCGGGTCGTAGTAGTCGTCGGCGTTGCCGGTGAAGCCCAGGTCGTCGAACAGGAATTGGTTCAGCGCGATGACCTTTTCCTCGGGATCCACCTCCTTGACCCGACCGCGCAGGCGCGCAGCCATCCGCTCGATCTCGGCCAGGTAGTGCTGGATGTCGAGGCCAGGGTAGGCGTCTTCGGCGAGCAGGAGGCAGGCCTCTGCGAGGCTGTAGCGCTCCTTCTCGTCGGCGACGAGCGCGGCGAAGCGTTCCCTGTCCGCCATCGGTTATTGCACCCCGCGTCGAGAGAAGTCGCGCACCCGGAACCCCAAGGCGGCGAGGCAGCCGAGATAGACCAGCATGCCGAGCAGCACGAGCCCGCCGAGCGCCGGCAGCCGCAACTTCCAGTCGGCGGCGAGCCACCACTGCGCCGGGCCCATCGAGAACCAGAGTGCGGCGGCCATCACCGCCACCGAACCGCACACCCGCGATGCGAACGAAAGCCACCCCGGCTCGGGGGTGTAGATGCGATGCTGGCGCAGCTTCGTGTACAGCAACGCGGCGTTCAGGCAGGCGCCCAGGCCGATGGCCAGCGCAAGGCCGGCATGCTTGAGGGGCCACACGAAAGCGAGGTTCATGAGTTGCGTCGCCACGAGCGTGAACACGCCGATCTTCACCGGTGTCATCACATTTTGCCGCGCATAGAAGCCCGGGGCGAGGATTTTCACCAGGATCATGCCGACCAGCCCGACGCTGTAGGCCACCAACGCTTCGCGCGTCATCCAGACATCGCCTGCGTCGAACCGGCCATAGTGGAAGAGCGAAGTGATCAGCGGGACTGCAAGCACCGCGAGGGCCGCGGCGGCCGGCACCGCCAGCAGGATGGTCAGGCGCAGGCCCCAGTCGAGCAGCTTCGAATACCCGGCCGCATTCGCATCGGTGTGATAGCGCGAGAGGCTCGGCAGCAGGATGGTGCCAAGCGCCACGCCGAGCATCCCGGCGGGAAACTCCATGAGCCGGTCCGCGTAGTACAACCAGGACACGCTCCCGGTGATGAGGAAGGACGCGAAGATCGTGTTGATCACGAGCGAAATCTGGCTGATCGACACGCCGAAGAGCGCCGGCAGCATGAGTTTGAGTACGCGCCTGACACCCGGATGCTGCAAATTCAGCTTCCACCGCGGCATAAGGCCGACTCGCGCGAGAAAAGGCACTTGCAGCGCCAGTTGCAGCAGCCCCCCCGCAAACACCGCCCATCCGAGGACCATCACAGGCGGGTCGAAATACGGGGCGAAGAAAAGCGCGCCGACGATGAACGACACGTTCAGCAGTACGGGGGTGAAAGCCGGGACTGCAAATCGCTCGTGCGTGTTGAGGACCCCGGCCGCCAGCGCAACCAGCGAGATGAAAAACAGGTACGGGAAGACGACCCTGAGGAGCGAGACCGTGAGTTCGAACTTCGCCGGGTCGGAAGAAAAACCGGGCGCCGAAATGTAGACCACAACGGGCGCAAGGGCGACGCCAAGGGCCGTCACCACGACCAGGGCCACCCCAAGCGCGCTCGCCACGCAATCGACCAACGCCCGGGTTTCCTCGGGGGTCTGCCGGTTCTTGTACTCCGCCAGGATCGGGACGAAAGCCTGCGAAAACGCGCCTTCGGCAAACATCCGCCTCAACAGGTTCGGCAACCGGAAGGCGACGAAGAACGCGTCGGTGGCCGCGCCGGCCCCGAAAGCGCGGGCGATGATCGCATCGCGGACGTAGCCGAGGATGCGCGAAAGCAGCGTCATGCTGCTGACCGTGGCCAGTGCCCGCAGCAGATTCATGACCGCCCGGCGATGCAACCGGCAGGCTCGGTGACCGCTCTGATGGCGGGCTGAAATGCCTTGCCCGTCCGGGGCTTAACCGCTAGAATGCGCGCCTTTTCCGAAACCGGTCCGACCCCATGGCCAACACCGCTTCCTCGCGCAAAAGCGCCCGTACCTCCGAAATCCGCCGCCAGCGCAATGCGAGCATGACTTCCACCATGCGCACCGCGATCAAGAACGTCAAGAAGGCCGTCGCCACTGGAGACAAAGGCGCCGCCGCCGCCGCGCTGACCGCGTCGATGAGCAAGATCGACCGCACCGCTGCCAAGGGCGTCATCCACAGGAATTCCGCCGCGCGCCACAAGTCGCGCCTGGCGCAGGCCGTCAAGTCGCTCGACAAGTAGTCCCAGGCGCACCGCCGGCGAAAGTGGTATCAGGCGCGCCGTAAGCGCGCGGGTCGCGCCCCCTCCCGGTCCTTCGCAGTCCCCCTCAGGCATCGCCGTGACTGGCGCGGTCCAGTTCGGCAAGCTTCGTGCGTTCCGGCGGCCGGCCGGGGCGCACTTTCAGGTCGTTACCCTTGGCGAAACTGAGCAGGAAACGGTAAGCCATCGGCTCGATGCCCTCGAGCCGGATGTCGACGACCACACAGCGAATCCCGTTGGAGATGATCGGATGGACATACGGGGAATAGGCCAGCTGGTGATCGGTGCCGAAAGCGGCCATCACGCCGCACAGCCTCTCTGCCCAGTCGCTGGGGCGGAAAGTCTTGCCTGCCTCGGTGGTGCCCTGGATGACGAACTCGACGGGGGTGTCGGGCATGGGATTGGGCCGGCGGAGGGCGCGCAAGAGTGAACGAAATTATACTGTGATAACATCATTTAAACGGCGGCCGTCCCCGCCGTTTTTGCATTTGGGCCCGTTCACAGCGCCACCTCGACAAAGCCAATTTACGCTCGGAGGACCGATCCATGTCGCATGTCATGAATACTTATGCCCGCCTGCCGGTGGCCTTTGTGCGCGGCGAAGGCGTCTGGCTCTGGGATGAGTCGGGCAAGAAGTACCTCGACGCTCTTGCCGGCATCGCGGTCAACACGCTCGGCTACGGCCACCCGAAACTGGCCAAGGCCATCGGCGAGTGCTTGGCAAGCGGCGTCACGCACACCTCCAACCTTTTCAACATCCCGATGCAGGAAGCGGCGGCCGACCGGATCGCGGAGATCACCGGCCTGGATGAAGTGTTTTTCTGCAACTCCGGATGTGAAGCCAACGAGGCGGCGATCAAGGTCGCGCGCCTGTACGGCCACAAGCGCGGCGTAGAGCGTCCCGAGATCATTGTGTTCGAGCACGCGTTCCACGGACGCACCCTGGCAACGCTTTCGGCCACCGGCAGTCGCAAGGTGCAGGCCGGATTCGAACCGCTGGTGGCGGGCTTTGTGCGCGTGCCGCTGGACGACCTCGACGCGGTGCGCGCAGTCGCCGCGCACAACCGCAATGTGGTCGCCGTCCTGATCGAGCCGATCCAGGGCGAAGGCGGCATCAACGTGCCGCGCATGGAATACCTGCGCGGGCTCAAGGAGATCTGCGGCCGCAACGAATGGCTCCTGATGACCGACGAAGTGCAATGCGGACTGGGCCGCACCGGGCAATGGTTCGTCTACCAGCACGCCGGGATTTCGCCGGACGTGGTGTCACTGGCCAAGGGCCTCGGCGGCGGCGTTGCAGTGGGCGCCTGCGTCACCGGGAACCGCGCCAAGGGCGTGTTTTCCCCCGGCAAGCACGGCTCCACTTTCGGCGGCAACCCGCTCGCGTGCGCGGCGGTGGTCGCAACGCTCGACACGATGAAGGAAGAAAAGCTCCTGGAGAACGCGGCCAAGGTCGGCCGGGTGATCCGCGACGGCCTGCACGAAGGCTTGTCCGGCACGGCGGGTTTCGTCGAAGTGCGCGGCCTGGGCCTGATGATCGGCGTCGAGCTCGACCGCCCGTGCGGCGACATCGTCACCATGTCCCTCGAGCGCGGCCTGGTCCTCAACGTGACCGCCGACAGCGTGATTCGTCTGGTGCCGCCGCTGGTCATGAGCGAAGCCGAGGGTCGCCAGCTCGTCAACCTGCTCGTCTCCGTCGTCAAGGAGTTTCTCGCCAGGCCGGCGGCTGCCGCGCCCATGGCGAAGGCTGGCTGAGCGTGTCTGCACCGATTCGCCACTTCCTCCAGGTCCGCGACCTGTCGCGCGAAGAGATGCATCACCTCTTCGAACGCACCCGCTGGATCAAGGACAAGTTCAAGCGTTACGAGCGCTTCTGGCCGCTGGAAGACCGCACGCTGGTGATGATCTTCGAAAAGCAATCCACCCGCACGCGCCTTTCGTTCGAGGCGGGCATGCACCAGCTGGGCGGCGCCGCAATCTTCCTCAACACGCGCGATTCGCAATTGGGCCGCGGCGAGCCGGTCGAGGACGCGGCGCAGGTGATCTCGCGCATGTGCGACATCGTCATGATCCGCACATTCGAGCAGGAGATCGTGGAGCGCTTTGCGCGCAACTCCCGCGTGCCGGTGATCAACGGCCTGACCAACGAATACCACCCCTGCCAGATCCTCGCCGACATCTATACCTACATCGAGCAGCGCGGAGAAATACGCGGCAAGACGGTGGCCTGGATCGGCGACTCGAACAACGTCTGCAACACGTGGCTGCAGGCGGCCGAAGTGCTCGATTTCAACGTGCATGTCTCGACCCCGCCGGGCTACGAGGTCGAGCCGGAGCGCGCGAACCTGCACGGGACCGGCCACTACCGGGAGTTCACCGACCCGATGGAAGCCGCGCGCGGCGCGCACCTGGTGACCACCGACGTCTGGACCAGCATGGGCTTCGAGGCTGAAAATGAGGCCCGCAAGAGAGACTTCGAGGACTGGCAGGTGGATGCCGACATGATGCGCAATGCGGCCAAGGATGCGGTGTTCATGCATTGCCTGCCCGCGCATCGCGGCGAGGAAGTCGCGGCCGAAGTCATCGACGGCCCGGCGAGCGTCGTCTGGGAAGAGGCGGAAAACCGCCTGCACACCCAGAAGGCGCTCATGGAATTCTTGTTACGAGGAAGAGTGAAACCGTAATGGCAAAGCAGCGCAGGAAATCGCCACCGGCGCAGCCGTCCAAGGGCGCCAAACCCTCCAAGGTCGTGCTCGCCTACTCCGGCGGCCTGGACACCTCGGTCATCCTCAAGTGGCTGCAGGACGTCTACGGCTGCGAGGTCGTGACCTTCACGGCCGATATCGGCCAGGGCGAGGAGGTCGCCCCCGCGCGCGCCAAGGCGCTCAAGATGGGAATCAAGAAGGAAAACATCTTCATCGAGGACCTGCGCGAGGAGTTCGTGCGCGACTTCGTGTTCCCGATGTTTCGCGCCAACACGCTCTACGAGGGCGAGTACCTGCTCGGCACATCGATCGCGCGCCCGCTGATCGCCAAGCAGCTTGTTGCGATCGCGAAGAAAACGGGCGCCGACGCGATCTCGCACGGCGCCACCGGCAAGGGCAACGACCAGGTGAGATTTGAACTCGGCGCCTATGCGCTGATGCCGAACGTGAAGATCATCGCGCCGTGGCGCGAATGGGACCTGCTGTCGCGCGAGAAGCTGCTCGCCTATGCGGACAAGCACGGCATCCCGGTGGATTTCAAGAAAAGCGCATCGAATAAACGCGGCGGCGGAGCGCCCTACTCCATGGACGCCAACCTGCTGCACATCTCCTACGAGGGCGGCATCCTCGAAGACCCGAACTATGCGCCCGAAGAGTCGATGTGGCGCCTCACCGTGTCGCCCGAAAAGGCGCCGAACCGGCCCGAAACCATCGAGCTCACGTTCGAGCGCGGCGACATTGTCGCGATCAACGGCAGGAAACTTTCGCCCGCGAGCGTGCTCACCGAGCTGAACCGCCTGGGCGGCAAGCACGGCATCGGGCGCCTGGATCTGGTCGAGAACAGGTACGTCGGCATGAAGTCGCGCGGCTGCTACGAGACGCCGGGCGGCAGCATCCTGTGGAAAGCGCATCGCGCGATGGAATCGATCACCATGGACCGCGAAGTGCTCTCGCTCAAGGACGACCTGATGCCGCGCTATGCGCGCCTCATTTACAACGGCTACTGGTTCAGCCCCGAGAGAAAGCTCCTTCAGGTGCTGATCGACGATTCGCAGAAGACGGTCAACGGCAAGGTGAGAATCAAGCTCTACAAAGGCACCATGATGGTGGTCGGCCGCGAATCGGCTTCCGACTCCCTTTTCGACATGAAGATCTCCACGTTCGACGACGACGGCGGCGCCTATGACCAGGCCGATGCCGGGGGTTTCATCAAGCTGAACGCGCTTCGCCTGCGGATCGCGGCCAACCTCGCGGCAGGCAGGAAGCGGGGCCGCAGCTAACCATGCGCAACGGACTCGCCGCACTGGTGATTGCGGGGGGCTCGCTCTTTTTCTGCGTATCGGCAATTGCCGCCCCGTTCAGCATCCAGCTGGGGCGGGACAAGATGGTCATCGACACGCCGGTCGGCTTTGCCGACACCGCGGCGTTCGGCTCGCCGCGGCTGACCGAGATCGCCGAAACGATTGCGGATGCGAGCAACCGGGTGCTGGTTTTCGCCCTTGCAGACTCGGACGTGCGCCGCTTCGGGGCCGGCGACTCGCTCGAACTGCGCCGTTACCTGCTCGCGGTAACCCCTAAGGCAAGGGAGCGCGAGCGGATCAGCCCGGAACAGTTCGCGGAACTGGTCGCCGACACCGAGCGCAACCTGGCCGAGCCGCCGGCATCGGCGGATTTCCTGGCCTTCCTAAAGACCCGGCCCGCCGGCCAGTCGCACCTGCTCGCCCAGTTGCGCCGCGACCCGCAGGTCCTGAGCCTGCTGTCGGGCACGATGATCCCGCAACCGCCGCCGAGCATGTGGCGCGATGCGCCGCCGCCAACATTCAAGATCTCGACACTCACGATTGCTCTGATCGGCGGACGGGCGTTGTACATCTCGGCCTTCAGTGCCTACGATTCGCCCGCCGACGTGACCTGGATCCGGTCGGTGACCGAACGCTGGGTGGAAGAACTCCGCCGCCTGAACCGCTAGGCCCGCTGCAAACAGGAAGACACGGCGAATCGAGGCGCCGCGGCCCGCCTAGTCGGCCGAGATCTTCGCCTTCTTGACGATCGCTGCGTACTTCTCGACGTCCTTCCTCCAGATGGCGTTGAACTCGTCTAATGCCATCGGGCGCGGCTCGAGGCCGCGCGAAAGCATCTGCTCGCTGACTTTCGGGTCCCGCAGCGCCTTCACGAATTCCGCGTTGAGCCTCGCAAGGACTTCCTTCGGGGTCGCCGCTGGCGCGAACATGCCGAACCACGCGAGCACCTCGAATCCGGGCAGGCCGGATTCATTTAGCGTCGGCACGTCGGGCAGCGCGCTCGAGCGCGTGATCGATGTGACCGCGATCGGGCGCAGGCGCCCGGCCTTCACGTTGGGCACGGCGGCGGAAATGTTCTCGAACAGGATCTGGACTTCACCGCCGAGGACCGCCGCCATCGAGGGTCCGCTGCCCTTGAACGGCACATGGAGCATATCGACGCCTGCCGCATCCTTGAACATCTCGCCGGAGATGTGCACCGAAGTGCCGGTGCCCGGCGAGCCGAAATTCAGCTTGCCCGGATTGGCCTTGGCGTAGGCAATCAGTTCCTTCACGTTCGAGGCCGGCACCGCAGGATTGACCGCAATGATGTTCGCGGTCGCGCCGAGCATGGTGATCGCCGCGAAATCCCGCAGCACGTCGTAGGGGAGCTTCTTGAACAGGCTCGGCTGGATCCCGTGCGTGGAGCTCGGGCCGAGCACGAGCGTGTAGCCGTCCGGCGCCGCCTTGGCGACGAGGTCCGATCCGATCTGCCCGTTGGCGCCGGGCTTGGTCTCGAGGATGATGTTCCAGCCGGCGTTGTTGTCCATGATCTTCTGCGCGACGACGCGGCCGACGAAGTCGGAAGTCCCGCCGGGCGCAAACGGGCTGATGATGACGATCGGTTTGGCAGGGTACTGCTGTGCGCCGGCCGAAAACGCGGCCGCCGCCAGCACCGCCGAAGCCAGGACTTTCGAGAACTTTTTCATCGTTTTCCCTCTTTTTCGCAGAACGAACTGCGGTTGATCGAATGTTGGCGCGTCGCCTACTATCGGTCAAGCAATGGCCGTACCATCTGCGGCCTGATCGATCCTCAAGAGCACCGTTTCGCCCCGATGAACCCGCACGGACTCACGCCGCTCATGCGGCCGCGCTCGATCGCCGTGCTCGGCGCTTCGCCGCGCTCCAACACGCTCGGGAACAATGCGGTCGCCAACTTGCAGCGCTTCGGCTACACCGGCGGCATCTTCCCGGTGCATCCGAGTGCGCCCGAGGTCGCCGGGCTGCCGGCCTATGCAAGTATTGCATCGCTGCCCCAGGCGCCCGATTGCGCGGTGGTGGCGCTGTCCTTCGACAAGGTCGTGCCGACCCTTGCGGACGCGGCCGCGCGCGGCGTGCGCGCAGCCGTTGTCTTTGCAAGCGGATTCGCAGAAACCGATGAGACGGGCAAAGCGCTCCAGCGCGAACTGCAGGCGCTCTGCGAGCGCACCGGGCTGGTGATCTGCGGACCCAATTGCCTGGGCCTGGTGAACGTCACCGAAAAGATCTCGCTCTACAGTTCTTCGGTGCCTGAAGGCTTGCGCGCCGGAGGTCTCGCCGTCGTCTCGCATTCGGGCTCCGGCTGCATCGCAATCTCGACGCTCGGCCGCTTCGGCCTGTCGTACATGGTGTCCGCCGGCAACGCAGCGGTCGTCGATATGGCCGAATACCTCGAATTCCTCGCCACCGACGACTCGACGCGCGTCGCGGCGCTGTTCATGGAGCAGATGCGCGATCCGGCCCGGTTCGAACAGGCCATGGCGGCAATGAATGCGGCCGGCAAGCCGGTGATTGCGCTTAAAGTTGGCCGCTCGGTGAAGGGGGCGGCGGCGTCGGCTGCGCATACCGGTTCGCTTGCCGGCTCACCTGAGGCTTACGCCGACTTCTTCCGGCGCAATGGCGTCATTGCGGTCGACGATCTCGATGAAATGGCCGAGAGCATCGCGTTGATGCTTGCGGTTCGAAAACGCCCGAAGAGCGACGGCCTCGGCATCATCTCGGTCAGCGGCGGCGAAACCGCGATGCTCTGCGACGTCGCCGAGCGCACAGGCGTGAAGCTCCCGGACCCTGGCGAGGAAGCCAAAGCGCGCCTCAAGATCGCTTTGCCCGGCTTCGGCACCGCGTCCAATCCGCTGGACGCCACAGGCAATGCGGTCTATGACGTGAGCGTGTACGAGGCCTGCATGGAAGCGCTTGCGAGCGATCCGCAGATTTCGCTGGTTGCCGTGGCGCAGGACTGCTCGCCCGGATTGTCCAAGCTCGGCTCGGGCAATTATCGACGCATCGCCGAGAAGGTTGCGGCCGTCGCCGGCAGGCTGGACAAGCCGGTTGCCTTCTTCAACCCGACCGCGGGCGGCCTGCATCCCCACGTGATCGAGCCGTTCGAGAACACCGAGGTCGCCGTGATGCAGGGCACGCGCGCGAGCCTGATCGCGATCCGGCGTTTGTTCGAGTACACGCGTGCGCTCGAAAATGCGCCGCGGCCAGTTGCGCCGCCGGCCGCCGCCGATCCCGCCTGGCGCGCGCGCCTTGCGACCGGTGCGCCATTCACCGAACGCGAGGCCAAGCAGTTTCTTTCCGCCGCGGGCATCCCGGTCACGAGGGAGACGCTGGCGCATTCGCAAGCCGATGCGGTGGCTGCTGCCGGTGCGCTCGGCTATCCGGTCGTGCTCAAGGTCGAATCGGCCGCGATCGCGCACAAGACCGAAGTCGGCGGCGTACGTGTCGGCCTGGCCGACGCGAGCGCGGTCGCCGCCGCATACAGCGAGATCCTCGCCGCGGTGAAGGCGAAGGCGCCGCACGCCGAGATCGCGGGCGTGGTCGTGCAGGAGATGGTGTCCGGCGGCGTCGAGATGATCGCGGGCGCCTCGCAGTGCGCCCCCTTCGGCATGGGGATCGTCACCGGCACCGGCGGCGTGCTGGTCGAACTCGTCAAGGATGCCTCGCTCGCGCTGGCGCCGCTCGACCGCGAGCGGGCGCTCGAACTTATCGGCTCCACGCGTGGAAGCAAGTTGCTTGCCGGCTTTCGCGGCGCCCCCGCGGCGGACTCGGCTGCGTTTGCCGACCTGCTCGTGCGCCTGTCGTCCATCGCCGTCACCTACGGCGACCTGATTGAAGCGATCGACCTCAACCCGGTGGCCGTGCTTCCCGCCGGCCGCGGCGTGCGCGTGCTCGACGCATTGGTCATTCCCAAGAAGTCTTCCCACTGAAAGGAACTCCCATGGCCTCCTACTCGACGATCACTCTAGATCGCGACGGCATCCTCGCCGTGATCACGCTCAATCGCCCCGAAAAGATGAATTCGTTGTCGGACCAGCTGCTGGCCGACCTTCGAGGCGCAATGGCCGAGCTCGAGCCCGACGAATCCGTGCGCGCAGTGATCATCACAGGCAACGGCAAGGCCTTCAGCGCCGGCTTCGACATCACCCCGCGCGAAAAGCCCCGCACCACCGTGCAGGACTGGCGCGACCACGCCAAGGACGGCAACGAAACCTGGCTGAAGATCTGGAAGTCGCGCCTGCCCGTGGTGGCAGCGATCAACGGCTATTGCCTCGGCGGCGGCTGCGACCTTTCGATGACGTGCGACTACACGATCTCGGCCGACACCGCGCAGTTTGGCGAGCCCGAGATCGAATTCTGCTCGGCACCGCCCTTCCTCATCATGCCGTGGGTGGTCGGCATGAAGCACACCAAGGAACTGCTGCTGCTGGGCGAGCGCGTGAACGCGCAAGAGGCGTACCGCATGGGCATCGTCAATCGCGTGGTGCCTGCGGCGGACCTTATGTCCGAAGCGAAGAAGGTCGCCCTGCGCCTCGCGCGCCTGCCGGCGATCGCCATGAAGCAGAACAAGGAGGCGATCAATCGCGCCTACGACATGCGCGGCCTGATGGCCAACATCGAGTACGGCCAGGAGATGTTTTGCCTCACCTCGATGGCGCCCTCGCCCGAAGGCGCCGAGTTCCGCAAGGTGGCGAGGGAGCAGGGCCTCAAGGCGGCGATCCGCTGGCGCGACGAGAAATTCAAGTGACGCGCTAAGATACGCGCCTCGCAGCGGTCCGGAGGTTTGCCATGCCCTCGTTCGACATCGTCTCGGAACCCAACAAGCAGGAAGTCAAGAACGCGATCGAGCAGACCAACAAGGAGGTCTCCACGCGCTTTGACTTCAAGGGGTCGGATTCCCGCGTCGAGCAAAAGGAGCTCGAGCTCACCGTCTACGCGGACAACGAGTTCAAGCTGAACCAGGTGCTCGACGTGATGCGCGGCAAGCTCGCCAAGCGGAACGTCGACATCCGCTACCTCGAGCTGAAGGACCCCGAAAAGATCGGCGGCGACAAGATGAAGCGGGTCGTGCTCGTCAAGACCGGCGTGCCCACCGAGAAGTCCAAGGCGATCGCCAAGATGATCAAGGATGCGAAGATCAAGGTCACCTCGAGCATCCAGGGCGATGCCCTGCGGATCCAGGGCGCCAAGAAGGACGACCTGCAGGCCGCCATCCAGCTGGTGCGAACGAAGGTCGAGGACCTCCCGTTGCAATTCACGAATTTCAGGGATTAGGATTCAAAACACCGCGCGGATATTGGCTCTCAGGCCAATCGTTGTATCGGCACCGGTACATTTCCGGGGATGCCGCGCCGGCCCCTAGCCCTTCGCCAGCCCCTCGATCCACTTGTCGTAAAGCCGCGCGGCCACCAGGTTGAGGGCGGCGACGCGGTCCCCGATCGCGGTTTCCATCTCCTCGGGCTGCTGCACGCCCGGCCCGGGCGAAGCGTCGATCTCTTCGCGCCCCCCGGTGTACCAGCTGCGGATCATCTCCGGGGTCATCTCGACATGGCACTGCAATCCCAGGTGCTTGCCGAGCGCAAAGGCCTGGTTGGCGCAGTGGGTGGAGCTTGCGATGCGCGTGCCGCCGGGTGGGATCGTGAACGTTTCGCCATGCCATTGGAACGACAGGAACGGCTCGAGGCCGCCGAACCAGGCGCGCGCAACCTCGTTGTCGGCCACGCGCACTTCGCCCCAGCCGATCTCCTTGACCGGGTTGGGACCCACCGTTCCGCCGAAGGCCTTGGACATCAGCTGGCCGCCGAGGCAATGGCCGATGACCGGCACGTCCTTCCTGACCGCTTCGCGAATGAGTTCCATCGCCTGCGGGATCCAGGGCAACGGGTCGTTCACGCTCATCGGCCCGCCCATGAAGCCGATGCCGGAAAAGGCGCGTGCGTTCTTCGGCACGGCCTCGCCGCTGTCGAGCGCGATGAGTTTCCAGGGCAGCGATTTGCGCTCGAGGTATGTGGCAAAATAGCCTGGCCCTTCGGTGCTGGAGTGCCTGAATATGGCGACTGGCTTCATGCGTTTCGCGGTCCGCTTTCGATTTTCCGATTGTAAGCGGCGAACCGCGGTTTGGCCGGTTCTTCGATGCGTCCTCGGGCTTGTGGCCGGCTTGGCGTTCCCACTTTTCGCGACGGCTGCCGAAATCGGCGTGATCGGCGTTTTCCCGGGCCGCGGCGCAGTGCTCGTCATCGACGGGGCACCGCCGCAGAGCGTGAAGATCGGGCAGAAACTCGGCGCCGTGACGCTGATCTCGGTCGACAAGACTAGCGCCGTCGTGGAAGAGTCGGGCCGCCGCCGCAGCATTTCGCTTGGACAGCACGTTTCGGGCGGCCAGCCCGCCGGCGGCCGTGCGCCCCAGGTCACGCTGTCCCGGAACGATCGCGGCCAGTTCATCGCCGGCGCACAGGTCAACGGCGGCGCAATCAGCTTCCTCGTGGACACCGGCGCCAACGTCATTGCAATTCCGGGCAGCGAGGCCCGGCGCATCGGGCTGGACTTCTCCAAGGGCAGCAAGGGCATCGCGCAGACCGCCAATGGGCCCGCGCCGATCTACCGTATCAAGCTCGACAGCGTGAAAGTCGGCGACATCGAGCTGCTGAACGTCGATGCTGTCGTGATGGACGGCGGCGGACTGGCCCAACCCCTGCTCGGCATGAGCTTTCTCGATCGCGTCGAAATGCGGCGTGACGGCGACAAAATGACGCTCGTGCGACGCTTTTGAAGCTCCCCTACCTTGGTTCGACCAGCGGCACGAAACGCACCGGCAACACCTTCGTGATCGCAACCGAACCATCGGCACGCTTTTCCACCAGCACGAGATCCTGCGCGCCGAGCGGCGGGCCGACCGGTATCACCATGCGCCCGCCGGGCTTCAACTGCGCGACCAGCGCCGGAGGAACGCGCGGCGCCGCCGCCGCGACGACGATGGCATCGAACGGACCCTTGGCTTCCCAGCCGAGGTTGCCGTCGCCGATCCGGATCTCAATGTTCCGATAGCCGAGCGCAGCCAGGCGTTCGCCGGCGGTCCGGCCGAGCGACTCGATGATCTCCACGCTGTAGACCCGCTGAACCAGTTCGGCGAGCACCGCCGCCTGATATCCCGAACCGGTGCCGATATCGAGGACGACGTGATGCGGCTGCGGGTCGAGCAGGTCGGTGGAAAGGGCGACGATATAGGGCTGCGAAATCGTCTGCCTTTCGCCGATCGGCAACGGATGATTGCGATAGGCAACGGGCGCTTGTTCCGCCGCCACCAGGCGATGGCGCTGCACGCTGCCCATGGCCCGCATCACGCGCGCTGAAAACGCCGGCCGGCCGGTCTCGCCGGCCGTCTCGCGCGCCATCTGCGCGATCTCGAGCACCATGCGCGAACGCTCGGCACCGAAATCGGTCTGCGCTTGAAGTTCGGCCATCGGCAGCAGGCTGACAAGGACGAGGCCCAGCCATGCGCCGGGCGCATTCCAACCGACGCGGCGCTCAGGCCGCTCGCTTGTCCCGCTCAATCAATGCATAGGCCGAGTGGTTGTGGATCGACTCGAAATTCTCCGACTCCACCACGTAGGCGTCTATGCGCTCGTCAGAGTTGAGCACGGCCGCCACGTCCCTCACCATGTCCTCGACGAACTTGGGATTGTCGTAGGCGCGCTCGGTCACATACTTTTCGTCGGGCCGCTTGAGTAGGCCGTAGAGCTCGCAGGAAGCCTGCTTTTCGACCACCGCGACGATCTCCTCGATCCAGACGAAGTCGTTGGTGGTCGCCGTCACCGTGACGTGCGAACGCTGGTTGTGCGCGCCGTAGTCGGAGATTTCCTTGGAGCAGGGGCACAGGCTGGTGACCGGCACCAGCACGCGCATCGAGAATTCGGTCTTGCCGTTGCGGACTTCACCGGTGAACGTGACCTCGTAGTCCATCAGGCTGCGCACCCCTGAAACCGGCGCGGCCTTGTCGATGAAATACGGGAAAGTCATTTCGACGTGGCCTTCCTGGGCCTCGAGTTTCTCGACCATCTCCTTCAGCATGACCTGGAAGGACTTCACCGTGATCTCGCGCTCGTGCGCGTTGAGGATGGCCACGAAGCGCGACATGTGCGTGCCCTTGAAATGCTGCGGCAGGCGCACGTACATGTTGAACATTGCGATGGTGTGCTGCACGCCGCCGCCGGCTTCCTGGATCTTCACCGGGTGGCGGATCGACTTGATGCCGACCTTGTCGATGGCCAGGCGCCGGGTGTCGGCTGAGCCTTGGACATCGGGAATCGGGACGGGGATGCTGGGGTCGCGGGTGTTCATCAAGGCATTATAACTTCCGACTGGATTACTCGGGTATTGCGGCCCTGATCGCGCTTCGAATCGACCGCTCTATCCCTTTCCCGTCCAGCCCGACCGAGGCGAGCAGCTTCACGCTGTCGCCGTGATCGATGAAGCGATCGGGCAAGCCGAAAAGCAACACTTGCCGCTCGAGCCTGAGCGAAGCGAGTGTTTCGCAAACCGCGCTTCCGGCCCCGCCGAGGAGCGCGTGCTCCTCTACGCACACGAGCACCTCGTGCTCTGCCGCAAGGGCGGCAACGAGGTCCGCGTCCACGGGTTTGACGAACCGCATGTTGGCCACGGTAGCGTCAAGCGCATCGCCGGCCTCCAGCGCCGGTGCGAGCATCGAGCCGAACGCCAGGATTGCAATCCTGCTCCCTTTGCGGCGCACTTCGCCTTTGCCGACCGGTATCCCGACGAGCGGGCGATCCAGGGCGGCGCCGGGACCGCTGCCGCGCGGATAGCGCACCGCCGAGGGGCCCGCGAGGTTGAGGCCGGTGGTCAGCATCTGGCGGCATTCGTCCTCGTCCGCGGGCGCCATCACCGTCAGGTTGGGAATGCAGCGCAGGAACGCGTAGTCGAACGCCCCGTTGTGCGTGGCGCCGTCGCCGCCGACCACGCCGCCCCGGTCCAACGCAAACATCACCGGCAGGTTCTGGATCGCCACGTCGTGGATGAGTTGATCGTAGCCGCGCTGCAGGAACGTCGAATAGATTGCGACCACCGGCCGCAACCCTTCGCAGGCCAGGCCCGCGGCGAACGTGACCGCGTGCTGCTCGGCAATACCCACGTCGAAATAGCGTTCGGGGAAATTCTCCGAGAACTTGACCATGCCCGAGCCTTCGCGCATCGCGGGCGTGATCGCCACCATGCGGCTGTCGCGCGCGGCGACTTCGCACAGCCAGTCTCCGAAGACCTGGCTGTAAGTGGGCTTGATGGCCGCGGACTTCTTGATGCCTTCGGCCGGGTTGAACTTGCCGGGGCCGTGGTAGAGCACCGGGTCGTCCTCGGCCAGCTTGTAGCCCTGCCCCTTGCGAGTGATGACGTGCAGGAACTGCGGGCCCCTGAGCTTCTTGATGTTCGCAAGCGTCGGCAGCAGCGCATCGAGGTCGTGGCCGTCGATCGGGCCGATGTAGTTGAAGCCGAATTCCTCGAACAAGGTGCTGGGCGTGACCATGCCCTTGACGTGTTCTTCGGCACGCTTTGCCAGTTCCCACATCGCGGGCAGGCGCTTGAGCACATGCTCGCTGTAGCGCTTTGCAGTGTCGTACATGCGCCCGGACATGAGGCGCGCGAGGTAGTTGGTGAGCGCACCGACCGGCGGGGAGATCGACATCTCGTTGTCGTTCAGCACCACGAGCAGCTCGACGTCCATCGTGCCGGCGTTGTTCATCGCCTCGAACGCCATGCCGGCCGACATCGCCCCATCGCCGATCACCGCGATCGCGTGGCGCTTCTCGCCCTTGAGCTTGGCGGCGGCGGCCATGCCGAGCGCCGCCGATATCGACGTCGAGGAATGCGCGGTGCCGAAGGTGTCGTAGATCGACTCGTCACGCTTGGGGAACCCGGACAGGCCGTCGGTCTGGCGCAGCGTCGACATGCGCTCGCGGCGACCGGTGAGGATCTTGTGCGGGTAGGTCTGGTGGCCCACGTCCCATACGATGCGGTCTTCGGGCGTGTTGAAAACATAGTGGAGCGCGAGCGTCAGTTCAACGGTGCCGAGATTCGACGAAAGGTGGCCGCCGGTCTTCGAGACCGAATCGAGCACGTACGCGCGCAACTCGTCGGCCAATTGGCCGAGCTGCTTTCGGTCGAGCTTGCGCAGTTCGGCCGGGTCGTCGATGGTCTTCAGCAATTCGTACATTGCGGGATTGTAGTCTTTGCCCGCGGCCGCCCCCGCGGATGCGGATGCGCTGCCATGTGCCTGCCCGGACAGATCGCCCGGAATGCCGATGGTGGCCGTCATCTCAGAACTTCCTCAAAACGATGAAGTCGGCGAGCTGGGCGAGCCGCGCCGCCCTGCCGCCAAACGGTTCGATTGCGGTATGCGCCTGCCGGCGCAGGTCCTCGGCGAGCTCGCGCGCCCGCGCCAGGCCCATGGCCGATACATAAGTGGCCTTGCCCTGGATCGCATCCTTGCCCGCAGTCTTGCCCAGTGTGGCAGTGCTCGCTTCGCAATCGAGCACGTCATCGACGACCTGGAAGGCGAGGCCCACGCACTTTGCGTAGCGGTCGAGGTTCTCCGCTTCCCGGGCGCCGAGCGGCGAGCCGCACCGCGCCCCGAGCACCGCGGCAGCGCGGATCAGCGCGCCGGTCTTGTGGATGTGCATGAACTCGAGTTCGGGCAGCTCGAGCGGCTTGCCGGTCGACTCGAGGTCGATCGCCTGTCCGCCAGCCATGCCGCGAGACCCGGTCGCCAAGGCCAGGGTCCTGACCATTTCGATCTGCGCCGCGGGCGAATCGGCCAGCGGCTTTTCGCAAAGCAGGAAGAACGCGAGCGACTGCAAAGCATCGCCCACCAGGAGTGCCGTGGCCTGGTCGTACTCGACATGCACGGTGGGCTTGCCCCGGCGCAGGACATCGTCGTCCATGCAGGGCATATCGTCGTGGACGAGCGAATAGGCGTGGATCAACTCGACCGCGGCGGCGGCAACCTCGAGCCGCTCGGGCGCCGCGCCGGTCACCTCCCCGGCCGCAAAGGCAAGCAGCGGGCGCACGCGCTTGCCGCCTTCGAGCACGGCATAGCGCATGGCCTGGTGCAGGCGGGCGGGCGCCGCGCCCGCGGGCGGCAACAGGCGCGCCAAGGCCGCTTCCATGCGTGCCTGGACCTCGCCCATCCACGTCGCGAAGTCGCGTGTGTCAGTCGTCACTGCGTTCGGGGGCCTGGGCGGCGGAAAGGTTCTTGAGGATTTCGCCTTCGAGCACGCGCACCTGCTGCTGTGCCGATTCGAGCCGTTGCTGGCAGAACCGCGCAAGCTCCAGCCCGCGCTTGTGCGAAGCAAGCGACTGCTCGAGCGAAAGGTCGCCGCCTTCCATGCGTCCGACGAGCTTTTCGAGTTCGTCCAGCGCGTCTTCAAAGGTGGGGGCGGAGGCGGATTTTGGGTCGTCAGGCGAACTCTGACGGGGGGCGCGACTCATAGGGGCGAACCATAGCCGAGCGACCACGAAGGGTCAATGCAGCGCCATTGGGCTAAAATCCCTCTCCGTAACATCGCTGCACGCACTTGCATCAGGGGGAACAGCATCATGTCCGATATCGCGAGCCTCGGGCGCCTCAAGCCTTCGAGCGCGCAGCTGCCGGTCTCCTGGTACCTCGACCCGGATATCTTCGCCCTCGAGAAGAAACGCCTGTTCGACGCCGGACCGAACTACGTCGGCCACGAGCTCATGGTGCCCAGGTCCGGCGACTACCGCACCCTCGATTGGATGGACCACGCCAAGGTGCTCGTCAGGAACACGACTGACGAAAAGCGCGGCCCGGAGCTCCTGTCAAACGTCTGCCGCCACCGCCAGGCGATCATCCTAGAAGGCCACGGCAACACCGAGAACATCGTCTGCCCGCTGCACCGCTGGACCTACGACCTGAAGGGCGGCCTCCTCGGCGCGCCGCACTTTCCCGAGAACCCAAGCGTGCGCCTCAACTCGACGCCGCTTTCGAACTGGAAGGGCATGCTCTTTGCCGGCCCGCGCGACCCGCATCGCGACCTCGCCAACCTTTCGCTCGCCGCGGACTTCGATTTCTCCGGCTACGTGCTCGACCGCGTGAAGATCGACGACTACCCGATCAACTGGAAGACCTTCATCGAGGTCTACCTCGAGGTCTATCACGTCGACCCGTTTCATCCGGGGCTGGGCAACTTCACCGACTGCAACAATTTCCGTCTCGAATCCGACGATCGCTTTTCGCTCCAGGTCATCGGGCCCAAGGCGGGGCTGGGGCGCCCGGGCACGCCGGTCTACAAGCGCTGGCACGATGCCTGCCTCAAGTACCTCGATGGCCGCGAGCCCAAGTACGGCGCACTGTGGCTCACCTATTTTCCGGGCCTCATGCTCGAGTGGTACCCGAACGTGCTCGTGGTCTCGCAGTTGATCCCGCGCTCGCCGACGCTCACCACCAACATCGTCGAGTTCTACTATCCCGAGGACATCGCGCTGTTCGAAAGGGAATTCGTCGAGGCCGAGCAGGCGGCCTACGTTGAAACCGCAGTGGAAGACGGCGAGATCTGCACCCGCATGGACCGCGGGCGCAAGGCGCTGCATGCACAGGGCATCAGCGAAGCGGGCCCGTACCAATCGCCGATGGAGGACGCCCTCGTGCATTTCCACGAGTACCTGAGGCGCGAGTTGGGGCGTCCCGCAGAGTAGGAACGCGGTAAAATTGCGGGATGGCCTACCGCACACTGATCGACACCGCAACGCTCGCGAACAACATCGGCGACTCCGACTGGCGCATCTTCGACTGCCGCCACGACCTCATGAATCCCGGGATCGGGCGCGAGCAATACGCCGAAGGACACCTCTCCGGCGCAACCTTCGTCAACCTCGACACCGAGCTTTCCGGAGAGAAAACCGGCTCGAACGGCCGCCACCCTTTGCCGGACGCGGATGATTTCCAGGCCGCGCTGGGCGAATGGGGCGTCCGGCCCGGCCAGCAGATCGTGGTTTACGACGCCTCCGGCGGGACTTACGCAGGCCGCCTTTGGTGGATGCTGCGGTGGATGGGCCACTACAGCGTGGCCATCCTCGACGGCGGCTTCTCCAAGTGGGAAAAGGAGGGCCGCCCGATCACCGCCGAAGTGCCGCACTTCGCCCCGAGCGAATATCGCGGCGCCCCGCGCACGATGCATGTCGATGCGGCGTTCGTCGAGGCGAACCTCGGCAAGCCGGAAGTCACCGTGATCGACGCGCGCGCAGCCGGACGCTACGCCGGTGTCGGCGAGGTCATCGATCCGGTCGGCGGCCACATCCCCGGAGCCCTGAACCGGCCTTTCGGCGAGAACCTCGCCAAGGACGGCACTTTCAAGGCGGCCGAAGTCCTCGCCAAGGAATTCGCGCAGTTGCTGGGCAACCGCTCGCCCAAGCAGATCGTCCACCAGTGCGGCTCCGGCGTTTCGGCCTGCCACAACATCCTGGCGATGGAAATCGCCGGCCTGTCGGGGTCGCGTCTGTACCCGGGCTCGTGGAGTGAGTGGTGCAGCGACCCCAAGCGCCCGGTGGCCACCGGCAGCGAATGACCTGAACGCCGGAGCGGGAACAGCGCATGAATACGCTGCTCGCAGCGCATTTCGCCGACCTGGTGCTGGTCCTTCACTTTGCGGTGGTCGTTTTCATCGTCGGCGGCCTTGCGCTGGTTTGGATCGGCGCCTGGCGCGGCTGGACCTGGGTGCGCAATCCGGCATTCCGCTACCTGCACATCGGTGCAATCGCCCTGGTCGCGCTCGAGGCCGTGCTCGGCTATGCCTGCCCCCTTACGATCTGGGAGGACCTGCTGCGCGGCGGCGTGCGGCCGGAATCATTCGTGGGTCGATGGGTGAGGTACTTCCTGTACTACGACGCGCCCGCCTGGGTCTTCACCACGCTCTACGTTGCATGGGCCTGCGCCACGGCCGCTACACTCGTCTTTGTTCCAGCCAGGCGAACAGCGCGCTGAACACGCTTTCGCGAATCGCTTGCTTAGGGTCCGCGCAAAAATAAATTCACATTCTCGATCATGTCGGAACAAGTGTGTAGTTCCACATTGGCAGCACCCTGTGCTGGCGTAGATTCACTTGGTGCATCTGCGCGTCGGACACTTTGATG
>CANKMT010000074.1 GCA_947482825.1 Betaproteobacteria bacterium | reverse complement strand
AGCCGATCCGCCTTGTCCTGCCCTTTGCGGCGGGCAGCGCGACCGACATTTCTTTTCGCGTAATCGCCGACCAGGCGCGCGAGTCGCTCTGCCAACCCTTGATCCTCGACCCCAAGCCCGGCGCCGGCGCCGTCCTCGCCACCGAAGCCGTCATGGGGGCGGCGCCGGACGGCTATACCCTGATGGTGTCCACTTCTTCGCAGACCGTCTCGTCCGCCAGGCCCAATCCGCCCTTCGACGTGCGCAAGATGGCGCATGTGGTACTGGCCCAGGGCGGGCCGCTGTTCATTTCGGTAAACGCAAAGAACATGACGGCGACCACGCTCAAGGAACTCATCGATTACGCCAGGGCCAATCCCGGCAAGGTGAACTTCGGCTCCTATGGCGCGGGATCCTTGTCGCATCTTGGGATCGAGCTGTTCAACCGCCTCGCCGGCATCAACACGGCCCACATCCCGTTCAGCGGATCGGCCACCGAATCAATGGCGCTCGCCCAGGGGACCACGGATGCGTCGATGGGCATTCTGGCCTTCATGGAGGGGCATGCCAAGGCCGGAAAGGTCCGCATTCTTGCCGCTACGTCCACAGAGCGCTCCTCGGCCGCGCCGGAGTATCCGGCCATGCGCGAATTGGGCGTACCGGGAATGAATGTTTTTTTCTGGCAAGGCATTGCCGGTCCGCCCGGGATGCCGAGGGAAATCGTGGCCAAGCTCAATTCGGCGTTCAACTCGGCGCTAAAATCGCCGGTGGTCGGCGAGCACATGAAAAAGGTGAGGAACCTTTCGTACGGCGGGACACCGGAAGCCATCAGCGAACTGATCAGTCAGGAAGTGGACGCCTGGGCGAAGCTGATCAAGGAGGCCAAGATCACCTTCGAGTGATCGCGGGGCGCGCCCGAACTACCTCCTAGCGCACCCTGACGTCGACCACGAAAGTGACCAGTCCGGGGTAGGCCGTGAGCAGCGCGACCGTGACGATGTCGGCTATCAGGAAAGGCCAGATGCCACGAAACACGTCGCCCAGCGGGATGTCCGGCCGCACGCCGTTCACCACGAACGCGGACAGGCCCACCGGCGGGGTCAGGAGCCCGATTCCGCACAGCTTGACCACGATGATGCCGAACCAGATCGGGTCATAGCCCAGGCTTTCGACCACCGGGTACACGATCGGCAGCGTGAGCAGCATCATGCCGATCGCGTCCATGAAGCAGCCAAGCACCAGGTAAATGGCGTAGATCGCCAGCAGGATCAGCAACGGGTGGAGCTTGAGCCCTTCGATCCAGCCGGAGAACGCGACCGGCAGATTGGCGTAGCCGAGGAAGCGCACGAAGATCAGCACGCCCCAGACGATGGTGAAGATCATCACGGTGAGCTTGGCAGATTCGAGCATCGCGCCGCGGAACTGGCCCCAGGTCATCGCGTGCCGCCATGCGAAGAACAGCGTCGAAAAGGCGCCCAGGGCGCCCGCTTCGGTCGGGGTTGCCCAGCCGAAAAGCATCGAGGTGAAGATCAGCAGGATCACGATCCAGATCGGCGCGGTCGGCGGCAGCGACTCGAAGCGCTGCTTCCAGGAGTAGCCGGTGATCGGCCGGCCGAGTTCCGGATTGAGCTTGCAGCGCACCACCACGATCACGCAGTAGGCCAGCGCGGAAATGATGCCAGGCACGAAGCCGGCGATCAGCAGGTCGCCGATCGACTGCTCGGAGATGATTCCGTAGATCACCAGCAGCGCCGAAGGCGGGATCAGCGAATCGAGCGTCGAGCCGGCCGCCACCACGCCGGCGGCGAGCTTGCGGTTGTAGCCTTCGCGCAACATCTCCGGAATCGCGACGCGCGCGAATACCGCTGCCGCCGCCGTGCTGGCTCCGGACACGGCAGAGAATGCCGCGACCGCGAAGATCGTGCCGATCGCAAGGCCCCCGGGCAGCCAGCCGAACCAGCGCTTGGCCGCCTCGAAGCAGGTTCGCGTCATGCCGGCGTAGTAGGCCAGGTAACCGATGAGAATGAACATTGGCAGCACCGACAATTCGTAGCTCGTGCTCTTGGAATAGGGAATCGTGCCGGCCGCCACGAGCGCGGCATACGGATTGTCCATCAGGAAAATCAGCCCGACCGTGCCGACGAAAGCGGCGGCATAAGCGATGCGCACGCCGAGCACCGCAAGTGCCAGCAGCGCGCCCGCGCCAAGAATGCCGATGGTCAGCGGGGTCATCGCTCAGTTCCTCACAGGCGTGTCCGGATCCGCGCCCAGTCCGGTCTTGCCGATCGCGTCCTCAATCTCCCGCCGTGCCGCCTGTTCGACGGTCTCGGGCACCGGTACCGCGAGCGGTTCACCCAACGGATCCGCGACCATGCGCAGGTAGCCCCAGAACTGCAGCAAAAGGCGCACTAGGAGCACGCAGAGCATCAGCGGCACGACCAGCTTCGAGGGCCACAGCGGCAGCTTGATGTCCATCGACGAGTCGCCCTTCGACCAGGCGTTGTAGAAGTTGTCCCAGGTGCCGACGATGAGCAGCACGCACACAGCCACGGCCACCAAGGTCGCCAGCGTCTCGAAAACCCAGACCAGGCGGCCGCGCAGGCTCGCAAGCACGATCTCCATGCGGATGTGGCCGCCGACCCGCTGGCAGTAGGCAATGCCGAGGATGGCGTAGAGCACGCCGATGAACTGGATATAGTCGATGTAGCCGTGGATCGCGAAGCGCGGAATCGCAGGCACCAGGGCGTGCAGCCAGCTGGAGAAACTGCGGCTGACGATCTGCGCGACGCCCATCACCATCACCCCGAAGATGGCGATCGCGGCAGCCAGGTTGAGCACGTCCTCGAACTTGGCCGTCCACCAGTCGGCGCGAGCGAGCAGCGGCGCGCCGGGCGACGGACGCGGCATTGCGCTTTGTGCTTCGGTCGGACTCGACATCGCAGTCAGCAGCCGCAGCCGCGCAGGGCTACTTTTTCTGCGCCTTCGCCGACGTGTCGAAGATCAACTGCAGGAGTTCCTTGGCCGGAATGCCCTTGGCAGTCATCTCGGCAACCCACTTGTCCCATACCGGCTGCGCGCCGAGCTTGCGGAACTCGGCCAGTTCGGCGGGCGTGTAACTGATGAACATGAGCTTCTTCTTGAACAGCGGGATGTTCTTCTCATCGGCCTGTTGGTAGGCCGCCACGAGTACATCCTTCACCCTGGGCCGGAAGTCGGTGATCAGCTTCTGGTACTGGGGCGGCAGCTGCGCCCAGGCGTTCTTGTTGAAGACCGAGGGGCAAGCCACCGTGCCCGGCGCCAGGTTGGTCGTGTACCAGGTGCCGATCTCGTAGGTCTTGTAGGAGGCATGCGCGTAGGTGGTGGGGAAGGACACGGCATCCACCGTGCCGCGCTCCATCGAGGTATACACCTCCGTGGGCGGCACCGAGGTCGGCACCGCGCCCATGTTGCGCATCGCATCTCCAAGGCCGCCGAGTGCGCGCACCCGCATGCCCTTGAAGTCTGCGAGCTTTCTGGGCGGCGTGCCCTTACCGACGAACTCGTACTGCGGAAGCATGTTGGCCGCGTACAGCATCGCGTTCCAGCGGCCGAACTCCTGCACGATGTACGGGTGCGCGTGGAAGGCTTCGTACACCGCCCACTGGGTTTCGAAGTCGGGCAGCGGCAGGAAAGGCAGGTCGAGCGCGGTGTAGGCCGGGCTCTTGTCCGGGTGGTAGGACGTGCAGATCATGCTCGCCTGCACGCCACCGGCGCTCAGGATGTCGAGCACTTCACGTTCGCCGCCAAAGGTGCCGTAGCCGATCGTAATGTTGAACTTGCCGCCGGTGCGTTCGCCGACATGCTTGGCGAGCGCCTCGACACCGGCAGTGATGGCGCGCGGCTTGCCCCAGGTAGCGTATTTCCAGTCGACCTTGGGGCCGTCGACGGTCTGTGCCCAGGCCGCTGCCGGCGCGAGCAGCGTGATCATCGCAAGCAATGCGAGACGCGGGTGGCGCATGATCTTTTCCTCCTCCATTGACTCTCCGATTTCCAGCGTAACACGGGCGGCGCTTTCAATTGAGTTCCCGGCCAGACCGGGCCGGCGCCTTGGCACCGCAGAGCGAGCGATCCTCTACTCGGCCAGGACGCTGCTCAATTCGACCTTGAAGGCCCCTGACTGTTGGTCCGAAATAAGCAGACCGAAGTACCGCACGTCTTCGTACCGCACGATCGGAGCGGCCACCGCGCGCCCGCGGAAACTGGCTGCGAAATCTGCCGGCTCGAAGCGCAGCGTCTGCCATTCTGGCGGCGCAACAAAAGCGGCCTGGTATTGGGCCGTGCCGGTGCTGTCGTCGAGTTTGAGCGTCAGCTTGTAGCGCTGCCCGTCGCCGCGCACCCGCAGCAGCAGCGCCGCGGACTCCGCAGGGAATCTGATCGGGCCGCGCAAAGAGGCGAAGCCGCCGTTCCTCTCGAGAGACACCTCCCCTTCGAACACCATTGCGTCGTCCGTCGAGCGGCGCCTCGAGGTCGATACGCCGCCCATCACGTCATCGTTGATGACCCGAAACGTCTGGACGACTTCCGGACGGGAGAAATCGAGCAGCGGCGGGCCGGCATGTGCAAATGGCATGAGCGTCAGGGTCGCTGCAATTGCGAGACTCAGTGCTTTGGCAGGCTGCGGAGCATCCATGCGGTCCTCTCGTGCACCTTGCCCATGAACATCAAGCGCAGGGTATTGAAGTCACCAAGGGAGCTTCTCGCCGCTATAAGAGAAAAACTGCCCAGTGCTCGCCGGCGTCAGGTTGTCGATGACATCAAGCATATCTGCTGCTGCGTCGTTTGGCGCACGTCCGGCTTCAGCGCCGCGGAAGGGCTGTGACAAGCAGGAGGTTACGGTGCCGGGATGCAAGGCGGCCAGGACCGCATTCGGTTTCGTTCTCTTCATCTCGATCGAAGCGGTTTTCAAGAACATGTTCAGCGCCGCCTTCGAAGCACGGTAGCTATACCAGCCCCCCAGGCGATTGTCTGCGATGCTTCCCACCTTCGCAGAGAGAACCGCCATTACAGCCCGATCGTTGCCAATCAACTTCGAAAAATGGCTGAATACCAATGCCGGTCCGAACGCGTTGACCCGAAAGGTTTCGAACATCTGCGCATAGTTGAGATCGGAGAATCTCTTCTCCGGCATGAAACGAGGCGAATGCAGCAACCCGGCGGCGTTGATAATCAGTTCGAACGCGGGCCCGCGGGAAAGCGCCACCGCCGCCGCGGCGATGGATTCTTCATTGCCAAAATCGATGCGCGGAAGCGACCGGCGGTGTAACCCAACGACTTCGGCGCATTTTGGGTCTGCCCGCAACCGGGCCACCAAGGCAGCGCCGATCGCGCCGGAAGCGCCGATGACCAAGGCACGAAATCCTTTGGGAAAGGACTTTATTGCTATGCCCATCCCCGACGCCACTTCGCCTGGTCTCGCAGTTCAGGCCAGCGGAGTTTAGCGGTTGCTTTCGTGTAGACCGCCTCGATTTCGATCCATTCGATCCTGCCATCCGGTGTTTCAGGAAGCATGACCTTGGTGACCAGGAAATGCTTCTGTTTTTCCACCGGCTCCACGGCTGTCCATTTCGAGAGCAAGAGTTTCTTCGGATTGATCAAGTTCATGGTGCGAAAGCCGGGCAAACCCGGATTGAGCGTTCTATGCGCGGTGGCCGGCCTTCATTTCATATTGCGGAATTCCATCATTGTGAGACCGAAGCCGATCAGCACCAGTACGAACACGACAATGCCCAAGTACAAAAGATCGATGGGCATCATTTTGGCCTCCCCAGCAAGGCAGCCAGCTTGACGTAGATTCCGAAGCCGAAGATGGAGGGAATCCAGATCGCAGTGAAGATCGCCTGCTCGCGATCCTGCACCGCAAACCACAAATATGCGGAGATGACGAACGAAATCGCCACCGCCAGCAGAATGAAATAATCCGATTTTCTGAGCATATCGCCTCTTCCGGTGTTTTACTTTTCAAAATATTCCAGGACGCCGTAACCGACGGCGCTCAACAGGCAACCGGTGATTGCCACCGATCCAATGACGCGGACGCCCGATGAAATCCCGAGCGCAAAGAACTCCGCTTCGATCAGTCCGCTCAGAGCGAGCACCAACCCTGCGAGACCGATCGCCGTGAGCGAGTTGCCGACGACGATCAGCAGGCCGCTGATCTGCTTTTTCGCTGTGTTCACTTCGAAGTGCGACCAGTGCGAGTCGGGAATTGCGACTAGATCGCAAACCCTTCGCGCTGAATCGCCACCCAAACCCTGGTACGTTTGCCGACCTTCACTGGCAGAACGCGCCAATCCATGATGAAAGGCGTCCCGTTCTTTTTATAGTTGACTGCCTTGCCTTCGAACCGGCCGTCCCCCTTCAGCGCGTCAACCAGGCGGGCAATCACGGTCTTGTCGGTGGCGGCGCCCTGCAAAATCCGCGGTGTCTTCCCGATGACCTCGGACGGATCGTAGCCAGTCAGCGTCTTGAACGCTTTGTTCGCATAGATGATCTTTGCGTCCTTGGTGGCATCGGTGATCAGGATCGAGTCATAGCTGTTGCTTGCAAGCACCCGAAGGATGTTCAGGCTGATTTCCACATCCTGAAAAAGCTTTTCTATAGAGCCAGTCATTGACGTTTTCCTTGGCGCAGACGTAAAACCTGACAGTTTTCACTTTATGACAACGCCCGACGTAGCGGGCGTTATCGCGTTTGCGGCCGGTCCGCTTTCTGCGACCGGCTCGCGCTTGCCGGGTATTTCTTAGGTGGGCAGCACCACGCTGTCGATGACGTGGATCACCCCGTTGTCGGCAGTGATGTCGACGGAGGTGACGTTGGCTCCATCGACTTTGACGCCCCCCGTCGTGCTCACGGTCAGCGAAGAGCCTTGTACCGTCTTCACCATGCCGGCCTTGACGTCCTTGGACATCACCGCGCCCGAAACCACGTGATACGTCAGAACGGCGGTCAGCTTGGCCTCGTCGGCAAGCAGTACATCCAATTGAGCCTTCGGAATCTTGGCGAAGGCCGCATCGGTCGGCGCGAAGACCGTGAACGGTCCCGTGCCCTTCAGCGTTTCGACCAGGCCGGCAGCCTGCAAGGCGGTGGCAAGTGTTTTGAAACTGCCGTCGCAAACCGCGGTGTCGACGATGTCCTTGGCGTTCGCGGCGGACACCACGGAAAATGAAACCACTACGGCCGAGATCAGCTTTTTCATGGCTTTTTGTTTTTTAGTTGTGAGTAAAGAAACTTACCGACTGGGTAAAAAAACTTCGCTCCAAATGCTGTACTGTTACTTTTTTGTATCTGTTATGAACTCTAAATAAGAAATTAATGTATACGAATGAATTCAACTTGAACAGTAATATTTTATAATTTTGTCCAAATGACCCGAGGATCAGCTAAATAATCAGGATAGTTCCTGTTATAATGGGTTCAAATACAGTTCGATAGGGGTCTCTATGCCAAACCGCCATCAGATGGCGCTCGAGGAGGCCGTGTACCGCAGCGGTGCGGTGGCGCGACGCACTGGCATTCCAGTTCAGACGCTGCGCGTCTGGGAGCGGCGCTACAGGATCGTCGGGCCGCGCCAGAGCGCTACGGGACAGCGCCTGTATGCGCCCGCAGAAGTGGCGCGCCTGACGGTGATCAAGCAGCTCGTCGACTCCGGGCACGCCATCGGCTCGATTGCCTCGCTCGGCTTCGATCAGTTGCAGGCCATGCTCGACAAGGTCGCAAGCGCGGCTCCCGCCCAGCAGCCGCAGGCCCTCGAGGTCGTCAGGAACTCGCGGCCCCTCCCGCGCGTGGCAATCGTGGGCGAAGCGCTGAGCTTGCGCGTGGCGCACCATCGATTGGCCGCGCTTCAGGTCGTGGCGACAAGCCCGAATGCAGCGCTTGCCGGCGAAGCGCTGCGCGGCGTGACGGCCGATGTGCTGGTCATCGAGTTGCCGACCCTGAAGCGCGAAACACCTCAAACGATTCGTTCGTTGGCGCAGCAACTAGGCGCACAGCACATCGTCGTCGAGTACGGCTTCGGCCCGCAACGCGTCGAGCAGGAACTGCGTGCATTGGGCTGCAGCCTGGTGCATGCGCCTTTGGAGATCGGACAGCTGGAATCGCTTTGTGGCGCGCCGCCGGCCGGTTTCCAGGCGGAAAAATCCGCCGCGTTGCCGCCGATCGATCCCGCGGCAACGCGGCGTTTCGACAACAAAGCGCTCGCTCAAATCTCGACTACTTCAGTGAAGTTGAACTGCGAATGTCCGCACCATCTCGGCGAACTGCTGGTCCGCTTGGGCAATTTCGAGACCTACAGCGCCGAGTGCGAAAGCAGCAACACGGCAGACGCAGCCCTGCATCGTTATCTGAAGGAGGTGGCGGGCACTGCGCGCTCCTTGCTGGAAGAGGCGTTGGTGAAGGTGGCCGAGTCCGAGGGCCTGCCCCTGCCGGCATGAACGAGGTGAGCCCAATGGAAGTCGCAAGCTTGAGCTGCTCTTGGTCAGCTAACTAACGTCGCAAGCGAAACGCTATCGTCAACGTATCAAAGACTGTTCAGGCTGCCGCGCAATAGCTCCGCCCGCTCGCGCAATGACCGCACCGCCGGCACGCCCATCTTCTCGATCTGCCGATAAACCAGGCCAAGGCGAGGGTTGGTCGACAGCCTTTTCGTGTGGCGCGCGAAGAAATCCCAGTACAGAGAGTTGAAGGGGCAGGCTCGTTCGCCCTCGCGCAGTTTGCGGTCGTAGTGGCAACCCTTGCAGTAGTCGCTCATGCGATGGATATAGGCGGCGCTCGATACGTAGGGCTTGGTCGCCAGCAGGCCGCCGTCGGAGAATTGGCTCATGCCGAGGGTATTGGGAAGTTCCACCCATTCGAACGCGTCGACGTATACGCCGAGGTACCAGCGATGCACCTCCCCGGGGGCCAGCCCTGCGAGTAGCGCAAAGTTACCGATCACCATCAACCGCTGTATGTGATGGGCGTGAGCGTGCTCGAGGGATTGGCCGATTGCGTTGCCGAGGCAGCGCATTTTTGTCTGTCCCGTCCAGAACCAGGCGGGCAGCGGCGCGTCGTGACCAAACACGTTATTCCGCTCGTAGCCTGGCATGTGCGCCCAATAGAACCCGCGGACGTATTCGCGCCAGCCGAGAATTTGGCGGATGAACCCCTCGGTTGCCGCGAGGGGTGCGTTCCCCTCGCGCCATGCAGCCTCGACCCGTGCCACGACCTCGCGGGGGCCGAGCATCTTCGTGTTTAGGGCGAATGACAACAAGGAATGAAAAAGGCGCGAAGCTCGAACGCTCATCGCATCCTGAAAATCGCCGAAGCGCGGCAGTGCGTGCACGACGAAAGCCTCGAGCTGCCGCAAGGCCTCGGCTCGGTTGAGAGGCCACGCAACCCGTTCGGCGCTGGGCTCACCGAAAGTCTGGATGCCGGCGGCAACAACGGTCCGCCACAGGGCAGTATGGTCATGATACGAGCGAAAGTCGGCAGGCTCGGCCGGCAGACCGGGCCACGACTTGCGGTTGTCATGATCGTAGTTCCACTGCCCTCCGGCCGGCCGGCCGGAGTTGTCGATCAGCACGCCGTGTTTCACGCGCATGTGGCGATAGAAATTCTCCATCAGCCATTGCCGGCGTGCGCCGAACAGTCGTGCCGCCTCGTCGCGCTCTGTAAAAAAATGTTCACTGTCGGCCATCCGCCACGGGATTGACAGACCGCGCGCATATTCACCGAGCTGGGCGTCCAAACGCCACTCGTCGGGCGACTGATATTCGAAAGCACCGGCGTTGTAGCCGGCGATCAGCGCGTCGAGGTTGGCCGTCAGCGATTGCCGGTTGGCGGGGTCATCGATGGTCATGTAGTGCACGCGGTGCCCGGCTTCGCGCAGCATCCGGGAAAAATCGCGCATTGCGGCAAAGATCGCGAGGACCTTTTGTGCATGGTGCAGCACGTAGTCGGTTTCCTGGCGGACCTCCATCAAGACATAAACGAGGTCTTCGCGCTGCTCTTTGAACCAACTGTGCAGGGGGTTGAGTTGGTCTCCCAAAATCAGCCTGATGGTCCTGGTCACGCCGGCCCCTTGGTCGCGCGGCGGCATCGATCGGAACAATATTTCACCCGCTCCCATTCCCGTGCCCATTTCTTGCGCCAGGCGAATGGCCGGCCGCAGCGGTGGCAGGGTTTGCTCGGCAGACCCGCTTTCCCGCGCAACGCGCGGGCTCTGTTCGCTGAATGCTGAACCACGTTGCGCCTGCTCAGCAAAACCGCTTTGCCAGTGTCAAAAGCAACGGCCCGATCCACCGGGATAAAGCATGCCTGTGCCGCGCGAATTTACGGTAAACCGCGTCAAAGGCGGGTTGCAGCCATTCGACGGACAGGAGACGGGCCAAGGCGTTCAATCCCACTCGTCGGTAAGCCTCGGCAAACACCCTCACCCCGGTCAGGAGTTCTTCGTCGCCCAGGCGCCCATGAATCGTGGCAAGCGCCTGTGCGCACGAAAAGCGCTCTGCCGCCTCGGAAAAATGCGGATCCTGGAGGTCTACGAAGCGCAGCAGGCCTGCGCGATTGCGTGACCGCAAGAAACGGACCTCAGCCTGGCACAACGGGCAATGCCCGTCGTAGTAGATCGTCAGGTTTTGCATCGCTGACACTCGACGTCATCCCTTCTTCACCCAGGCTGCGCACCACCCTTTCGCGTTGACAAGCTTCCCGCCAACGGGAGCGCAGGCGCCCCACGCTTCCCCGGCCTTGCCCTGATACAACTGACAATTCGCGCAGTTACGGCCCGCTGCGTAGCTGGCGAACTTCTTGGCATCCACCTTGGATGCGTCGTGCTTGTAGCCCAACGCGGTGGCCACGGCGTCGCTTTCCTCCAGGCGCGCTGGTTGGGAAAAAGCGGCCCCTGCCGTGCCAATCAGCACGGCGGTCACCGGAATTGCGCGAAACACAAACGTTCTACGTGAGGTCATGACATCTCCTTGGTTGAAAAAACACTGGACTCTCTGCGGTTGGTGGCCAAGCGGAGCTACTCGACATCGGCCAACGGTCATCGTATTGAAGATAAACTGAACTCTAATTGAACCTATAATACGGTTGATGAACTCGAATTTTAATACAAATAGCGAATATTTTTGTTTATTTTCGTTTCAATATCGGTTCACTGTGATTCCTTCCCACGAATGCCATGACGCACGGTTCTAATCGATGAGCGGCGAAATAAAGGCCTGCGGCCCCGACGCTACAGGCTTTACTCCTCCGTCTAAGCTAGGCGCCTCACGCCGTTGCTGAGCAAAGCGTGAAGCCTTTCTCTTCACTGCGCGCTGCGCCCGCCCCTGCAGTCATTCTCGGATGCGCAGGCTTGATGCCATTTGTGGGACTGGCTCTGCTGGCCGCATTCCTGCCGGTGCCGTGGTATGCCTTCTGGCTTGGCACACTCTCCCACTACGGTGCGCTCATTCTGTCTTTCGTCGGCGCACTTCAATGGGGCTACGCGGTACACAGCGGCGTTCGCGGTGCTCGCGCCTGGATGCAATATGGCTGGAGTGTGCTGCCCTGCCTTGTTGGCTGGATGTCGCTCCAGCTACCGGTATGGACCGGACTCAGGTTACAGGCGGCGGCGCTGCTGGTGTGTTACTCGTTCGACCGCCTCTTGGCACGCTCGGAGTCGTTCCCAGTGTGGCTGCTCCCCCTGCGCGCTTTGCTGACCACGATCGGTGCGATGTCCTTGCTTTTGGCGAGCGTGGTATGAGTACTCCCCTGCAGCTTCAGCCGACTCACGGCAGCATTCTCGTGAACCATACCCCGGGCATTGTGACCATTACCGATTCCAACACCACGATAGGCTACTGCCGATACAACGAGTCTGGCGAAATCGAGTATATCTACGTCAACGGCGCACATCGGCGACAAGGTCATGCGAAGCAGTTGCTGAAGATCGTCGAAGAGTGCTCGCAGCGTACTTTGACTTTCCAACCGCCCATCAGTCCGCTTGGAAGGAATTTACAGAGTTTCTACACCGGTCGAATCGCCGGCACGGTGACCCCGCGGATGCGAGTTCCGTGACCCATGGGCATTGCATCAAGAACGCGCTGATCAAGGCAAACTATCCACGGCCGCCAGATGACTGGGCGTGCCCGAACCGCCGCTGGCGTAGCTGATCGAGCAGGGCTTGGCCCTGCATGGTTATTCCGGCTTGACCTGCGCGGTTTCCAGCACCTTCATCCATTTCCGGCTCTCGGTGCCGAAGAACTGCGCGAACCGCGCAGTGCCCATCGGCTCCAGGTCGGTGGAGATATCCGCATAGCGAGCCTTGAGCGCCGGGTCATCAGCCACCTTTGCGATTTCGGCATTCAGCCTTTCCACGATGCGCACCGGCGTGCCTTTGGGTGCCCAGATGCCGAACCAGGTGAACACTTCCAGCCCGTCCAACCCGGCCTCGGTCATCGTCGGCACATTCGGCAACGCGGCGACGCGCTTGGCGGACGTGATCCCGAGCGCGCGCACCTTCCCTGAGGCGATCAGCGGCAGCGTCGTGGCGATCGACACGTAAGTCAGGTGCGCATTGCCGCTCATCACGTCGGTGAGCGCCGGCGGCGTGCCCTTGTACGGGATCATCGTCATATTGACCTTCGCGGTCGAATTCACGAGTTCCGAAATCAGGTGCGGCAGCGTGCCAGCCCCCGGGATGGCGAGATTCAGCGCGCCGGGCTTTGCGCGCGCATAGGCGATCAACTGCTTCATGTCCTTTGCGGGCAGCGCAGGGTGCGCCACCACGACCACGGGCGTCGTGCCGACGATTCCGACCGGCGCGAAATCCCCAACCGGATCGAAGTTCAGCGATTTGAACAGGCCGGGGTAGACGACATGCGTCGAACCGCTGTTCAGCAACAGCGTGTACCCATCGGGTGCGGACCTGGCAACGGCCTCCGAGCCGATCATGCCGCTGGCCCCGCCCCGGTTGTCCACGACGAACGACTGGCCGAGCGACTCGGACAGCTTGTTGACCATGAGCCGCCCGATGACATCCGTCGGGCCTCCGGCAGGCCAGGGGATGACGACACGGACCGGTTTGGCCGGGTAATCCTGTGCTGCTGCGGACAGGGAAGCCAACGCGGCGAGCGCGAAGACTAGGCAATGCAGACTGGACTGGATCACGGATCCTCCTTCATTCGTTGGCAGGCGGACCCACCCTTTGTACCGAACCATACGCCTCAAGCTAACCCGGCCCATCCTCGCTATCCGCAACAGCGCCCCGCGGCAAAGCCCTCTACAGCGGCGCAATTCCCGCGCCGCGTAGGGCGAACTCCCGTTCCGCCAGAATATTTCTCATTGCGCAGTGATCTTTTCGGCGCGCACGAGCGTGCTCCATTTACGGATTTCCTGCGCTATGTAATCGCGCAGAACCTCGGGTGAACCCGCGTCGGGCGTCGCGCCGAGCCGGCGCAGTGTCTCCCGCATGCCGGGATCGGCAAACGCCTTCAACACTTCCGCATTGATCCGGCGCACGATCTCCGGCGGCATGCCCGCCGGGCCCACGAGACTCAACCAGCCCTGCACCACATAACCCGGCAGGCCCGCTTCGGCGACGGTCGGAATTTCAGGCGCGATCTCGATCCGCGAGGCGCCGCTGACCGCGAGTGCCCGCAGCCTGCCGGCGCGAACATGGGGAATCGTGACGATCGGGTCGCCGAACGCGAGTTGAACCTGCCCGGACAACAAATCAGCAATCGCCGGAGCGCTCCCCTTGTAGGGAATGTGCGCGATATCGAGCCCGACCATGTTCAGGAACAACGCCATCGCCATGTGCGGTGATCCGCCGCTGCCCGAGGACGAATAGCTGAGCTTGCCCGGCCTTGCCTTGGCGTGGCTGATCAGTTCAGCCAGCGTGGTGACCGGCAAGCTCGGGTGGGTGACCAGCACGTTGGAAAAAAGCACGAGTTGCGAGATCGGCGCGAAATCGCGCACCGGGTCGTAGCCAACCTGCTTGTACACGAAGGGATTGATCGACATCACCCCGATCGTGCCGATGAACACGGTGTAGCCGTCCGGCGCGGATTTCGCCACCGCTTCCGCGGCGATATTGCCGTTTGCGCCCGGCCGGTTCTCGACCACCACCGTCTGGCCCATCTGCTCGGTGAGTTTCTGCGCAAGCAGGCGGCCGATGTTGTCGGTCACGCCCGCGGGCGCCGTCGGCACGATCAGGCGCACCTGTTTGGAAGGGTAGGACGATGGCTGCGCATGAGCGTTTTCGCAAGCCGTCAGCGCTACAAAGGATGTCGCAGCAAGAATTACCTTGGTTCGAAGATTCATGGACAGGCCTCGGTCAGTCAACACGGGCCCTGGAAATCCTGACCACCTCGGCCCAATCGGTGATCTCGCTCATGCACGCTCGGGGCACAGAAGTTCGATCAACTCGCCAAGCCTGGCAAGGTTCTCGAAACCATCGATGACCTCGACGGCTTTCGCGGCGCGCCGCTCCCCGACCACCGGCCCAGCGCATTCCATGAATTTTGCCCGCTGCTTTTCTTCTTCCAGCTTGCGCCTCGGATGCCCGCGTGGAACTTCGAGGCTGGTGAAGACTTCGCGGCCACCCGCAAGCCGCACGGTCATCTCGACGCCGAACCGCCCGGCCCCCGAAGCCATTCGTGCATCGGCGCGCACCGTGGTCTTCTTCACCAGGGCGCGCACATCGGCCTGCATGACTCTCACGTCCTCGAACTGGGCGAGCCCGCCGCGGCCATCGAGCAGCGCGACGGCTGCGCAATAAGCCAGCGAATACTTGGCTTGGGGGCCATCGTTGGCCTCGTGAAACGGCATGATGCTGGCGGCCATGGGACTGAGCACCACGCTTACCGCGTCGATCGAAGCGCCCGCAAGGCCGTGCAACCCATGAAGGTCCAGCGCAGCGTCGATCACCGCAACCCCTGCTCCACAGCAAGCATAGGGCTTGATGCCGATTCCGGAGTATTCGATCTCGAGCGCCCCGCCCTCGGGCAATGCCTGTGGATCCCGGTTCTTTCCGTAGGTGTCGAAATAGCCGCCGGGCGCATCGAACACCTGCGCGTTCGCGCTGAATCCGCGTTCGGACAACTGCGCTGCGCGCACGGCGCCTTCGGCCGCCTGCCCCGCGTGCAGCGATTTGGTCATCGAGCCGAAGTTTCCGCGCACCCCGGCCGAATTCGAGGCGGCGATCGCGAGCGCGTTCAGCGCGCCTGCGGCATCCAGGCCGAGCAGGCGTGCGCAGGCCGCAGTCGCGCCGAAAATCCCGACGCTGGAAGTCGAATGCCAGCCCTGGTTGTAGTGATGCGGCACCAAAGTGCGAGACATGTGACTGTTGACCTCGAAGCCAAGCACGTAGGCGCGGATCACCTCCGCGCCGCTGGCGCCGCGCCCGGCGCCAAGCGCAAGCATCGCCGGTACCAGCACCACGCTTGGATGCCCCAGCATCGTGGAACTCATGTCGTCGTAGTCGAGCACATGGCCGGCCACGCCGTTGGCCAGCGCCGCAAGCGCTGGCGCCGCGACTTCGCGCGTGCCAAGAATGGCGGCGCCGCTGCCCGCCCCCTGCTCGCGCACCAGGTCGCGCACCTTCGTCGCGGTCGGCGTACGCACACCGGCCACGATGCATCCGAGTACATCGAATATTCCGAGTTTGGCGGTTGCGAGCACTTCGCCGGCGGCCGGCCGGGCGCCGAGGTCGGTGTACAACCGCATTAGCGCGGCGGCATGGGTGTCATTCACTTGGCTTGTCCCGGCGAAATCGATGCGAGAAATTCCCCCAGGGCGGCATTGAACGCCTGCGCACTGTCGATATTGGAAAGGTGTCCGGCATGGGGGATATCGACGAAACGGCTGCCGCGAATGGCGCGGTGAATCGCTTCGCCTTCCGAAGAGGCGATGTAGTTGTCCTCGGCGCCACTGATCACGAGCGTCGGTACGCGGATCGTCTCGAGCGCCGCAAGCCGGTCCGGCCGTTGCGCCATGCCGCGGGTGCCCGAGGCCAGGCCCGTCGCGCTCTGGCGCAGGATCATCCCGCGCACCGCCTGCTTGATGTCCTCGGGACACGCATTGCGAAACGGCTTGTCGCCATAGTTTTCCGCCACCGCAAGTCCGCCGCGTGCTTCGATGTCGCGAACCAGCGCTTCGCGAAAGCCGGCCCATTCGGGGTTGTCGGCGCCGGCCCGGGTATTCGCGAGCACCAGGCCGCACAACCGCTGCGGATAGCGCAGCGCGAGCGACATTGCCACGTATCCGCCAAGCGAGATACCGCCGGCCACCGCACGCTCGATCTGCAGTTGGTCCATGAGATCGATCACGTCGTCGGCGTAACGATCCATGGACACCGCGCTTCCGTCGGTCGCCATGGATCGCCCAAACCCGCGCAGATCGGGCGCGATGATGCGGTACTGCGCGCGGAACGCCTCGATCTGCGGCGCCCAGAGCGCCCCGTCGTTGGCAAAGGCATGCAAGAGCACCACCGGCAGGCCGGTGCCCTGGTCGCTCGTGTGGATCGCCATCCGGGTCAGTAGGAGCGCGGCATGCCCAGCACGTGCTCGCCCAGGTAGGAAAGAATCAGGTTGGTGGAAATCGGCGCGATCTGGAACAGGCGCGTGTCGCGCCATTTGCGCTCCACGTCGTATTCGCGCGCGTAACCATACCCACCGTGGATCTGCATGGTCGCATCGGCCGCATGCCAGGCCGCTTCGCTTGCGAGGAGCTTGGCGAGATTGGCTTCCTCGCCGCAGTCCTTGCCAGCATCGAACAAGGCCGCCGCGCCGCGATTCATGAGATCGGCTGCGCGGGTTTCGGCATAGGCGCGGGCGATCGGGAACTGCACGCCCTGGTTCTGCCCGATCGGGCGGCCGAACACCACCCGTTCGCCGGCATAGGCCGTGGCCTTGCGGATGAAGAACCGCGCATCGCCCAGCGCCTCGGCGGCAACCAGAATGCGCTCGGCGTTCATTCCGTCCAGGATGTACTTGAACCCGCGGTTCTCCTCGCCGATCAAGCTGTCCGCGGGAATGCGCAGCCCGTCGAAGAAAATCTCCGTCGTGTTGTGGTTGATCATCGCGGGCAGCTTGCGGATGTCTATCCCCTTGCCCTGCGCCTCGCGGATATCGATCAGAAACACCGAGAGCCCGTCGGATTTCCTGGTGCACTCCTCCACCGGCTTGGTGCGCGCGAGGAGCAGCATGAGATCCGTGTACAACGCGCGCGAAGTCCACACCTTCTGCCCGGTCACCACATAGTCGTCGCCATCTTTCACGGCGCGGGTCTTCAGTTGGGTGGTGTCCGACCCGGTCGTGGGCTCGGTGACCCCGAAGGCCTGCAATCGCAGGCGTCCGGCGGCCAGTTCAGGCAGGTACTTGCGTTTTTGTTCTTCGCTGCCGTGGCGCAGCAGCGTGCCCATGATGTACATCTGCGCGTGGCATGCGCCGGCACTGCAGCCCGAGGCGTGGATCTCCTCCAGGATCACCGCGGCCACCCGTAGCGCAAGCCCCGAACCGCCGTACTCCTCGGGGATCAGGGCGGCAAGGTAGCCCGCATCGGTGAGCGCTTTGACGAACGCTTCGGGGTAGGCCTGCCGGTCCTCGAGCTCCCTCCAGTAGCTGCCCGGAAAACCCTTGCAGATCGCGCGCACGCTCTCGCGCACGTCGACGTGATCCTCGCCCATCTCCATCGTCGCCCTGTCGCCGGTTTTCAAGACGCAACCGCCAAGAGCATTTTTCGTTGTACAGCGTCCATTGCTAGCGTCCTTTGAAGTTTGGTTTGCGTTTTTCGTTGAACGAGTTGATGCCCTCGTGCCGGTCGTCGGTCGAGATCATCCGCTCGTAAGCCTGGACCTCGAAGGCCAGGCCGGAGACGAGGTCCATCTGCAGGCCGGCATGGATGGATTTCTTCGCCTGGCGCACCGAAATCGGCGCGTTCGCGGCGATGCGCTGTGCAATGGCGATTGCCGCCGGCATCAATTCGGCCGGCGGATGCACCTCGTTCACCATGCCCCAGTCGTAGCCCTGCTGAGCGGTAAACGGCGCTCCGGTGAGAATGATCTGCTTTGCGCGGCGCTCGCCGACCGCGCGCGGCAGGTTCTGCGTCCCGCCGCCACCGGGCATGATCCCGATGGTGACTTCGGTCAACGCAAACCGGGCCTCCGCCGAAGCCAGAATGAAATCGCAGGCCAGCGCGAGTTCGCACCCGCCCGCATAAGCCGCGCCGTTGACCGCCGCGATCACCGGCACTGCGCTATCGATGACCGCGTAGTACGCCTCTTCGAAAATGGCGTGCTGCAGGCGCCACTGTTCGTCGGTCATGCCTTTTCTCTCTTTCAGGTCCCCGCCCGAGCAGAACGCCTTGTCCCCGGCGCCGGTGATCACGATGCAGCGCAGGTCCCCGGGCGTGAACTTGAGCGGGACGAAAAACTCGCGCAACTCCCTGCCCATTTGCGTGTTCAAGGCGTTGCGCACCTCGGGCCGGTTCAGCGTGATCACGAGCAATCCCGGCGCGGGCTCTTCGATTCGCAGGGTCTGGAATTCAGGCAGTTTCAAGGCGGGTCCTCCGGTGGTCGTGTACCAAAAACACGCTCGTTGTCCGCGCCCAACGCCGGCGGAGGCGAGCGGAACGGAAAACGCTCCCCGTCGATGCGCAGGGGCAGGCTCATCAGCGACATCGCGCCGTCGCCCACTGGCTGCATCATGCCGAGCGCCTGGGTCTGCGGATGGGCGAGCACTTCGCTCACCTTTTGCAGGGGCGCAGCCGGCACGCCCACGGCGTCGAGTTTTGCCAGCCAGTGGTCCGCGCTTTCGCGCTCGACGATCGCGTCGATCATTGCGTTCAAGGCGCGGCGATTCTCGATTCGCGAGGAGTTGTTTGCAAAGCGCGCATCCTCGGCCCACTCGGGCCGGCCGAGGGCGCCGGACAAGCGGCGGAACAGGGCGTCGTTGCCTGCTGCGATGATCAGATAGCGATCCGCGGCGCGGTAGGCCTTGTAGGGGACGATCATCGACGCCTCCGAACCGTTGCGGCCGGGGTCGCGTCCCGCGGCCAGCGCGATCGCCACCGGAATCGTCATCCACGACAGCGAAGTCTCGTAAAGCGATGTATCGACCGTGCATCCGACGCCCGACCGATGGCGCTGCTCGAGCGCGCAGAGAATCCCGATCACCGACCAGAGAGCCGAGCCCATGTCGATGATCGAGGGGCCGACCCGCACCGGCGGCCGCTCGGGTTCGCCGGTCACGCTCATGATTCCGCCGAACGCCTGCATCAGCGGATCGTAGCCCGGTCGGTCGCTCAAGGGCCCGCCGGCACCGAAGGCCCCCAGATTGCAATACACCAGCCGGCGATTTTCCTCGCGCAATCGCTGGTCCAGGCCGTAGCGTTCGACCAGGCCCGGGCGCATGTTCTGAATCATCACATCGGCCTCGCCGACGATCAGCGCCCGCAAACGCGCGCAGTCCTCCGGATCCTTCAGGTCGACGGTCACCGACAACTTGTTTCGATTCAGGCTCTGGAACGTCGCCGACGAGCCATGCCAGAACGGCGGCCCCCAGGCGCGGGCATCGTCGCCGCCGTCCGGATTTTCGACCTTGATGACGCGCGCGCCCAGGTCGCCCAGCACCTGGCCGGCAAACGGCGCAGCCACGCTATGGCCGAGTTCGATCACGGTAATACCGGACAACGGGAGATTCATTTGGGACCGGCGCCGCTATTCGGCCTTGATGCCGGTGGCGATCATCCCCTCGCTCTTCTCGATGACCATCAGCGGAAGATCCCCGAACGAAGTCCGGGAAACAAAATCTTCCAGCTGCAGGCTGATGCTCGGGTTTTGCATTGAAATTCCTTCGAAAGGCCCGGTTCCCTGGGGCCGTCCGCGAGAAGAGCATATCCGGCCAAGGACAGCAATAGGCTGGTTCGCCAAGCGGCCGTTTGGATACCTGCTTTCGGGGAGGGTGAAATTCAAGCCACCTCTTCTTCCCGCGCGACGGTATTACCAGTCCGAAAAGCGGTGAAGCAAGAACGTTGCGCTGCGGGTCCAGTGCGAAGGCGGACGCAACCGCTAATGCTGCCATTTTTCGACAAAGGCCCGCACCCCGATTGGCTCTTAGGGAGAAATGCTGCCATCCCATTGATCCTGCACTGCGTGTCGGCAGTGCTCAGGAAGGGCCTCTGCCCCCTTCCCTCTGCGTGTACCGGTCTGTCTGCTCCGGCGCTTTGAGGTCATCTCTGCCGACTTTCAACGCCTTACCTGCCCGTCGCTTTGCTGCGAATTTCGGGAAGCGCAAATGAGCGCTCAACAACATCTGTTCGCAATTCACGCTCAGCGCGTCATCGCGCCGTAGACGATGGCCTGCACCTGTTCGCGGTAGTACTTGCGCAAGTCGCCTGGCGCGGCGGTGCCGACGACGACGACGAGCTTTTCTTTCGGGTCGGCAAAGAACTGGGTGCCGTAGGCGCCGTTCCAGCTGTATTCGCCCGGGTTGCCAGGCACGGCCGACAGACCGGCCGTTGTGCGCACCGCCACTCCCAGACCGAAGCTGAAGCCCTCACGATGAGGCTCGACGATGCCTACCGCATTGCGGATCTCCGGGCCGAGATGGTTGCTCGTCATGTGCTCCACGGTCTTCGGGCTCAGGATGCGCTTGCCCTCCAGCGCGCCGCCATTCATGAGCATCTGGCCGAAGCGCAGGTAATCGCCGATCGTGCCCATCGCGCAGGCGCCCCCGCAGTCGAACTGGGTCTGCCGGACGATGACCGGGATCGACTGCGGCTTGCCGTCGAGCGGATTGCTGGCAAATGCGCGCGCCAGCCGCGGGCGGATGCCGTCGCTGACCGTGAACGTCGTGTCGACCATGCCGAGCGGCTTCCACACGTTGGCTTGCAGATATTCGCCCAGGCGTTGTCCCGACACTTTCTCGACCACCGCGCCCAGCACATCGGTGGAGAATCCGTACTCGAAGGCGGTGCCGGGCTGGTGCGCCAGCGGCAACTTCGATATGCGCTCCACAAACGCCTGGATATCGCCCTCCATCGGCGGCTGCGTGCCGGTCGGGTAGAGCTTGGAGATCGGGTGGTTGCCCCGGCCGCCATAGGTCAGCCCCGAGGTGTGCCGCAGCAGATCCTGGATGAAGATCGGCCGCGCCTGATCGACCAGATTGAGGCTGCCGTCGCCTTGCGGCAGGCCGACTTTCATCGCGCCAAATGCGGGGAAATACTCGGCCAGGCGGCCCTTCAGTGGCAGGCGCCCCTGCTCGTTCAGGTGCAGCGCCGCCACGCTGGTCATGATCTTGGTCATCGAGGCCAGCCCGAACACCGCGTTCAGCGGCATCGGGATGTTGGTGGCAGGATCCTGCACGCCGTAGGCCTTGAAGTGCACCAACTTGCCGTCGCGCGCGATGGCCACCACTGCGCCGGGCACGCGTTTGGCTTCCATCTCGCGCGCAAAGAAGCTGTCCAGCCGTGCCAGTCCTTCGGTCGAGAAGCCAGAGGCGGCAGGCGTTGCCGGTGGGAGAGGTTGAGCATGTGCGGCGGCGGCGGCAAGTCCGGCGGCCAGCGCATGCAGGGTGATGCAGATTCGCTTGATGCTCATTGCTTCTCCTCGAGGTTTGCGGGTTCTCGCGCTGGAAGGACGACCGGAGATCCACTCCCGCCATTTTCGCACCTCTGCCCGAGCGCTGCACTCGTGCCGCTCATCCAACGCTACCTCGCGCGACCCATGAAGGATGTTGCGCGAGCGATTGCTGGCTGCAGGCGCCAAGGAGACGTCCGTGAATGCACCTGCCTTCTTCGGCGCAGCTGGGGGCATTCATTGGTGTCCGGCATCGGCTTCCTTATTGTGGCCGGTCGCGTGTTCGAGCCGTCACTGGCCGCCCTGCAGGCAGCGGTCAATCCGCTCGCGCTTATCTGGGTGCTCGGTCTTGCGGTAGTGATGTGGCGGCGTGGTGTGAACCGATGACAGGATTCATGGTCCAAAGCGGGTATCGCACAGAAAACTGCCGCGGATGCCTTCGATTTCGCTCCTCATGCCCCTCCTGCGCCGGTACGGCGCCTCGGCCGTCGCCGTTGCGCTGGTCCTGACCGGCCTCGCGGCCCCGGCGCCGGCGGTCGCCGCCGACCCTGAGAATGAAGAAGCTGCCCGCACGAATGAGGCCCCGTCGGTCCACGACCTCGACTGGGTCGACACCGTGCGGGGCCGCGCGGTGCCGGTGCGGCTTTACTTGCCGACCGGCAGCCAGCCCACATCACTGGTCGTGTTCTCGCATGGCATCGGCGGCTCGCGGCGCGGCTATGCCTACCTCGGCGAACATTTCGCCCGCCACGGCGTGGCAAGTCTGCACCTTCAGCATGTCGGCAGCGACCGCGGGCTGTGGAGCGGCAGCCCCTTCACGCTGGTGGGGCGACTGCAGGACGCGGCGCGCGAGAAGGAAGCGCTGGACCGCGTGTACGACCTGCGCTTCGCCCTCGACGAGTTGCTGGAGCGCAGTGCGTTCGGTGCCCGCATCGACCGCACCCGCATCGCCGCGGCGGGCCACTCGTACGGCGCAAATACCGTGATGCTCGCCTCCGGCGCGCGCATCGAACGCGACGGCAAGCCGCTCGATCTGCGCGACCCGCGCATCCGCGCAGCGGTGCTGCTCTCGGCACCGCCGTTCTACGGCGAGGACGACCCGGGCCGCATCCTCGCCTCGGTCACGCTGCCTTCGCTGCACATCACTGCCACCGGCGACGAGATCCGCATCCCGGGTTACTACTCCGGGGTGAGCGACCGCCTCGCGGTGTTCGAGGCGGCGGCCAGCCGCTTCAAGGCGCTTGCCGTATTTGACGGTGGCTCGCACAGCGTGTTCACCAGCCGGCCGGGAACGGGCGGTGTGACGCTGAATCCGCAGGTCAAGGCGGCGACCAAGGAGTTGGCGCTGGCCTTCCTGCAGCGCGTTTTCGACGGCCGGGAGGAAGCGCTGCGGCGTTGGCCGCAGGCCCATGCCGGCATTCTCGCCCGCTGGGTACAGCCGGCGCTGGCGCCGTGAGCATCCCCGGGTAAACCTGCTTTCGTTGGCAGTTCCCGCGACAAGAGCGGCCTGCTGCGGGTCGCCGACCTGACCATTCGCCTGCAGCCAAACGATGACGTGGTCATCGCCCGCGTCGAGATCGCGTCGGGCACACTGCTGCATAGGCACCGGAACACGGCGCGGATCACGTGGATAGAGTACCGGCCCGACCAAGGGGAACCGCTATGCCGACCAAGGCAATCCCGTTGATCCGCGCAATGTGTGCATTCGTTGCACTGGGCATCAGCGCAGCGGCCTCGGCGCAAGCCTGGCCGGCCAAGCCGGTGCGCATCATCGTCAACTTCCCGCCGGGCGGCGCCGCAGATATGATCGCGCGTGCAATCGCCCCGGGTCCGGGCGAGTTGCGAGGTATTGTCTGCAAAGCGCGCATCCTCCGCCCACTCGGGCCGGCCTAGGGCGCGGGACAAGCGGCGGAACAGGGCGTCGTTGCCTGCCGCAATGATCAGATAGCGATCCGCGGCGCGCCCGGCCGATCGCTCAACGGCCCGCCGGCACCGAACGCACCCAGATTGCAATAGACCAACCGGCGATTTTCCTCGCGCAACCGCTGGTCCAGGCCGTAGCGTTCGACCAGGCCCGGGCGCATGTTCTGAATCACCACATCGGCCTCGCCAACGGTGAGAAGAGCATATCCGGCCGAGGACAGCATTAGGCTGGTTCGCCAAACGGCCGTTTGGACGCCGGCTTTCGTTGTCAAAGGGATGTCAGCGGCAGTTCAAGAAAGGAAAGCATCGCAGAATCGACCCACTCGCATTTCGCGCGTCGGGGGGAACGCGGCCATTCGCCGCGCGCGGTTGAGGTATTGGCGTGACGGGTCGTGCAGCGCCGCCTTGTCGAGTGCCGTGACACAAGCACGACAAAATGTCGCACAGTAGAGGACCATGCGCGCCCAATTCCTGACCGTCCGTCTTACAGAAAGCGAAGCCCGACTCGTCTCGCGCCTGCACGAGCAGACCGGGCTATCCAAGTCGGCGCTGGTTAAGCGGGCGCTCGAGATTCTGTCCGAAAAGCACGCCCTTTCGGCCGCTGGCGGATTGTACGAACTGGGAGCCGAGCGCTTCGGCCGCCACGGGGACGTCGCGCGCCAATCCGCGCAGATCAAACGCGTGGTGCGTGAGCGCCTGGATGCAAAACGTTCTCGCTGACAGCGGACCGCTGGCGGCTCTGTACAATCGCCGCGATCGCCATCACGCCCGGGCAGTCGAGTATTTCCGTGTGCAAGGAAGCGGTTTTCGCTGCCATACGACGTGGGAAGTCGTGTCCGAGGTGATGTATTTCCTCGATTTCTCGGCTTCCGCCCAAGGCGACTTTCTCGATTGGCTGCATCAAGGTCATCAGCGCGGCCTGATGCATATCGCGGCCCTGGCGCCTGAAGATCTTCCTGGTCTTGCACGCATGATGCGCAAGTACGCCGATCGTCCGATGGATCTGGCCGATGCTTCTCTTGCGTGGCTGGCGAACAAGAACGGCATCACCGACATCATTACCGTAGACCGGGCAGATTTCGCGGTCTACCGGACCGCCAGACGCAAGGCATCTCGCAATGTCTTCGCAAGCGCGGCGAAGGAGAGTTCCTGACCTGCCGCAGCGCTGGGGGCCGCCAATTGTCAGAGGCGCGCGTCGATGGCGCCGTGCATCTGCATCCATCGGGCGCTACATGCGCGCGTCATGCCCTTCCATCGGGTGGCGCCAGTCCAGCAGCTTTTTATCGGCCGTCATGAGCGCCGCACCGTGCACCAGGTCGGTCGCAACGATGAACCGGTCGGCGAGGTCTTCGGGCAGCCCGTCAAGATCGACCACCACCGCCGGATCGTCGATCAGCGCGCTCACGCGCATCGGGCCGTTACATTTTGGACAGACGGGGAGATCGGCTTCGTAGACCTTGAGGATGAGCCGTGCCCACGGGGAAGGGCAGGGACCCTTCCCCACCCTCGTGCCTTCGCGCGGCTGGCGAACTCGCTGGCTTATCAGGCGGTGGCGGACTGACGGCTGGATTGACGCGCGAAATTGGTGTATCTCCAATGTAGACACATTGCAAAGGAGCGCCGCATGAATACCGTGATCAGAAAATGGGGCAAGAGCCCGGCCGTGCGTCTGCCGGTGTCCGTGATGAGCGCCGCCAAGCTGGAACTCGAACAGAAGGTGCAGGTCACGGTCGAGGAGGGCCGGATCATCATCGAGCCGCTGGGCCGGGTCGAGTATTCGCTGGAGCAACTGGTGGCCGGCATCAACCGCAAGAATTCCCATGAGGAGGTCGACTTCGGCGCGGCTGTCGGGAAGGAAGCCCTCTGATGGCGTCGAGATACGTCCCGGACACAGGCGACATCGTCTGGCTGGAATTCGATCCGCATGCGGGGCGCGAGCAAGCGGGCCGCCGTCCCGCCCTGGTCATGAGCCCTGCCTCTCACAACGGAAAATCGGGGCTCATGCTCGGCTGCCCGATGAGCACCCGGATCAAGGGGCATCCGTTTGAAGTCGTCACCGCCGTCGATGGCGTCGAATGCGCGGTGCTGTCGGATCAGGCGAAGTCGCTCGACTGGAAGGCCCGCAAGACCAAGCGCAGAGCGGTGGCGAGTGCGGAAGTCGTGGCGCATGCGAGGGCCAAGATCAAGGCGCTGCTGTTGATCAAGTGAGCCGGGGCGAAACTTACCGAATCACACAGGCGGCCAGCAGTTCTTCCCGCCACTCGCGCACATGCGAGGGCAGGTCGAGACGCCGATGCGCTTGCAGAATGCCGATCTCCCAGAACAAGATTGTCGGCACGCCGACCTTCCCCGCCACCAAGTGCGGATCGGTCAGCAGGCGCGCGGCGATGCGCCACAGCTCGCACATCCTTGCCCGGTGACGGATGAAGATCGGGCACGGGAGTATCGCTTCTGGCGAACTACAGGAACACCGCTGCCGTGACAATGAAGCGTGCCGGAATCCTTGCGCCAGCGCCATCCTGACGCCAAGGCGCGCCCCGGACGATGTCCGGGATTAGGCTGCTTTCGCGACAGTCTTGGCGGTGGTCAGATGGCTGGTGATGTGCTCCGTGATGTCGCGCCTCACTTGGTTGAAATCCATTGCCGAAACCTCGCGTGGCCGCACGAGGTCGATGCGTCTGTCATCTTCGATGCGACCCGGGCCTGCCGTCATCACCACAACGCGATCGGCAAGCACCACGGCCTCTTCGACTGAGTGCGTGACGAATACTACGGTGGCGTTGGTGCGTTGCCAGATATCCAGCAGCTCCTGCTGCATTTGCTCGCGAGTAAGCGCGTCGAGTGCGCCAAACGGTTCGTCCATCAGTAGGATGTCGGCGTCATTCGCCAGCACGCGCGCTATCGCTACGCGCTGCTTCATTCCACCGGACAGTTGGCTTGGATAGTAATTGGCGAACTTGGCGAGTTCTACCATCTCGGTGTAGCGGCCTGAGATTTCGTCCACTTTGTCTTTCACCAGACCGCGCTGCCTGGGACCGAAGCCAATATTTTGTCGCACCGTGAGCCAAGGAAACAACGCGAAATCCTGGAACACCATGCCGCGCTCCGGGCCGGGGCCGGTTATCGACGCGCCGTACATTTCGACGGTGCCGGAGGATGCCTTCTCGAAGCCCGCAATAATCCGCAATAACGTGGATTTTCCGCAGCCCGAAGCGCCTATCAGGCAGACGAATTCCCCTTTGTTGATTGTCAGATTGATATCGCGCAGGGCTTCCACACTGCCGCCCTTCAGGTCAAAGTATTTGGCGACGTGGTTGATCGTGAGGGTGGGGTGCGTCGCCTTCATTCCGGCATTATTCATGGTGCTGGGGACTCCAGGCCAGTAGACGGTTATTCAGCATTACGATCAGCCAGTCGGTCGCGAAGCCCAGTACCCCGATCACAATCATGCCGACGATCGCGAGGTCGGTGCGCGAAAGGTTCCGCTCATCCATGATCACGGAACCGAGGCCAGTCGGGACGCCCGTCATCTCGCCGACTACAATAAGGATCCAGGCAAACCCGTGACCAAGGCGAAGCCCGTTAAAGATCGCCGGCAGGGACGCTGGCAGCACAATTTGGCGGAACATCGCCGAGCCGGAGCAGCCCAGCATGGCGGCTGCTTCAAACAACCGCGGATCGACGGAACGCACGCCGAAGACGGTATTCAGCATGATTGGGAAAAACGCGCCGAGGAATACCAGAAAGATCGCGGCATTCGGTCCCAAACCGAAGAAGATCATGGACAGCGGCAACCAAGCAGTCACGGGAATCGGGCGCAGCAGTGAAATCGTAGGATCGAGCATCTGCCGCAGCAGCTTGATTCGCCCGATCATCAGCTCGATTGGGATACCGAGTGCCGCCGCCAGCAAGAAGCCGCCATAAACCCGCTCCATCGACTTCTCTCAAGAGTACCGAGTTCTCCCCCGATATTACCGCGCCCCGGACTGGGGGTATTGGTCGTCAATCCAACGCTCAGTCAGCCGGTCCAACTGGTCTAATTGCTCCGGTGAGTAGCCCTCGGGAGCATAGTCCATCTCAAGCCATGATATCAGGCGGGATTCGATTAGCTGGCGGGGAAAGTCTGGATAGTCGGCGTGGATATGT
>CANKMT010000073.1 GCA_947482825.1 Betaproteobacteria bacterium | reverse complement strand
TCCGCAGGTCCGAGCACCGCCTGCCGCGCCACCGACCGACCTCGCGCAGAATCCCACACCGACTGCGCAGCGACACGATACCGCCGGCCGCCCATTTCTCGCTCAAAAATATGCATATCCATCATGTAGCTCATCTTGGGCAAAAAATCAATGAGAGAATGCACAATTTACTACTGCGCTCCGCGAAAGTAGGGCTAGAGAATTTACCCGCACCGTTTCTGTGCGCGGGCGCAATTACAGCCCATCCGTGATACCGAGTCACGAATCAGACTGTAAAGATGTGTCACGACGCATTCATGATTCCGGCCAGCCCTGCGCCCGGAGCTTGGACACGATCCGGCTGACGCCCTCTCGACTGGCGCCCATCATGCGGGCGATTTCGGCGTTGCTGAAGACGAGCTCGGCGTCCAGGCCGCGATTGCGAAACTGCTGCAGCCAGTACCTGAGCCGTGGCTCGATGTCGCCGCGAAAGAGCTCGATCTGGGTGTCCGCGTCGACGATCCGCCGGGCGAGATACTTCACCAGGTACGAGGCAACCGATGGGCTTGTATCGACCCAATGGGAAAACTCGCTGACGCCGAGCCGGACGATGGTGCATGGCGTCAGCGCGACGACAGAGGCATTGCGTCTGCCGCCCAATATGGCGCCAAGCTCCCCGAAGATATCGCCGGGCCCAAGGATCGCGATCACGTGCTGACCGGATCCGTCGCCGCGCATGACCTTCACGAATCCCGCGACGATGATTGTGTTTGGATACCGGCTCCCTCGTGGCGCTTGGACAATTGAGCGGCCCCGGGACTTCGTCGCTGGTGATTCGAACCGGCAGGCGCGGATTTTATTGGTCGCGAATGCTGGCGACCCCGCATGCGGCTGTATGTCGGGAGTCCCTGACAATTGATGTAGGGAACGGATGAATCTGCAATCCCCTGACCGCGTGCGCCGAAGCGCAGGCCTCAGGCGTCGGGTGTCAGACCGTGCTGCACCGCGAATCGCACAAGCGCCGGCAGGTCCTTCAGGCTCAGCTTTTCCATCAGCCGGCTGCGATAGGTTTCAACGGTCTTGGGGGAGAGATGGAGCCGCTCCGCGATCACGCTGCTGGACATCCCTTCCGCGACCAGTTGAAGCACTTCGCGCTCGCGCCCGCTCAGGCTCTCCAGCGGACTCTTTTCCAGGAGCTTCCTCACATAGCAGTCGATGACCGTGTCGGAGACCTTACTCGTCAGATACCGCTCCCCGCCCTGGACGCGCCGAACCGTATGGACCACCTCGGCCCCGGCGGAATCCTTGAGGAGGTATCCGCGCGCCCCGGCCTGCATTGCCCGAAAGACATGCTCGGAGGTGGCATGCATGGACAGCATGATGACGTTCACGCCCTCGCATTGATCGCGTATTTCTGCCGTCGCCTCGATTCCGTTCAACTCGGGCATGGCTATATCCATTAGCACTACATCCGGCCGCAGGCGCTTTGCCTCGCGGATCGCCTCACGGCCATCGGACGCGAACCCGACCACGTCAATACCGGGGTTGCTCTCGAGGATCGCGCGCAAACCGTCACGCACCACCGCATGGTCGTCAGCCACGAGGACGGTGATTCTCATGGGCGCTCCCGCGCCACCTCTGCCACGACCCGTGTTCCGATGCCGGGTGAGGCGGACTCAATGCGCAGGCGGCCCCCGAGGCTTTCCATGCGCTCGCGCATGCCCTGCAGGCCCCAGGACGGCCTGCCAGGCTCGCTCCCGCCCGACGCCCCGACCATGCCGCAGCCATCATCGTCGATTTGGAGCCGGACGCTCCCGGGCGACGCCTCGAAGGCCACCGCAATGCGACTCGCGCCCGAATGCTTGATGGCAGAATGCCACTCTCCCCTGAAACCATCCCCTTCCGCTGCCCCACGCCCAGCTGTGGTTCCTGCCAGTACTCAATGAACGGCGAAAAGCCGCTCAATTTCGTCAACCCGGAAGTCTGGGAGCGGCGCGCGAACCGCTAGCGCACGGCCTTGGCCGCGGCGAGCAGCGCCACACGCGTGCTTTCGTACTCGGCGTCGAGCAAAGCCAGGCAACCTTTTGCAGCGCTGGCGTCCCCCGTCTTGCCTGCCGCCTCGATTCGGCCTAGCAGCACCGCCAGCCTGAAGGCGCCCACGTTGCCGGCGGAGCCGCGCAGCGTGTGGGCGGATTCGGACAGGTTCGCGAGGTCGCCGGATCTGGCGTAGGAACCAAGCGCGGCCACCTTCGCCGGCGAGAGTGCGACAAAGTGCTCCACGAACCGAGCGAATACGGCGCCCTTGCCCTTGTCCAGGTCGATCAGGTCTGCGACATGGGCGGCGTCGAGGAATGGGCCGGCTTCATTGGTCATCGGAAGGATGCGCTGGGTCGGATGTCGGTCTATTCTACCGATGCCATGAAAGACATCGAGCCTTCGGTTCCCGCGTACGGCCCGCTGCCCCCGGTCAGCGAGGACGAAAGGCTGAGCACGCGTGCCGAGCGCGTCCGGTATGCCTATAGCCAGACGCGCCTGGCCATGCTTTTGGTTGGACCGGTGGTGCTCGTGGTCTGGATGTTCCTGCACTCGCATGTCGAGACCGGTCGGATTGCGAACTGGTGCATCGCGCTGGCCGCGGCTTACGCAGCGCGTTTCCTGATTGGCCTGGTGCATTCGAGGCAAGGCGCCTCAGCCCGTCCCAAGGCCGAACGGCGCTGGACCGTGCTCTTCCACGCGAGCATTGCGTTTTCCGGTTTCGCGTGGAGCGCGCTGGTCTGGTACGTGCTCGATGGCACGGCGCCGGCATTGGTCCTCTCGGGCGTCGCCGTCCTCGTCGCCGTTTCGGCCGCAGGGCTGCGCGGATTGTCGACGCTCCCGGCGGCCTATGCCCTGTTTGGCGGCGCAATGCTTGCGCCGGTCGCGATTTCCGCGATCGCCGCCGGCGACGTGGCCAACGTCATGCTCGGCACGACGCTGATCCTTTTCCTCGGGGCCATGACGGCCATGGTGCAGAGCACGACGCACGAATACATCCGCCGCTCGGTCCTGCAGGCGGAACTGGCCGACCTCCTCTTGCGCCACAAGGATGCCAAGGTGGCGGCCGAATCGGCCAGCCGGCTCAAGAGCGAATTCCTCGCCAACATGAGCCACGAGATCCGCACGCCGATGAATGCGATCATCGGATTCACGCACCTCGCCCGGCAAGCCGGGCCGGCGCCTGGTGTCGGCGAGTACCTTGCGCGGATCTCGGTTGCCGCGAATTCGCTCCTTCGCATCATCAACGACGTCCTCGACCTGTCCAAGATCGAGGCCGGCAAGCTCGCGATCGAGCCCGTAGAGTTCGAACTCGACGCGCTGCTGCGCGACGTGCTCGCGATCACCGGCACGAACGCGGGCATCAAGGGCGTGGAATTCACCTACTCGGTCGAACCCGAAGTGCCGCGCGTGCTACGGGCCGACGTCGACCGCATCGGGCAGGTCCTGGCAAACCTGTGCGCCAATGCGGTCAAGTTCACCGACCGGGGCTCGATCCGGGTTTCGGTCCGCATGGCCTCCGGTGAGGCGGAGGACGTTACGCTGGCCTTCGCAGTCGAGGACACCGGCATCGGCATGAGCAAAGCCCAGCTCTCGGAGTTGTTCCACCCGTTTACGCAGGTGGACACTTCGAGCACGCGCCGCCGCGCCGGCACCGGCCTTGGGCTGTCGATCTCCACCAGGCTGGTCACAGCGATGGGCGGGAGGATCGACGTCAAGAGCCAGCCGGGCCGCGGCAGCACGTTCAGCTTCACCGTGGTCTGCGGCCGCGTGGCGGAAAAGGCCAAGGGGGGCGCCGACGGCGCAGGCCGAACCGACGCGAACCTCGCGGGCGCGCGCATCCTCGTGGTCGAGGACGACGAGGTGAACCAGGTGGTGGCGCAAGGTGTGCTTGAGGCCGGCGGCGCGGTGGTGAGCATTGCCTCCAACGGACGCGAAGCCCTCGACCTGATCCGCCCGGGTGCATTCGACATCGTGCTCATGGACATGCACATGCCCGACATGGACGGCATCGAGACCACGCGCAGGTTGCGCGCCGACCCGGCGCTGTCCAGCCTGCCGATCATCGCGATGACCGCAAGCGCCATGGCCGGGGACCGCGAGCGCCTGATCGAGGCGGGGATGAACGACTATATCGCCAAGCCGATGCGCGTCGCGGCGGTCTACGCAACGATCGGCAAATGGCTAGCCAGGGACTGAAGCAACCGCCTGTTACGGCGGTTCTTTCAGCCCGGCTTGAACATCCTTCCCGGCAGGAAATGCACGATCTCCGGGAAGATCCACAGGATCGCGACGGCAATCGTCATCAGCACGAAGAAGGGCAGCGCGGCATTCGCCACGTAAAACATGTTTCGCCCGGTGAGTCCCTGCAGCACGAACAGGTTGAAACCGACCGGCGGGGTGATCTGCGCCATCTCGACCACGAGCACGACGAATATCCCGAACCACAGCAGATCGATGCCCGCAGCCTTGACCGAGGGCAGGATCACCGAGGCCGTCAGCACCACCATGGAAATGCCATCCAGGAAACAGCCGAGGATGATGAACAACACCGTCAGCACCGCGATGAGTTGCCACGGCTTGAATCCCTGTTCCCCGATCCAAGCGGCCATGGCGCGCGGAATGCCGGTGAAACCCATTGCCACAGTCAGGAATGCCGCCCCGGTGAGGATGAAGGCGATCATGCATGAGGTCTTCATCGCACCCATGACGCTGGCGCCGAAATTGCCCCAGTTCAATGACCCTCCGACGACCGAGAGCACAAGCGATCCAACCACGCCAAGCACCGCCGCCTCCGTAGGGGTCGCAATTCCTGCGTAGATCGACCCGATGACGGCCGCGATCAACAGGATGGTGGGGATCAGGAAGCGTGCAGCGTAGAATTTTTCGCCGAGCGTGGTCGTGCGTTCGCGTTTCGGAGTCTTGTCCGGGTTGAGTAGCGCCCAAACGATGATGTATCCGGAGAACAGGACCATCAGCATGATCCCCGGCAACACGCCTGCAACAAACAGGCGCGCAATCGAGACGTCGGCCGCCACGCCGTAGACGATCATGATGATCGACGGCGGAATCAGCAGCCCTAGCGTGCCGGCGCCGGCCAGCGATCCGACCGCCATTGCCTCGTCATAGCCGCGCTTCTTGAGCTCGGGAATCGTGATCCGGCCGATCGTCGCGGCGGTCGCCGCGGACGAACCCGAAATGGCCGCAAAGATTCCGCAACCCACCACGTTGGTGTGCATCAGGCGTCCGGGCAGCGGCTCCACCCAGGGTGCGAGACCGCGAAACATGTCCTCCGACACGCGTGTACGGAACAGGATCTCGCCCATCCAGATGAATAGCGGCAGGGCGGTCAGGGACCAACTCGCGCTGGAGCCCCAGACGGTGGTCGCCATCAACGCGTCCGCGGGCGAGTTGGTAAACGCCACCATGGCGAAGAGTCCAACGCCAAGCAGCGTAAGCGCGATCCACATCCCACCCACGAGCAGCACGGCCAGCACGGCCAGCAGCACCATTGAGATCGTCAGCATGTCCATGTCAGCGCTCGAACCCGGGATTGCCGCTTGTGCTGCCGGCCTCCGATGCCTGATAGGACGGCGTTCCGCCCGAGAGTACGACCAGGAGGTCGTCCAAGAACGCCACCAGGAGGATCACCAGGCCCAGGGCCATCCCCGACTGCGGGATCCACAAAGCGATCGGCACCAGGCCCTGGGAGACGTCATTCAGCTGGTAGGAAGTCCAGACCATCTGAACGCTCGCCCAGGCGAAGAAGCCGGTCAAGAGTACCGCGCCCGCCAGGCAGGCAATCTCGAGCGCCCGGCGCGATCCGCCCCTGAACAGCCCAAGCACGAGGGTCATGCGGATCTGATCGTTGCAGCGCAGTGTCCAGGCCAGGCCGAGGAACGAAGAGGCGGCCATGCAGTAACCGGCAAACTCGTCATACGAATGCGACGGGAAACCCAGGAGCCGGCTGACGATCTGGACGAGCGACATCACGCCGATGGCGACCAGGAAGAATCCGGCGAGCACACCGGTTCCCCGGTATGTCGCGTTCAGGGCTGCGCGCACTGCCGATTCAGTTGCCGTAAGCCTTGAGGATTGCCTCGCCTTCGGCGCCCGCCTTCGCGACCCACTCTGCCGTCATCTTCTTGCCGACCTCTTGCAGCTCCGCGGCCAGTTTTGGCGGCGCCTCCAGGACTTTCACGCCTTTGGAGGTGAGCATCTGGATGCTCTTGGTGCTCTCCGATTCGCTCGCGGCGATGCCGCGGGTTTCGGCCACTGCGGCGGCTTCCCGCACGGCCTTCTGGACCGCGGGATCAAGCTTGGCGAATGCGGCCTTGCTCACCATCACGACGTTGTGCGGCATGATGGCACGCACATCGTACATGTGCGTCGTCGAATCCCAGGTCTGGGTATCCACGCCGCCGGCGCTCGAGTTCATCTGTGCGTCGATCATTCCGGTCCGGAACGCCTGCGGGACCTCCGGCGCGGCAATCAGAACCGGGATCGAGCCGGTCAGCTCGGCGAGGCGCGAGGTCACGGCACTGTAAGAGCGCATGCGCAACCCCTTGAAGTCCGCGAGGGTGTTCAGTTCCTTCCTGGTGTGGAAGCCGGTGGGTGGCCACGCGACGGAGTACAACAAGGCAATGCCTTGCCCGTCGAGACGTTTTTCGATCACCGGCTTTGCGGCGGCCCAGAGTTTCCTTTGCTTTTCGTAGCTGTTGGCAAGGAAAGGGTTGGAGTCGAATGCGAACACCGCGGCCTCGTTGGACAGAATGGAAATGAGCACTTCCGCGATCGGCACCTGTCCGGTCTGGACAGCGCGCTTGATCTCAGGGTGCTTGATCAGCGAATTGCCCGAGTGCACCGCGAGCTGAAGTTTGCCACCGCTCGCCTTGGCGATGTCATCGACGAACTGGCGCACATTCTTGGTGTGAAAGTTGCTGTCCGGATACGGGGTGGGCATGTCCCACTTGGTTTGCGCCTGGCTGGCGCCGGCGAGGATCGAAAGCGCGACACCAACGGCGATGGTGGTTCCGGACAGGGTCATTGCTGGTTCTCCTTGAGCGTTTGCGAGGCCTGGATCAATTTTACTACTTTCGCATGCTTGCCCTGGATGGAGCAATCCGGCGCCCCTGCGCGGGCTGGTAGGATTCCGCCTCCGCAGACAGTCAAGGACAACCGCCAGATGCCAGCTTTCGACCGACTTTTCGACCCGCAACGCGATGCGGCCATCGTCACCGGCGCGGGCAACGGGATCGGGCGCGCGATTGCGCTTGCCCTGGTTGCCCAAGGCGTGCGCACCGTGTTCGCGGACACCAATGCCGATACTGTCGATGCCGCGGTCAAGGCCGCTGTGGATCGGTCGCTGGCGACAGCTTGGGTCGGCGACCTCGCCTTGAAGCCGGAATGTGACCGGCTGCTCGCCGAGGCTCGGGAGCGAAACGGCCTGGTCACGCGGTTCGTGCACAGCGCCTCGCCCCCGCGGCACGAGCGCGACCATCTGCTCGCGGTCAGCGACGAGACCTGGGAACGCATGCGCTCGGTCAACCTCGACGCCGGCTTTCGCCTCGGGCGGGAGATCTCGAAAGCCCTGATCGAAGCAAAATCACCGGGCGCCCTGCTCTACCTGACCTCACTGCATGCAGAGACGCCGCGCAACCTGCCGCACTACAGCACTTCCAAGGCCGCGATGGCGATGCTGGTGAAGGAGCTGGCCAAGGCCTTGGGGCGCTACTCGATCCGCGTGAACGCGCTCGTGCCCGGCGCCATCGCGGCCGGCGGCTTCGTTGCCGATCCTGCGCTGGCGCGGCATATCCCGTTGGGGCGCCTTGGAAAAGCAGACGACCTCGCCCCCATGGCGCTCGCAGTCCTGTCGGATTCAGTGTCAGGTTATGTGACTGGAACGAGCATCGTGATCGACGGCGGCCTTGCGCTCACCAACTGGTTCGATCCGCCGGACTTCGGTTCCTGACCTGAAATGTACCGCTGCCAATACACAGATTGACCGGATAGTCAATAGGCGCGCGGACCTTTGGAAGTCAATCTGCCGGAATTACGTCCGCACGAGGCGTCCGGGAAACGCGCCGGTAGCCTTGCCCTTCTCCATCACAACCTCGCCTGAGACGATGGTCGCCTCATAGCCTGAAGCGTGTTGCACCAGCCGCCGCCCGCCCGCGGGCAGGTCGTGCACCATCTGCGGCGTGGACAGGTCGAGTCTTGCGAAGTCGATCAGGTTGAGGTCGGCCTTCATGCCCGGCAGCAAGGCGCCGCGATCTTTCAGGCCTAAAGCGCGCGCGTTGCGCAGCGTCTGCATCTCGACCAGCCTTTCCAGCCCGAACTTCGGCCCCCGCGTGCGATCGCGCGCCCAGTGCTTGATCAGGTAGGTGGGGTAGCTCGCATCGCAGATGTAGCCGCAATGCGCGCCGGCATCGCCCAGCCCGAGCAGTGCCGCGGGGTGGCTCATCATTTCGTGCACGACGCTCAGGTCCGAGGCGGTGTAGTTGTAGAGCGGAAAATAGAATTTGCGCAGCCCTTCTTCTTCCAGCAGCAGGTCGTAGGCGACCTCCTCCGGCCTGCGCCCGGTGCTCGCGGCGATCCCGGCGATACTGTCTTCCTTGCGCGGCTCGTACTCCGAATCAGCGCCGATCGGGAAGTACTTGTGCAAGTCCCTGGCGATGCTCTCCAGCCGCCAGTTGCCCCGCTGGATCGTCCATTCCTCGAGGATGCGCGCGCGCAACTCAGGGTCGCGCATGCGACGCACGCGCTCGGGCACCGGCAGCCCGACGATCGCCTCATACGACGGGCACAGGAAGAATGGGTGCATGGAACATTCGAGCCCGTGCACCATGCCGATCGCGCGGCAAGCCACCTGGACCTTGATGTCGAGGCCCGCCGAGCGCGCGGCCGTCACGCGCTTCATGACTTCGCGCCAGCGCTCGGGCAGGAAATCGTGCTGCAACAGGGTAAACGACAAGGGCCGTCCGCTGGCGGTCGCGACGTCGCGGATCAGGGTGAATTCGTCATCAAGCTGGCTGAAATCCGAAATCAGCTGCATCACGCCCTTGCCGGTCTCCCCGACGGCACGGCCGATGGCCTGCAGTTCGCGTGACGCCGCCCCGAGGCTGGGCACTGGCTGTCCCTTGCTGGTGAGATGCACGATGGTGCGCGAAGACGTGAACCCGAACGCGCCGGCTGCAACGGCTTCCTTCGCAAGCCGTGCCATGGAAGCGATGTCGTCGTCGGTGGCGACTTCGCGACCCGCGCCGCGCTCGCCCATCACGAACACGCGCAGCGCGCCGTGGGGGATCTGCGCGCCGAGGTCCATCGTTCGCGGCATTTTCTCGAGCGCATTCAGGTATTCGGGAAAGCTCTCCCAGTCCCAGCGCACGCCCTCCGACAGCACGGCTTCGGGGATGTCCTCGACGCCTTCCATGAGTTCGATCATCCACTGCCGCTGGCTGGTATGCGCCGGTGCGAAGCCCACGCCGCAGTTGCCCATGATCGCCGTAGTCACACCATGCCAGGACGAGGGCGTCATGTACGGGTCCCAGGTCGCCTGCCCGTCGTAGTGGGTGTGGATGTCGATCCAGCCCGGCGCGACCAGAAGGCCGGCGGCATCGATCTCGCGCTTGCCTGCGCCGACTTTGCCGACCTGCGAAATTCGACCTGCGGTGATGCCGACGTCGCCGCCAAACGAGGCCGCGCCTGTGCCGTCGACGATCGTCCCGCCCCGGATTACAACGTCATGCATCGCCGCTCCTATTTGTCCACCTTCCTATTTGTCCACCCACGGCGTTTCCTTCCACATCTGGCGAAAGATCGCCTCCGCTCCTCGAAGTTCATCCGCATAGGCCGCGGGCCCAAGGTAACGGATCGGCGCAAATACCCGCTCGGAAGCCGCGCGCATCGCGGGGTCGGCCGCCGCGCGCTCGATTGCGGAAACCAGTCTCTCCCGGATCGCGGCTGGCAAGCCCTTCGGCGCGGCGATCCCGCGCAACGAGGCCATCTCGAAGTTGTAGCCCTGCTCCTTGAAGGTCGGCCAGTCGGGCGCCATGCCCATGCGCACCCGGGTCATCTGCCCGAGGCAGCGGATCGGCGTGCCGCCCTTGAGGAACTGCAGCGCCTCGCCCACGTTGATCGCGGCCACTACGATCTGCTTGCCGTTGACCGCATTGCGCGTTTCCGACGAGCCCTTGAACGGGATATGGTTCATCTTGACACCGGCGGCTTTTTCGAACTGCATCATCGCCAGATGGTCGTCCGACCCGACGCCGGTGCTCCCCACGGTGACCGCGCCGGGATTCGCCTTCGCGAAGGCGGCCAGGTCCGCAAGCGTCTTGTGCGGGCTGTCGTTGTGCACGCAGAACGTGCCCGGATCGTCCACCACGTTGCCCAGCAGGTCGTAGGACTGCCACGTATAACCGGTCTTGCGCTCGATCGGTGTGGCGAGCACCGGCGGCGTGTTGATGAACCCGATGGTGTAGCCGTCGGGCGCGGCGGCGGCAAGCGCGCTGAAGCCGATGTCGCCGCTCGCGCCGGGCCGGTTGATGACATTGATCTTGGCGCCCTCGCCGAGATACTTTTCGATGAAAGGAATCATCAGTCGGGCGGCGATGTCGGTACCGCCGCCGGGCGCGTAAGCGATGATCATGTTGATCGGCTGTTCGGGATAGGCAGCCGGGGCAGGCAGGGTCCAGGCAAAGGCTGCAGCAAATGCGGCCAGGCCGCGCAGAATTTTCTTGTTCATCGGGGTCTCCTCCCAGTGATTCCTAGCCGTGCACTGCGACGCTGTCCGTGGGCGCCTGTGCGCGATCTTGCTTGGTGTAGTCGCGGTTTACGGTCGCAATGCGCAACCGGTAATCTGCAATGATACCGGCGCGCCCCTTGGCTTGCGCCTGCCGATGGAGTTGGACGTTGCGCCATTTGGCCACGCAGTCCTCGTCCCGCCAGAACTGCAGCGAAACGAACTTGCCGGGCGTGGTGATGCTCTCGAATCTTTCGAGCGAAATGAACCCCTCGGCCTTGTCGAGCTCGGGCTTGAGTTGCGCGACGAGCTCGAAATAGTCCGGCATCTTCCCTTCGACGGGCGTGAACTCGAAGATGACTGCGATCATGGCGTCTTCCTTGCCTTATTCGGCCTGCGCGACCGCACCGCTCGCGGCGAGCGCGGCCAGCTTTTCCGGAGGATACGCACACATCGCGCCAAGGACTGCAAAAGTGTCGGCCCCAAGGCGCGGCGGATAAGCGAGCGACGGGCTCCCCGAAAACTTGAATGCGCTGCCGAGCAGGCGCATGAGCTGTCCGCTGGCCGGATGCGGGACCTCGTCGACCATGCCGCGCAGCAATGCCAAGGGCTGGGTCACCGCTTCGGCCACGTCGTAAACCTTGCCCGCGGGTACGCGCGAGGCGAAGAACTCGTCCTCCCATTGCCGCGCAGGTTTGGCCGCAAACGCCTTGGCAAGCACTGCCGCCAACGCATCGACGTTCGCAATCCGCGCCTTGGAAGTGGCAAAACGCGGATCAGCGGCCAGGTCGGGCTGGCCGATCACCTTGCAGAAGTCCCGCCAGAAACCTTCCCCGGTCGGCGACACGGCCAGCCATTCGCCATCGGCGCACTTGAAGACTTCGGAGGGGGCAATCATCGGGTGGCGCGCTCCGTTCGCGCGCGGGATCTCGCCCGAAATGAAATAATTTTGCGCCTGCCAGGTGAGCATGGCGATCTGGCAATCGAGCAGCGACACCTGGATCTTGGCCCCCTTGCCCGATTTCAATGCCTTGAAAAGCGCCCCCAGCGTGCCGAGCGCAAGGTAAAGGCCGCCGGCGAGGTCGGCGATCTGGTAGCCGGCCCGCGCAGGGGTGCGGTCCTTCTCGCCGGTGAGGCTCATGAAGCCGCTGATCGCCTGCACGATGAGGTCGAAAGACGGCGCCTTGGAATACGGCGGCTGGTCGTGCAGCCCGATCAGCTCGCCCACGACGATGCGCGGATTGATCGCAGCGAGCGAATCGAAGTCGATGCCGAGCCGCTTGGGCACGTCCGGCGCGAAGCCGTAGATCACCGCATCCGCCACCTTGACGAGGCCGTAGAGCGCCTCCTTGCCCTCCGGCTGCCTGAGGTTCAGGACGACCGATTTCTTGCCGCGGTTGCACGAAAGGAAGAACGACGAATCGCCTTCGAACCAATGCGGCGGCACGGTGCGCGAGTAGTCGCCCTCGGGCGGCTCCACCTTGATGACCTCGGCGCCAAGTTGCGCGAGCAACTGGCCGGCGAACGGGCCGCCGAGCACATGCGACAGGTCGAGGACTTTCACTCCGTCGAGCATGGCGCTTCGCCCTATTCCGGCTGGATGCCGGCGTCCTTGACCAGGCGCGCCCACTTCTGGATCTCGCTCTTCACGTAGTCGCCCAGTTCCTCGGGCGTGCTCGTGAATGCGTCGATGCCCATCGTGGTGAGTTGCTGCTTCACATCGGGACGGGCCATGATCTTGACCATCTCCGCATTCAGGCGCGCGACGATGTCCCTGGGCGTTCCCGATGGGGCGAACAGACCGAACCACGCCGGGATGTCGAATCCCTTGTAACCGAGTTCATCCATCGACGGGATCTCGGGCGCAAGCGGCGAGCGCCTGAGCGTCGCCACCGCGAGGAGCTTTGCCCGGCCGGACTGGAGATGCGGCCGGCTCACCGAGAGGTCGACCAGCAGGAACGTCACCTGTCCTCCGACCACATCGACCAGCGCCTGCGGGGTGCTCTTGTAGGGCACATGGGTCATCTGGGTGCCGGTCATCTTCTGCAGCGTCGCGCCTGCGACGATCCCGACGCTGTTGCCCGAGCCGTAGGAGATCTTGCCCGGTTGAGTCCTGGCAGCCTCGACGATGTCCGGCACCGTCTTGTAGGGCGAGGCTGCGCTGACTGCGACGAAGAACGCAATGCCGCCGATCTTGGTGATCGGCTCGAAATCCTTCACCGGGTCGTAGGTCATCTGCTTCATGAGGCTGGGATTGGCCGCATGGGTGGTGTTGGTGGTGAAGAACAAGGTGAGGCCGTCGGGCCTGGACTTGGCCACCTGCTGTGCTGCGATCGAGCCGTTGGCGCCGGGCTTGGGCTCGACGATGAACTGCTGGCCGAATTCGTCTGTGAGGTGCTTGGCGACCAGCCGCGCATAGACGTCGGTGGCGCTGCCCGCCGCGAACGGGATCAGCATCCGCACAGGGCCCGAAGGGTAGCCTTGCGCAAACGCGCCCTGCCCGCAGGCCGCCAGGCAAAGGGCTGCGGCGAACTGCAGGCAGGCTTTTGGAATCTGCAATCGCCGAACCGCCGGTTGATCTACGGACTTCATCAAGCTGTCTCCTCGCTCGTCTTGTTGTGGCGAAGAGCATATCGGAATCACTTGCCGCGGATCACGCAGTTTCGCCCTATATACTTTCGCGCCATGACACCCCGCCACTTCGCCTTCTGGCCGCCCGGCCTGCCGCACACCCTGCCGCCCCCGCAGGCCACGCTGCATGCAATGTTCGAAGCCTCGGCAGGCCGATTCCCGGATAAGCCGCTGCTGCATTTCCAAGGGTCAACGCTGACCTACCGCGATGCGCTTGCCAGGGTGGAGGCGCTGGCCGGCCACCTGCAGCAGGTTTGCGGTGTCCGTCCCGGCGACCGCGTGCTGGTCGACCTGCAGAACAGCGATCATTTTGTCGTCGCGCTTTACGCGATATTGCGGATCGACGCGGTGGTCGTGCCGGTCAGCCCGGCCAACCTTGCCGGCGAACTGGCGCACTACATCGCCGACAGCGACGCGCGAGTAGCGATCGCAGGTCAGGAAGTCGCGGCGCATTTCGCCGGGCTGGCGCTCGAGCACCTGCTGCTAGCCGGGAGCGAGGCTTGGAAGGCCGCTCTTGCCGCAGGCCGGGTGCCGGTTCCCTCGAGGGCACATCCGAACAACTTGTGCCTCATGCCCTACACGTCAGGCAGCACCGGGCATCCCAAGGGCTGCATGCACACGCATGCGACGATCCTCCACAACGTCCAGGGCGCGATGCTCTGGAAGCACATCACGGCCCAGACCGTGGCGCTCGCCACGGCGCCGTTCTTTCATGTCACCGGCCTGGTGCACAGCCTGCTGTCGACCGTGCAGGCCGGCGGCACCATGGCGATCCAGCAGCGCTGGGACCCTGTGGGCGCAGCGCAGATCGTGGAGCGCTATCGCTGCACCCACTGGGACAACGTCCCCACAATGACCATCGACCTGCTTTCGAATGCCGAAGCGATGAAGCACGACGTGTCGTCGCTGAAATGGATGTTCGGCGGCGGCGCCGCGATGCCGGAAGCCATCGCGCAAAAGTTGCGGGATCTTTGCGGTGTCGACTACATCGAGGGCTATGGGATGACCGAGACCATCTCGCAGACCCATATGAATCCTCCGCAAAGGCCGAAGAAGCAGTGCCTCGGCGTGCCGGCTTTCGACACCGAATCGTTCATCGTCGACCCCGAGACTTTCAAGGTGCTGGCGCCGGGCGAATCGGGCGAGATCGTCGTGCGCGGCCCGCAGATGCTGACCGGCTATTGGAAAAAGGAAAAAGCGTACCGGGAGTCCTGGGTCGCCATCGAAGGCCCCGGCGAAGGCAAGCCGTTCTTCCGCACCGGCGACCTTGGCCGCATGGACGAAGACGGCTACTACTTCATCTCCGACCGGTTGAAGCGCATGATCAACGCAGCCGGCCTCAAAGTCTGGCCGGCCGAGGTCGAAGCCGCCATGTACCAGCACCCGGCGATCAAGGAGTGCTGCATCATCGCCTCGCCCGACGAGCGCAAGGGCGAAACGGTCAAGGCGGTGGTTGTGCTCAAGGCCGAAGCGGCGGCGACCACCGGCGCGGAAATCATCGAGTGGATGCGCACGAAGATGGCAGCCTACAAGGTGCCGCGCAAGGTGGACTTCATCGACGCCTTGCCGCGCACGCCGTCGGGAAAGATCCAATGGCGCTCACTGCAGGACAAGGAGTTCGGCAAGGCCGGATAGCGCGGGGATGGCGGCATTTCTTGAACTTTTATTTCTAGACTTGCCCGTGGATATTGACTCTCCTGTCAGTCCGTGGATCGGTACCAGTACGTGAGAGAAGCTTTTGACCTGGTCATTTGTGTCGAGGATGCGATTCGCCGGCTCGGCGTTTCTCCCGGACGTTGCGTCGTAGTCGAGGACACGCCGACCGGAGCCCGGGCGGTTGCGCCGAGCATCCCGAGCATGGCCCGGCTGTCCATCTTTCTGCTCGCGCTGTTCGCGATCGCCGCCATGACCGAGCCGGTTTTGGCGCAGCCCCCATTGCTGGGCGCAGTCGTCATGCACGGCAAGGGCGGCTCGCCCACGCGATTCGTGTCCGATCTGGCCGAGGGCCTGGAGGCCAGGGGGTACCTGGTCGCCAACCTGGAAATGCCGTGGTCCGGCAATCGCAATTACGATGTTGATACCGAGCAGGCCGACAAGCAGGTCGAGGCAGCAATTTCCGGATTGAAGGCCAAGGGCGCGGCAAGGGTGTTCGTCATGGGCCACAGCCAGGGCGGCGCGTTCGCCCTCCACTTTGCTTCCAGGTATCCGGTGGACGGGATCGTTGCGATTGCGCCGGGTGGCAGCGTGGATGGCAGGATCTACCTGGAGCAGGTGGGCGAGTCGCTCGCGCGTGCCCGGCGGCTGGTGGCCGAAGGAAAGGGCGCAGAGAAGCAGCGCCTCGACGACTACGAGGGCAGCCGCCGGAACTTCACCGTCGTGTCTCCACCCTCGGCCTATGTGACCTGGTTCGACCCGGCCGGCGCGATGAGCATGAACCGGAGCCTGCGCGAATTTCCCGCGCGAGTGCCCGTGCTGTGGGTCTCCCCGATCGGCGACTATCCGGCGCTGCGCAAGAGTTCGACTTACTACTACGGTCAACTGCCGCCGAATCCGCACCACCGCTTCGTCGAGCCGGAAGCAAGCCACCTGGGCGCGCCCAAAGCCGCCATTCCCGATATCCTTGCTTGGGCGGCGGCCCTCGTGCAGGGCGGCCGTTAACCTTTTGTTTTCCTGATCCGGAAATTCGGTTGGCCTGCGGGCCCCGTCGTTGTTGAATCTGACGAATCAAAAGTCCATGTTTTCAGCCATCTTCAAGGACATCATCAAGCTCGGCTGGCCGGTGCTCATCGCCCAGCTGGCGGTGATGATCAACGGCGTGATCGACACGATCATGGCCGGGCGCCTTTCGGCCGAAGACCTCGCTGCGGTGGGGGTTGGCGCGAGCATCTACATCAGCGTGTTCGTGACGCTGATGGGCGTGCTGATCGCGCTGACTCCGGTGGTGGCGCAGCTCTACGGGGCGCGCAGGTTCGCCGCGATCGGCGAAGAAGTGAGGCAAAGCATCTGGCTGGGTGCCTTCCTCACGGCTGTTGCCTTCGTGCTGATCTACTTTCCGGATCCGTTCCTCGCGCTGGCGCAGGTGCGCCCGGAGGTCGAGGTCAAGACGCGCGCTTACCTGCGCGTGATCGCGCTCGGCGTGCCGGCGATGCTGATGTTCCGCGTGTTCTACTCGTTCAGCACCGCGGTCTCGATGCCGCGCGTGATCATGGTTCTCAATCTCGTGGGACTTGGCCTCAAGATCCCGCTCAATCTCGTGTTCATGCACGGGCACCTCGGTATGCCGGCGCTTGGCGGGCCCGGTTGCGCGTACTCCACTACGATCATTGCGTGGATCACCGCGCTGGCCGGCTGGGCGTTTTGCTGGTCGTACCCGGGCTATCGCCGCTATGGAGTGTTCTCGCGCTGGTCGTGGCCCAATTGGCGCGAGCAGGTTCGCCTGCTGCAGATCGGGCTGCCGATCGGGTTCACCTTCCTCGTCGATGTGACCTCGTTCACCTTCATGGCACTCTTCATCGCGCGGCTGGGCACGGTGAGCTCCGGCGGGCATCAGATCGCCGCGAACTTCGCCGCGCTGATGTACATGATGCCCCTTGCGATGTCGAGCGCCGCGGGCGTTCTGGTCGGGCAAGCAATCGGCGCGGGCGACCTGCGCCGTGCGCGCCTGACCGGACTGATGGGCATCGGCGGCGGATTCGGCATTGCCTGCTGCGTGGCCCTCGCGGTGTGGCTGGGACGCGAAACGATCGCCGGGCTTTACACCCGCGATGCACAGGTCCACGCAGTGGCGGTCACCTTGCTCGCTTTCGTGGCCTGCTATCACTTGTTCGACGCGACGTCGGCCATCGCGGTGAGCGCCTTGCGCGGCTACAAGAAGACGGTTGTTCCGATGCTATGCAATCTTGTCGCCCTCTGGGGCATAGGGCTCGGCGGCGGCTATGCGCTGGCTTTTGGGACAGCTGCGCGGCCGGCCCTCGGCGCACCGGGGTTCTGGGTGGCGGCGTGCGCCGGCATGGTGACTGGCAGCGTCCTGATCACATGGTATTTCCTGGTCGTGAGCCGCGTCGAGGACACCGAAGAGGTCGGCAGGGCGCAATCGGCCGCCTGAGCCAGATCGGTGGAATAATCGCGTCATGAGCACACATCAGAAGGTTGCAATCGTGACCGGGGCCGCTCGCGGCATTGGTCTCGCAATCGCCAAGCGATTCCTCGAAGAGCGGTATCGAGTCGCGTTGATCGACATCGATGCCGGGGAACTGGCGAAGGCGGACTCGACGCTCGGCGACGATACGCTTGCGATCGTCTGCGACGTCGCCGATCCGCGCCAGGTGGATACCGCAGTGGCTGAAGTCAAAGCGCGCTTCGGCCGCATCGACGCGCTGGTGAATAACGCCGGCATCGCGGTCTTCAAGCCCCTGTTGCAAACCACGCTCGAGGAGTGGAACCGCGTCCTGGCCGTGAACCTCACCGGACCCTTCCTGTTCGCGCAGGCCTGCGCGCCGATCATGCTCGAGAACACCGGCGGCGCCATCGTCAACATCGGCTCGATCTCCGGCGTGCGCGCAAGCACCTTGCGCGTGGCCTATGGCACGAGCAAGGCAGCGCTTGCGCACCTCACCCGCCAGCAGGCCGCGGAACTGGGCAATGCCGGCATCCGGGTGAACCTCGTTGCGCCCGGCCCGGTGGACACGGCCATGGCCAAGCAGGTGCACACGGCAGACATTCGCGCCGATTACCACGCCACGATCCCGCTCAACCGCTACGGGCTGGAAGAGGAAATTGCCGCGGCCGTATGGTTCCTGTGCAGCGACGCGGCAAGCTACGTGAACGGGCAGACCCTCGCAGTGGACGGCGGATTCGAAGCCGCCGGGATCGGCCTGCCGAGCCTGCGCAGGCAATAAGGACCGGAACCCGCCCTCGGCCCGAGGCGGAAACTATCCTGGGGCGTCAGACTGCGCAGCATTCACCTGCTGCGACTCGCGGACACACTTTTGGCAGATGCAGATATTTCGCTTGGCCTCTTCGGGCACGCGCGAAAGCAGGGTCGCGCTGAATTCTTCCGTCTGGCACCAGCAGGGCGAACCCGTCGATCCGCTTGCCATCGCGCACTGGTTGGCTTCGCCGCAAAGCGGGCAATTAAATGGCAATTAAATGGGGCCAGGCTCAATTTTCCGCACGCACGGTCAAATTAAATGGGGCCAGGCTCAATTTTCCGCACGCACGGTCAAGATGCGGCGGTCGCGGTGGAAAATTGAGCCTGGCCCCATTTAATTAAAGGACGATTTTCGACTTTTCGGCCGGGGCGTCGCATTCGACTTTGCTGCCGAGGCGCGAGAGGTGCACGCGGGTTTCGTCGAGCTTGCGGTCGATGTCGTCGTTGGACCGGTCGGGATCGTGGTGGAAGAGGTGCAGACGCTTGAGCTCGGCGCGCGCCGCGAGGTCGGCGACTTCGCTGACGCATGAATGGCCCCAGTCGACCTTGGAGGGGTATTCGTGGTCGCGGTAGGTGGTGTCCGTGATCAGCAGGTCCGCGCCCCGCACGAACTCGGTCAGGCGGTCGAGGTAGCGCTGGTCGCGCCGCGGGTCGCTCGGCAGGTAGAGTTCGTTGTCGGTGATGTAGCAGATCGAGTGCCCGTGGCAGCGGATCTTGTAGCCCAGGCACGAGCCCGGGTGCTTGAGCAGCATGGTGTCGATCTTGACCAGCCCGAAATCGAGCGTTTCCTCGCGCAGGTCGCGAAACACGAGGTGCGCGCCGAACTCGCGGATGGTGACCGGGAAATAGACGCCTTCCATTTGCGCCGCGATGGCGCGCGCGATCGTGAGGTCGCCCTGGTAGGGGCCGTAGATCTCGACCTGATTGCCACGCACGTAGAGCCGCGCGAAGAACGGCACCGTATTGATGTGATCCCAGTGCGTGTGCGAGATGAAGATGCGCCCCGAAAAGCGCTGCTGCCCCGAGCGCATGATGTGGTCCGAGAGCTGCTTGATTCCCGATCCGCAGTCGAAGATATACAGCGGCTCGCCGCCGATCTCGATGGACAAGCACGGCGTGTTGCCGCCGCGCCGCAGGGTGGTCGGTCCCGGCACCGGCATCGTGCCGTGCACGCCCCAGTAGGTCAGGGTCATCTTTTCGGACACGAACTCGTCGATCGACGCAAGCAGCGTATCGGTGACGATAGGCTTGACGATGTAGACGTCGGCCCCCAGTTCCCGCGCGCGGCGGCGGTCGAAGTCGTACGACTTGGCCGACAGCACGATGATCTTCATCGACTGCAGTTCGGGACGGCGGCGCAGCTCGCGGCACAGCTCGAAGCCGTCCATCTCCGGCATCATCAGGTCGGTGATGACGCAATCCGGTCGCGCGCCGGGAATTTCCTTGAGCGCCTGCTGGCTGAATTCGTTCGTGTCGACCGTGTGGCCCGGCCTTGACGAGCACCATCTTGAGCAGCGCCAGGATGTCGGGGTCGTCGTCGACGAGGTAGAACTTCATTTCGGTCCCGGCTTGGAGGGGGCAGGCGCCCAAAGGTCAGGCGCCGAGGTTTCAATCGCCTGGGTTTCAACCAACCGGGCGGCGGCCTTCGTAGGCATGATTAAGTAAAGATAACACGCCCGCATACCCGACCTCACTCGGGTTCGGGTAGGGGCTTTCGGTAGCGATGCGCGCCGCCTTCTCCAGGCCCTCCTTCGGCATCCCGATCCCGGCCAAGCGCATCTCGAGCTCCAACGCCACCTCAAGGTCGTACAGGCCCTGCGGCGCGTCATCGACGCCGAGCGCCCGGGCGATCCGGGCCATCGCCTCGGGCGCGGCATCGCGGTTGTACCGGGCCGCGTGGGGCAGGACGATGCTGTGAGTCTCGGCATGCGGGAGGCCGAAAGTGCCGCCGAGCACGTGGCACAGCTTGTGGTGCAGTCCCATCTCCGTGGTCGCGAACGAAACCCCGGCCAGCCATGCGCCGTACAAGGCGTCGGAGCGCGCATCGACGTCTCGCGGCGCCTTCATCACGCGCGGCAGGGCCGAGGCCAGCGCGCGGATGCCCTCCTCGGCCTGAAGCGAGTTGATCGGGTTGCCGTCGGCCGCATAGAGCGCCTCGACACAGTGTGCGATGGCGTTCATCCCGCTTGCGGCAGAAAGCGCGCTCGGCAAGCCCAGCGTCAGCTCCGGGTCATAGAGGACCGTCTTCGGGAGCACCTTGGGGTCGCGCAAAGTTGACTTTCGGCCGCCTTCGGTCATGCCGAGAATGGTCGTCATCTCGGATCCCGAATAGGTCGTGGGGACCGCGATGATCGGCAGGCCCGAAGTGAGCGCGATAGCCTTGCCCAGTCCCGTGGTCGAGCCACCGCCGACGGCGATGCAACAATCGGCGCCAAGTTCCAGCGCCACCCGGCGCGCGTCGGCAGCGACCTCGACCGGCACATGCATCACGGCTTTCGCATAGATCCCGGCCAGTTTCGATCCGAGGCTCCTTGCCACCTCGGCCACGCTTTCGCTGCGTCCCGGCGTCGAGAGCACAAGGGCGCGTTTGGCACCGAGGCGCTCGACTTCAGCGGAGAGGCGTTGAATGCTTCCTGCGCCAAAAACGACGCGCATCGGCAAGCCGGTGTAATCGAAACGCTTCATTCAGTCGACCTTGATGCCGTTGTCGCGGATGACCTTCCCGAGCTTCTCGGACTCGCCCTGGACGAACTTGAGGAACTCCTCCGGCGAACCGCCGACCACTTCGAACCCGCCTTCCGTGAGGCGCTGGCGGACTTCGGGCGCATTCAGCGTCCGCACGATTTCCCTATGGATGCGCGCGAAAACGTCGCGCGGCAGGCCGACCGGCCCAAGCAGCCCGAACCACGAGAGCAGTTCCAGTCCCGGATACGTTTCCGCGATCGCCGGCAGGTCGGGCAGTTGCGCAAGGCGTTGCCTGCCGCCCACCGCCAGGCCCTTGACCTTGCCGCCCCTGACGTGAGGAAGGATCAGCGGCGAGGACACGAAACTGATGTTGACCTGGTTGCCCAGCAGCGCCTGGACCAAGGGTCCGCCACCCTTGTAAGGCACATGAACCATTTTGACGCCCCCGGCCTGCTGAAGCAGGAGAGCGCCGAGGTGATTCGAACTGCCCGCCCCTACCGAGCCGTAGGTCACCGCGTCCGGCGCAGCCTTGGCTGCGGCGATGACGTCCTTGAGCGAGGACGGGACAAATGCGGTGCCGGCCACCAGCATGCTCGGCGAAGTCGTCATGAGGCTGATGTGCTCGAGGGCCTTGAAGATATCCGGGGCCTGCTTGTAGAGATGGTGATTGACGGCGTGGGTGTCGAATACCATCAGCAGTGTGTAGCCGTCGGGCGCCGACTTGGCGGCCTCGGACGCGCCGATCGAGCCGCCTGCCCCGCCTTTGTTCTCGATGAGGATCTGCTGGCCGAGGTACTCCGAAAACCGCGCCTGCACGATGCGTGCGACCTGGTCGGTGGTCCCGCCCGGAGGGAAAGGCACGATGATCCGAACCGGCTTTGAGGGGTACGCCTGCGCCGCAGCGGCAAGAGACGCGGCCATCGCCATAAGCGCAACGGCGCTTCGAATGCTCCCAGCAATTGCTCCCATCCTGTGCCTCCCGAATTGTCGCGGCCTCTAGTGCCGCGCCGGGAGTTTAGCCGACTGGCCTCGACCGGCGGCGACCGGCGGGTTACGCTTGTTCTATGGCTGCTCCCATGACCCGCAAAAATAAGGCTGCGCCCCCGAACACGGTGCTCGGCCTCGACCACCTGGTCCTGCGCGTGACCGACCTCGCCGCGAGCATCGATTTCTACGAGAAGGTCCTCGGGGCGAGAATCGAAAGGGAGTTGCAGACACCCCGCATCGTCCAGCTTCGCATAGGCGAATCGCTGCTCGACCTGGTGCCGGGCCGCAAGCCACGCGAAAAGGGCATCAACCTCGATCACTTCGCGGTGCAAGTCGCGCCTTTCGACCCGGCCGCACTCAAACGCCGGCTCGCACGCTACGGCATCGAGCCAGGCGACGTGAAGGAACGCTATGGCGCCGCCGGCTACGGGCCGTCGATCTACTTCGCCGATCCGGACGGCAACATGGTCGAGCTGAAAGGACCGGCGGTACGCCCGAGAATCCGCGGCTGACGCGTCTGCGCAAATGCGGCACCGCGTCATGCATTCTTGCGGAACGCGAAAAATTTCCTCGGCTACAATCCGGCGCACGCGAACCCTTTCAGTGAGGGGGCTGCGGCCACAGGAGGGCGGATGCAGGGGGACACGAAAAACGGCAAATGCCTGCTCGCGGTCAACGACGTCTCGGTGCACTTTGGCGGCATCGTCGCGCTGGACGGCATCTCGTTCGACGTCCATTCCGGACAGATCGTCGGCCTGATCGGTCCCAACGGCGCCGGCAAGACGACGTTGTTCAACTGCCTGTCGCGTCTGTACCCGTGCGACACCGGCAAGATCGATTTCAATGGCAGTCCCCTCCTTTCGATTCCGCGCCACGGGATAGCACAGGCCGGCATCGGCCGCACGTTTCAGAATCTCGCTTTGTTTCGCACCATGTCGGTGCTGGACAACGTGATGCTGGGATGCCATAGCCGCACCTCCAGCGGATTCTTTGCCAACGCGGTTCGCCTCCCCAGGGTTCCTCTCGAGGAAATCGCGTCGACCGCGAAAGCGGGTGAACTCATCGCTTTCCTCGAGCTCGGAGGCGTGGCGCAGGCCCGTGTGTCGGACCTGCCGTTCGGCACGCAAAAACGCGTCGAGCTCGCCCGCGCACTCGCTAGCGAGCCGAAGCTATTGCTCCTCGACGAGCCCGCCAGCGGCCTGAACCACGAGGAGGTCTCGGCCCTCGGCGCGCTGATCCGCCATATCCGTGACGAACTCCATGTCACGGTATTGCTCGTCGAGCACCACATGAGCCTGGTCATGAGCGTGTCGGACAAGGTCGTGGCCCTCAATTTCGGCCGCAAGATCGCCGAAGGCACGCCGGCCGAGGTGCAGAAGCATCCAGAAGTCATCCAGGCCTACCTCGGCGACGCACAGTGATGGCGCTCCTCGACGTTAAGAACCTGCACGCAGCCTATGGCACGACCCGGGTGTTGCACGGAATCGACTTCAGCCTGGAGGAAGGGTCGATCACGGCCCTGCTCGGCGCCAACGGCGCCGGCAAGACCACGACGCTGCGGGCCTTGTGCGGAATGGTCGACACGCAGGGTGAAGTCAGCTTTGCCGGCTCGCGTATCGACGGCAAGGCGACCGAAGACGTGGTGCGCCTGGGCATAGCGCATGTGCCCGATGGCCGCGGCACCTTCGTCAACCTCTCGACCGAGGAAAACCTTCGACTGGGCGCCTACGTGCGCAAGGATCGAAAGGGGGTCGAGGAAGATTTCGAGCGCATTTACGGGTACTTCCCGCGCCTGAAGGAGAGGCGCCACCAGCAGGCCGGAACACTTTCGGGCGGCGAGCAGCAAATGCTGGCGGTGTCGCGCGCGCTCATGCTGCGTCCCAGGCTCCTGCTGCTGGATGAGCCTTCGTTCGGTCTCGCGCCGCTCATCGTGCGCGAGATCTTCGAGATCATGCGCACCATCAACCGGAAGGAGAAAACCAGCATCCTGCTGGTCGAACAGAACGCCGCCATGGCGCTCGACCTCGCCAGCCGGGCCTACGTGGTCGAAACCGGGCGCGTCGTCCTGTCGGGCAGCGCCGAAGAAATCAAGCAGGACGAAGCGGTGCGCCGCTCGTACCTGGGTTACTAGGCAAGGGGAAAACGTGGACGCCCTACTCCAGCAGGTTTTCGCCGGGCTCGCGACCGGTGGCATCTATGCAAGCGTCGCGCTCGCCCTGGTGATGATCTACCAGGCGACCCACCACCTGAATTTCGCGCAAGGCGAAATGGCGATGTTCAGCACCTACCTTGCATGGAGCATGATCAATGCCGGCTTCGGTTACTGGGCCGCCTTCTTCCTGACGGTCAGCCTGTCCTTCGTGCTCGGAGTCGTCATCGAGCGCGTCATCATCCGGCCGGTTGAAAACGCCCCCGTCCTGTCGGTGGTGGTTGTGTTCATCGGCCTGTTGGTCATTCTCAACAGCGTGACCGGCTGGATCTACACCTACACGATCAAGACGTTCCCGAGCCCCTTCCCCACCGCGCCGCTCTTCGGCAACAAGTTTGTGTCCTCCCACCAGATCGGCGCGATCGGCATCACGCTCGTGGTCCTGCTTCTGCTGTTTTCGTTCTTCCGCTTCACGCCGCTGGGACTGGCGATGCGCGCCGCCGCCCAGAACCCGGTCTCGGCCAAGCTGGTCGGGATCCGCGTCGGATGGATGCTTGCTTTGGGCTGGGGCCTGGCCGCAGCGATCGGCTCGATCGCAGGCATGATGGTGGCGCCGATCGTGTTTCTCGACCCGAACATGATGGGCGGCATCCTCCTTTACGCCTTTGCAGCAGCGCTGGTCGGCGGCGTCGACAGCCCGGGCGGCGCGGTCTTCGGCGGGTTCCTCGTCGGGGTGCTGGAAAACGTGCTTGGCGCGTTCGTGATCGGCAATGAACTGAAGCTTGCCGTGGCGCTGGTGCTGATCATCGGCGTGCTTGTCGTGAAGCCCTCCGGCTTCTTCGGCAAAGTCAACGTAAGCCGCGTATGAGCAGGAACAAGCTCATCTTCCTCGTGGTGCTCGTGCTGGTGGCCTGCGCCCTGCCGTTCCTGGTCAGCAACTACCGAGTCTTCCAGTTCACGCTCGTGCTCGTTTATGCAATCGCGTTGCTGGGCCTGAACCTGCTCACCGGCTACAACGGCCAGATCTCGCTCGGCCACGGGGCCTTCTATGCAATCGGCGCCTACACTGCCGCCATCCTCATGGACAAGTTCGGCTTTCCCTACTGGGCGACGTTGCCGATCGCGGGAGCGGTCTGCCTGGTGGTGGGATTCCTGTTCGGACTGCCTGCGCTGCGTCTGGAGGGCATCTATCTTGCGCTCGCGACTTTCGCGCTGGGCGTGTCGATGCCGCAACTGCTCAAGTATCACCACCTCGAAAAATGGACCGGCGGCGTGCAGGGCATCGTCATCACCAAGCCGGACGCGCCGTTCGGGCTGCCGCTGAACCCCGATCAGTGGCTGTATTTTTTCACGCTCGTGGTGATGCTGTTGATGTTCCTGTTTGCGTGGAACCTGCTTCGGGGCCGGATCGGCCGGGCGCTGATTGCGATTCGCGACCACCATGTCGCCGCCGAGGCCATGGGCGTCAACACATCGATCTACAAGTCGCTCACTTTCGGCGTCTCGGCCCTGTATACCGGCATTGCGGGCGCGCTGGGCGCGATCGCGGTCCAGTTCGTCGCGCCCGACAGCTTCAACATCTTCCTGTCGATCGTCTTCCTGGTCGGCATCGTCATCGGCGGCCTGGCCTCGATCCCCGGCGCAATCTACGGCGCGATCTTCATCCAGTTCATCCCCAACATCGCCGACGAGCTGTCGAAAGCCGCGCCCTGGGCGATTTTCGGGATTTTCATGATCGGGTTTGTCTACGCCATGCCGTTCGGAATCAACGGGGCCATCCGCATGCTCTTGGCGCGCTTCGGGCGTAAGGCGCAAACTGGAGGTCCAGGCTCGACCATTACAGAGTCGTCACTCAAAACGAAGGAGGCATCCCAATGAAACACGTGCTCGCACCAATTGCAGCCCTGCTTGCCCTCGCGCTGGCGTCCCCGCTTGCGCTCGCCCAGAAGAAGTACGATCCCGGCGCGACCGACAAGGAGATCAAGGTCGGCAACATCAACCCTTACAGCGGGCCGGCATCCGCCTACGGGACCATCGGCAAGACCATTGGCGCCTACCTGAAGAAGGTCAATGACGATGGCGGCGTCAACGGCCGCAAGATCAACTACATCAGCCTCGACGACGGCTACAGCCCGCCCAAGACGGTGGAGATGGCGAGGAAACTCGTCGAGCAGGACGAAGTGCTGCTGCTGTTCCAGCCCCTGGGCACCCCGCCGAACTCGGCGATCCACAAGTACATGAACTCCAAGAAAGTGCCGCAGCTCTTCGTGGCCACCGGCGCGACCAAGTGGAACGACCCGAAGAACTTCCCCTGGACCATGGGCTGGCAGCCCAACTACCAGGACGAAGCAACGATCTACGCCCAGCACATCCTGAAAACCAAGCCGAACGCGAAGATCGCCGTGCTCTACCAGAACGACGATTACGGCAAGGACTACCTCAAGGGCTTCAAGGACGGGCTGGGCGCCAAGGTCAGCATGATCGTCAAGGAGGTTTCCTACGAGGTTGCTGATCCGACCGTCGACTCGCAGATGGTGCAGCTCCAGTCCTCCGGCGCCGATGTGTTCTTCAACATCACCACGCCGAAGTTCGCCGCGCAGGCCATCCGCAAGGCCTTCGACAGCGGGTGGAAGCCGGTGCATTACCTCAACAACGTTTCGGCTTCCATCGGCTCGGTGCTGACGCCGGCGGGGCTGGACAAGTCGGTCGGGCTGATCTCGACGCAGTACTTGAAGGACCCGACCGACAAGGCCTGGGAGAAGGACAAGGACGTCATCGACTGGACCGCGTTCATGAAGAAGTACTACCCGGGCGGGGACCTGACCGACGCATCCAACTTCTACGGCTGGGTGGTTGGACAAACACTGGTTCAGGTCCTCAAGCAGGCCGGCGACAACCTGACGCGTGAGAACGTGATGAAGCAGGCTGCGAGCCTCAAGGACTTCTCGCCGGCCGGGATGCTGCCGGGCATCAAGATCAACACCAGCGCCACCGACTTCGCCCCGATCCAGTCAGTGCGGCTGATCCAGTTCGACGGCAAGCAGTGGAACGGGTTCAGCGAGGTGATGGGCCAGTAACGGCGGCGGGCGCGATTGCTGCACCGGCGGGCGCAGCGCCCGCCGGTGGCGGCCGGCAGCACTGCATGCCGTCGGGAGAAAGCACGAATTCCTGCTATCATGATCTATCAAGATAGTTCATGACGGAGCCGGACTATGGGTATCGCCGAATCGGAAAAGATCAAGTTCGCCTCTCAGGCGGATCCGAAAGTGCTTGCGGCATTCAAGGCACTGGCAAAGAGCGAAGGCCGTCAATTCCAGGCCTTGCTTGACGAGGCCATGCGCGATTTCCTGGAAAAGAAGCAAACAGGACGGGCCCGCAAGCATGTGCTCGCCGCGTTTCAGGACAGCGTGCGCGAATTCGAGCCCTTGTACCGCAAACTGGCGAAGTAGCGCGTGGCGGCCCCGCGTGACTACCTTACCGTAGTCGATGCGCTTGATTTGCACCGCCAGTTGATCGACCTGTTCGGCGGCTCGCACGGCGTGCGGGACATGGGCGCGCTGGAGTCCGCGCTGTTCCGGCCGCAAAGCGGGTACTACGAGGATATCGTCCAGGAAGCCTGCGCGTTGCTCGAGAGCATTGCCATCAATCATCCATTCGTGGATGGCAACAAGCGTGTCGCTTTCGCCGCAATGGATGCTTTTTTGCGCATCAACGGATACCGCATTCGCGCCAAGCCGATGGCCGTCTACAACAAGATCATCGGCTTCTTCGAACGCGGAGAATTCGAAATGCGGTACCTCGATCCGTATTTTCGCGAGCTGATTGCCCCGGCGGTGTGACGTTGGCGGAAAACGCGCAAGCGGGTTAATTGGGGCCAGGCTCAATTACCTTCGGGGCCGGAAACGAAAAAGGGGCCAGGTTCAATTTTCTTCACAGGCGGGTGTTGATCTCCGACCTAAACGAAAATTGAGCCTGGCCCCTTTTTCTGTGGCCCCTTTTTCTGCTTTTTCTCGCGAAGAAAATTGAGCCTGGCCCCCTTTTTTACAGCCGCTTGGCG